>CAZRNB010000083.1:0-6769 GCA_964601355.1 uncultured Pirellulales bacterium
GTGATAATAGGCAATAGAATAACCTGTCTTTACCTATAAATGTGACATGCACCCCTCTATTAACAAAATCAATGTTTATCCGGCACCCCTGCTGTGCCGGCCAGACGAGGGACGAGGGACGAAGAACTATTGACGATGAACAAGATAGATGTTTTGGATGTGTAAGTATAGAAAGATGTATGTGTTTTTAGCATATAGTCCTTTCGATTAATCAAAAGGACTATGAATACTATATCCCAAGAAAATAAAAAATTGTATTTAACATAATGTTTTCTGTAATCGCTTTAATTAAAAAATGTTATCTCGTCATTGCCGAAATTTAGTTTCTTTCGCATGCCTCCTGAGAATCAGGTCAGGTGCTCGCAATGACGCGGAGGGAATATCGAGTGATGAACAAGAAATGATTAAGCGGGAATCGAATATGCTTTGTAGAAAAGGCCAAATGTCATTTCGACCGAAGCGTCCCCAAGGGACGCGAAGCGGAGAAATCTACTAATAGCAGATTTCTCGACTCACCTTCGGTTCGCTCGAAATGACAAAATACACTATTTTCTACATAGCAAATCGAATATTGAATAACGATCCCTCGACAAAGCTCGGGACTAGACAAGGAATGTTGAAGTGAGAATGGAATATTGAATAACAAAAAAGGAATGACGAATTGGAAATGAATATCGAATAACGAACAAGGAATGTCGAAATTTGAAGTGGATCCCCGACTACATGGGGATGACAATATTAAAACTGAGCGATTATCGATAGGCCGGCATAGACCTGCTGACCAATAGTGACCTTAATTTTTAAACCATCCAGCTCCGGCAGCACAACATCAACCTGCGAGCCGAATTTTATCATCCCCACCCTCTGGCCTAAAGCTAATTCATCGCCCTGCTTCACAAACGCTACGATTCGCCTGACCATGCGTGAGGCTATCTGAATAAAGCCGACCTTGCATTTATCGTTTTCAATAATCTCAACCACCCTCTCATTTCTATAAGGGGCATCCTCTCCTTTTAAAGAAAAAAAACTCCCCGGAATATGCTCAAAATAAGTTATCTTCCCTCCTGTCGGAGCCCTTGTGACATGAACATCCAAAAAAGTCATTCCTATTCCAATTAAATAGCCTTTGCCTTCTTTGAAAATATCCGTTAACGGCAGCGACAATTTTACCTTCTCTCTACCCTTAGAAGATATTGGAATTTCGCCTTTTTCGATATGTTTAATGTATTTGATTAAGCCATCGGCGGGCGACAGGATTATATTTTGCCCTTTTGGCGTAACTCTTTCCGGGTCACGATAAAAACGAACCAATAAAGCCGATACAGAGGTTAAGACAATTAAAACAAAGCTGCTAATCAATTTTATCGGTAAAGTTACATAGAAGAATTGATCAGCGATGCTTATGACTAATCCAACAAACAGGCCGATGACAACGGTGCTGATAGAAACAATTTTAAGGTTTAATTCCCACTTTCGGGCTAAGGGAATTAAAATCAATAGTGCCAAGATTATGCTATAAACAAAACTCACCATATTTCCCTTAAAAACCACGTTTATACCAAAAATACGGTGCTAAAAGCAGCTCCATAACGGCCGGCAGAGGGTCTTTTTTAGAAAAAACCGCGAACTGCTTTTTGCCACTGATAGAATTAAAATAATCAGCCAGCGTCAAACGCTTTTTGAGAATTTCCGAAATTACGATAGGAACATCAGTCAACATTCTTATCCATTTAACGTTTTCTTCAAAGCCATTGACGTGGGACGCTTGATGATTCATATCCATAAATAAAAGAGCCGAGAAATTCACGCCAGCTTTTGAGCCTAACGTATGCCAGCCCCACGTCCGTGCGTTCATTTCCAGCAGCTTATAAGTTTTATCCTTGTCATCGTACATAAATTCCACTTCAGATAAGCCATAGTAATCAATCTCTTTCAATATTCGTACCGACAGCTCCTCCAATACAGGAACGTTACATGTGAAGGCATAAGTGGTTGCTCGACCGAAATCCATAGGGTGCTGGCGTTGTCTTTTGGCCATTATTTTCGCTTTCACCCTGCCGTCACTAAAAAGCGAACAGAACGAATACAAATTATTCGCCCCGCCGGCGATCAATTCCTGCACCATAACCTCGGACTTATCTATGATAGAGGCCATATATTTATAAGCTTGAATTAGCTCATCTTTGTTGCTTGCCTGAATTGCCTTCAACTGTGTAACAGGAAAAAATTTGTCTTTTATAGATGGTTTAAGAACAACGGGAAAATCCAGATTTACGTCAGCTAACTGATCGATATTCTGAGGGAAAAATGTCCTGGGAACCGGCAGGTTCAGATTCCTGGCTAATTGATAGGTGAGCTTTTTATCGTAAGCAAATTTGGTAATCTCCCACTGGGGCGTCGGCACAAAATAGAACCGACTCAAACGTTCCTTGTACTTGGAAAGGATATATACAGCCTCGTCGCTCGTTGGATAAACGACCCAATTTTGTAGGTTTTGCTCAATAGCCAACCGTTCTAAAAAAGCTACAAAAGCCTCTATGTTAGTCAAGGCAGGACATTTATAATACCTTTGCACATACCTTGAAAATTTGCTGATACAAAAGTTCGGATCGACCATGATAATGGGGACATTAAGACCTGCAAGGTTATGCACAATACCCAGGCCCTGAAAGTCACCACCTATAATGACCGCACCGTTATTATATGTCGTATTTCTCATACTCTTATTTGTATCTCTGCGCAATACGGTCACATCGATAAGTATATATATTACTATGGCGGTCGAGTTTTGGGAATTATTTAAAGAGGATTGCTAATAACCGATAATGGGCAAATTCCCGTTGTGGAAAGAAAAAGTGAAGTGTCGGCAGGATGTTTCTGAAGCATACTCACAACGCCCTTTGTGAGCTACACTGAGGATTTGGTCGCTTACTTTAGAATCCTTATATTATTGATATGCTAAGTGCCGCTGAAAACGCCGGCTTTTTCAGCTACGCCAGACTTAGAGCCTATCCGAATAACCCGCTCTATTGCGGCCGGCTGCAAAGTTTGATGCCTGCGTTGTCGGCCAAAAATGTCCTCACCGTGGCGTCAACCACGCCTCCGGGCATTTTTTCACCTGCCGCCTTGTCCTCGAACTTTTAGCTCGGCCTCATAATGACCCGGTTATTCGGATAGGCTCTTAATGGTGAACAGCTTTCTTATAGCGAGCGTATTCGATCAATTTTCTAAACATGAAGTTACCAAAAAACATTCTTTGAACGGTGCCGCTGCTAAAGAACTGACCCATAAGCTGCCCAACGAGAGGGACGCGATTATACATTCTTTTACAAGCCTTTATCGTCACTTCTTTCTGAACCAGCCGTGCTTTTTTCAGCAGCTCAATTCTTTTTTGCCTTGGTAATTCGGGAGTTTCAAAAATGGGTGTTAAATCCAAATCTGAAACTTCATTCAAATACTGCCCTGGATTAATAAGAAAATAACCTTTGCTGGAAATCTGTTCAAAGACTTCTGTTCCTGGATATGGAATGAGATTATAAAAATGGACTCGAGTAATTGGATATTTTTTAGCGATCCTTAGCGAATCGTTAATATCATCAACCGTTTCACCCAGATGGCCGATGATAAATAGCAGCTTAACATCGAAGTCCAGCTCACAAGCATCTTTCACAGCTTGCTCAATCTGTTCAATAGTTTCTCCCTTACGTATCATCTTCAATATGCGATTATTACCGGCATCTACTGCAATTGCTATATACTGAAATCCAACCTCTTTCATCCGTACCAGTAAATTTTGATCAAGCTTGTCTGCACGCAGGCCGTTTGAGCATCTTAAATAAAGTTTTTTTAAACCTCGCCTTTCAATCTCGTCACATATCTTATACACCCGTTCCTTATCGAGATTGAAATTATCATCATCAAAATTATATTGACGATAACCCTTCTCATACCAATATTCCACTTCATTAACCACATTTTCCGGACTCCTTGCACGGTAACCGTGAGCTATCAGCGCGTTTGGGCAGAAAACACATCTTTGGGGACATCCTCTGCTCGAGAATATATCTATCTCATTGATATACTTATGAAGCTCGAATTTATGATATCGCGGAAATGATATGCTGTCGATATTAGATATCCAATTTCGATCTCCGGGATAGATTAGATTACCATTATCTCTCGAAATTAAACCCTTAATCAATATCGCATCGCGGGTACTATTGCAAAGCTCAATCAACGTTTCCTCGCCCTCATAGATATTCCCGTAATCAATGGCTTGGCAATCCTTTAGAACTTGCTCTTTTAAGATACCAACATGGGGACCACCACAAATTATTTTAATATGAGGAAACAGCTTCTTGACCTTCTCAATTAAACTGTATGAAAGTTTGTATCCTATTGACACTAAGCTGAATCCGATAAGATCCGGTTCAAAATCCGCGATCTTACGAAAAAGTTGCTTATGACTATATCCCAGTTGCATATCAAAAACGTCATAATCAATATCATTTTCATATAAAACCTGTGCAATATACCCTAATCCGGCCGGAGGCCGAACGCTTAACCACTCTCCAGGTGTCTTAGGCTGAACCAAAAGCACTTTCTTAAACAACATAAGATTACACCCTCTCTCTAAAAAGATTTGTATTTATGGTTTGTACTTTAAGCTGTACGTAAATTTTCTTAGCTTACCTACCCTAAATGACGATAAGCCAACCTTCCCATAATTTTGGCCAGAGGTAACGGCATGTGTTTTCCCATAGACCTTAACAATTTATGTTTTAAATCATTTTGTTCTAATGACATCATTCCTTTGACTTGCGGATAGTAAAAATAAGGAACATCGTACATTTTAGCTCCCCATCTACTTTTGAAATCCAGCAAACCTTTATTTTCCGGTGTTGTTTTTCCAAAATCAAAATAATGGTATCCTTCTGAACACGCCATTTCTATCGCCTTCCAAAGGATAAGATTATTCGGTCTTAAGCCAAGATATTTTTGAACAGATGCGCTATGCTCAAAGGAAACAGTGTCCTTATATTTAAAGAAAATGGCACCTGCAATTGTTCTTTGATTAAACTCTGCTAAAAGGAGAGTAAAATAACCCTTGGGATACATCAAGTCCCACATTTTTTTAAAGAATCTATACGGCTGAATAGGAAATCCAAGTTGTCTCCTCGTCATAGCATGTAGGGAATAATATTTTTTTAAATCTTTTTCCGAGCAGCCCACTTTGATTATGACAATGGATCTTAGAGATTTCGTTACAGAGCTAACAATGGATTTCTTATGAAATGATTTCTTTGTTTTCTCAAATCCATCTGTAATATCAAGAACATGGGTTTTATGGTAATTATGGGGTTTAAGCAGATTATTACCAATTAAATCCTGATTTTTGAAAGCACGAAGCTCATAATAGGACGCTGAAATATCTTCGGCTTCTTTAATTATACGGTCCAATAACTTTACCAAATCTTCTCTATCATTCACTAATGGATCACAGTAAGAACTAAAGGGTAACGACACGATTCTCGTTCCCGTTAATTTACTTTTAACAATAAAGCAAGGAATAGCAGCACGAATATTACCCTCTTTATCTTCTATGGTGAAACACAATGGCTTAGCATGCTCATAGCTAAGGGCAAGGACTTTCATCCAAGAAGAATGTTGATAGATTGTGCCGTAGTGATGATTCTCAACAAACGCATCCCATCTTATATCGCTCAATGGATCAATAATTTTTACCTCGTTAAATTTCATCATAAAATTTATAGAACTGCGCCCTATTATCGGTAGAATATATTTTTTTCTGATACCATTGCAATAACATGTCAGCTTTCATGGCCATCCTAACCTAGATGATGGTACGCTATCTTCCCTACAATCTTTGCCAAAGGTAACGGCAGGTTTTTTCCCATAGACCTTAACAATTTATGTTTTAAATCATTTTGTTCTAAGGACATCATTCCTTTCGCTTGCGGATAATAATAATAAGGAAGATCGTACATTTTCGCTCCCCATCTTTTTTTGAAATCAAGTAAGCCCTGATTTTCGGGGGGTGTTTTGCCGAAGTCAAAATATTTGTATCCTTCGGAACAAACCACCTCTATCGCCTTGAATAAAAGAAGATGGTTGGGTCTTGCATCTAAATATTTCACCTTATATGCCTCATGCTCAGCAGAAACAATACCCTTGAATTTAAATAAAATGAGACCAGCGATGGTCCTTTTACTCAGGTCAGCTAAAAGTAAAGTAAAATAACCCTTGGGATACATCAAGTCCCACATTTTTTTAAAGAATCTATACGGCTGAATCGGAAATCCAAGCCTTCTCCGCGTAGTTGCATGTAAAAAATAATATTGTTGTAAATCCTGTTCAGAGCACGCCTGCCTTACTGTAACGCCTAACTTTTCCGCTTTATGCACGCATGGAACGATACTATCTTTGTGAAATCCTAGCCTTACTTTTTCAAAGCCACCCTCAATATCCAGAATATGAATTTTATGATAATTATGTGCTGTGAGTCGGTTGTTCTTAATTAAATCCTGGCTCTTAAAAGCCCGAAGCTCATAATAGGATGCCGACATATCTTCGGCTTTTTTAATTATATAGTCCAATAACTTAACTAAATCCTCCCTATCATCCACCAAGGGATCGCAGTAAGAACTAAAGGGTAACGACACGATTCTCGTTCCCGTTAATCTACTCTTTATCATAAAGCAAGGAATAGCAGCACGAATATTACCCTCTTTATCTTCTATGGTGAAAC
>CAZRNB010000083.1:6869-13926 GCA_964601355.1 uncultured Pirellulales bacterium
TAGCATGCTCATAGCTAAGGGCAAGGACTTTCATCCAAGAAGAATGTTGATAGATAGTGCCGTAGTGATGATTCTCAACAAACGCATCCCACCTCGCATCGACTAATGGGTCGATAAGCTTTACTTCGTTAAGATTCATAGTATTGAAAAGATCATATAAGTTTCGGATCCTTCCTTAACTTTTTATCGTTGTATCTGTATGCGCATCAAATAATATTGAAATGTCAATATGACAATCAGTTTCGTTATAATTAGATACTCACTTGATTTTTTGCCCAAAAACGCGCCATATCCTTTGGTAATACATGCCAATATTGTCCTTCGTATTTGCTCTTTACGTAATTCAGAAACTCCTCATAATATTCGGCTGGATACTCATAAAACCGCGGTCGCCTTGTATTAAAATTCATGTAATCAGGGTGGGTAAGCACAAGAGCCATACCTCCCTGCTCAACAATCCAGTCCAGCTTCTTTTTCCACAGCTCGATGCCCTTTTCTCTCATCAGAATAAATAGCGTCCAATCCTGTGGAAGTGTGTAGGGAAGTTCTATATAGCCTTTTTCATCCTGACCGCTGGGCACCCAAAAGGGAAATATTATCTCTACACCACCTGGATAAGGCTCAAAAGGGTCCGTATCGAAAGTGGAACTGTCATATTCGATATTCAGCTCGTGAAGCCATTCCAGCTCACGTTCCATAAAAGGAGAGCGGAAACCCACCGCATTCCATTCCTTGAGATATTGATTTATCCGAAGGGCCTGTTTCTTAAACACCTTCTCAGAAGAGTACAAACTGCCGTCGTGTTTGAGACCATGAATCCCAACTTCAAATCCATTAGAGGTTAAATAATCTCGAAAGTCCGGTCTGACCTGATAATCCCCAGATACAAAGAATAGACAAGATCGGAATCCCAGCTTTTCTTCAATCGCAACCAGTGGTTCGCTTTTCTTCTGGCCCATGTTACTATCCACATCATGTGTCAATACCAAGGCGAATCTCTTTTGCTGTGGCCATCCCGACCAGTTCTTTGGCCATTTGGCTGCGTTGGGATTAATGGGCCAACCTTGCGTGTTTCTTTTTAGCCTTGCGGAAATATGAATTCTTCGCAATGCTATGCGCAGCCTTCTGGGTAAGAAAGGCCTTAGAACATAATACTGCTTAAAAAAAAGCATTATAACGATTTACCCTTAGAATGTCGTATTTTCCCTTAGTTCAACTCAAATGAGATATAATTATCTCTGCCACATAATCCTTCATCTGGTTAGTAAGTTCTGGATAAATGGGAATAGCTAAAACTTCCCTTGCAGCCTTTTCCGCTTCAGAAAAATCAGCCTCTTTATAACATCTATACCACTTGAAACTCCCCACCGCGAATTTACAGTCACTCAAGGCAGCTATTTTTTCCTCAAGCTCAGCGAACTTTGGATCACCTTTGTATCTCTATGACTCAAGGATATCAGAAATCGCTTATTAGACCTCATTTTTAATAGTTACACACTGTGCTTTCAAATCCAACAAGGTAACTTGCATAAACATATTCCTGCCAATATCAAAGACCTATAATTTATTACAAACACCTCTTAGAAGCAATAATTTTTTTATTTACTCAAACTGACCGATTTAGAAGCGATAATAACTGTAAGTTCTTTGCCATAAACAGCAGACAACAGCATGTCATTCTGAGCGAAGCGAAGAATCTGGCTCTCGAAAATATTGGATTTTCTTCTTCTCAGGCCAGATGCTTTGCCTATCGGCTCAGCATGACAAGAAAATCGGTCAGTTTGTGTTATTTATTAAAGCCCAAACTCCCTCTAAACTGCTACTTTTGGAAAGCATCTGATTTCGTCAGAAACCCTTTTTATCTGTTCTTTAGTGAGTTCCGCAAACATAGGCAAAGAAACAAACTCATCAGCACATACCTCAGACACAGGAAAGCTGCCTTTTTCATAGCCCATGAATTTATAGGCGTCTTGTAAATGTAGGGGGACAGGATAGTGAATTCCGCAGGATATGCCCTTTTCAGCCAGAGCGTTTATAAGTGCATCGCGGTTCTTAGTACGAATCGCATAGATGTGGTAAATATGCTTGGCATAATCAGCCTCCATCGGCGTAATTATATCATCTACATCCGCCAAAAGGTCGTTATACAACCGGGCGTTTTGCCTTCGTGCCTTGTTCCACGCAGCAAGATATCTCAGCTTCACACTAAGCACCGCCGCCTGGATACCATCCATACGCGCATTCCAGCCGATTATCGAGTGATAGTACTTTTTTCTTTGACCATGATCCCGAAACATTCGCATCTTGTTTGCCAGATCGGCCTTGTTAGTGACAATAGCACCAGCTTCACCATAAGCTCCAAGATTTTTGCCCGGATAGAAACTAAAACAACCGGCATCACCGATTGAGCCTGCACGGCGTCCTTTATATTCGGCCCCGTGTGCCTGACAGGCGTCTTCAATAACGAATAAACCACGTGATCGGGCAATTTCAATAATGCTGTCCATATCGGCCATTTGGCCGAACAAGTGAACCGGAATAATTGCTTTGGTCCTGGGCGTGATGGCATCCTCAAGAATATCGGGATTCATATTGTATGTCTGCTCGTCAACATCAACAAATACCGGCTTAGCGCCACAAAGGCTAATAGCCTCAGCGGTAGCAATGAATGTATTGGTCGTGGTTATAACCTCATCGCCAGGACCTATCTCCAGGCTCAATAGAGCCATCCACAGCGCATCTGTGCCGTTACCGACACATACAGCAAACTCACATTGGCAAAACGAGGCAAAATCTTTTTCAAATTTCTCGACAAATGGCCCTCCGGCAAACGCGGCGCTATCTAACACCTGCTGCAAAGCATCTGCAATTTCCTCCTTAATTGTTGTGTACTGAGCTTTCAGATCAAGAAATGGCACCTTCATTTTTTCTTCCTTTCGCCTGGTCGTTTTTCCTTAATACCCGTGCAGGGTTACCTGCGACTATAGTGTTAGCAGGCACATCCTTAGTCACGACGCTACCTGCTCCAACAATAGAATTCTCACCTACGGTAATGCCGCACAAAAGCGTAGCGCTTGAGCCGATAGAAGCTCCCTCTTTCACTAACGTCGGTATACAAATCCAATCTTTTTCTGTTTGCAACCTCCCATCCTTTGTAGTTGCGCGTGGATAAACATCATTGATAAACGTAACATTATGGCCAATAAAAACGCTATTCTCTATAGTTACACCTTCACAGATTAAAGTGTGGCTGGAAATCTTGCAGTTTTTGCCTACTCTGGCACCTTTTTGAATTTCAACAAATGGGCCTATCGTTGTGTAGTCTCCTATCTCGCAACCATACAGGTGTACAAAATCACAAACTGTAACATCTTTGCCAAGCTTTACATCGGAACCGATTTTGCGCATTGCAAAAATACCCTCTTGATTTATTATTAATACATCGCTACATAACTTTTTCAATAAAATTAGCTCAAGAAAGATAGTATCGTCTCAGCTACATAGTCCTTCATCTGGTTTGTGAGTTCTGGATAAATCGGAATAGCTAAAACTTCTTTTGCTGCCTTTTCAACTTGCGGAAAATCGCCCTGCTTGTGGCCCAGATTTCTGAAACACTCCTGCAGGTGCATAGGCTGTGGGTAATATATTTCACAGCCAATGTTTTTCTCTTTTAAATAAGTAACCAATTGATCCCTGTGAGGCACCCTTATTACATACTGGTTATAAATACTTACACAATCTGGGCTGATATATGGTATCCCAACAGCAGAACCTGAGAACTTCTGATCATAGTAGGCAGCATTGAGCCTGCGTGCCCCTGACCAATCATCCAGATGCGGAAGCTTGACTAAAAGAACCGCAGCCTGGATTGGATCAAGACGGAAATTGCCGCCAACGAATTTGTGATAATATTTCGGATTGGCACCGTGGTTCCGCATGACCTCAAGCCTCTTGTATAGCGATTCATCATTTGTAACAACCATACCGCCGTCACCTGCACAGCCGAGGTTTTTGCTGGGGTAGAAGCTAAAACAGCCAGCCGTGCCGATACTGCCGGCCTTTCTGCCTTTATATGTGGCGCTAATTGATTGCGCTGCGTCCTCAATAACTGCAAGATGATACCTGTCGGCAATTTCCATAATCGGATACATATCAGCCATCTGGCCAAAAAGATGGACCGGCATAATCGCCTTAGTCTTCTTAGTGACCGCCCGTTCTATGAGGCTGGGATCAATGTTATAAGTTCGCGGGTCAATATCGACAAAAACTGGCTTGGCACCAGCACGAATTATACAACCGACTGTTGCGAAAAAAGTAAATGGCGTGGTAATAACTTCGTCTCCAGAGCCAATATTCAGGCTCATTAGACTATTTAAAATCGCATCTGTACCACTTGAAACACCTACCGCAAAATTGCAGTCACTTAAGACTGCAATTTTTTCCTCAAGCTCAACAACCTTTGGCCCACCAATGCACTGCTGTGATTGGAGAACTTCGGAAACCGCCTCTAATACCTCATTTTTTATAATCGCATATTGTGCTTTCAAATCCAATAGTGGGACCTTCATATATATTTCTCTGTCATGGATGAGACAATCCTTTGGTTTCTTAATTTCACAGTACGTATCTTTGCTTGTCATATTTGTCTATCGTCAGTAAAGCATCTTTACCAATATCGAGAATTCTTACTCCATCTGGAACATTCCTGATGTGAATAATCCGTATATGTTAAATTTTTATCCTGTAACAATCTTTTAAATATCTCTTGATAAATTCCTTCTATTACAATCCATCTAACTTTCCGGCACGACCACGCATTGCCAGCAAGCTTTTTCGCTCTTTCCGGAGCATTGTATGGTCTAACAACGCCTTGTGCAAGTGCTTTCTATATTTAAGCCAAACGATGACAGATTTCTTTGATAAATGCGACGTTATGACTGACGAACAAATTGTTTTTTACGATCACACCATTGAGGATAATAGATAGGAGCTTATGCTGATCCATATCCTCTAATCGCGTAAACAAATAAGCTCCACCAGCTCACTAATCGTCTTTATCATATAGTCTGGCTGCAATGATCTGAGAAATTGCGATGTTCGAATCCCGCTTAATACCGCACAAGTTGTTATATTGAGCAACTGACCTCCCTTAATATCTGCTTCAGTGTCTCCAATTATCCAGCTTGAGGGATCGACAACTGCTTTAATTAGCTGAGCCTTATCCTTCCATGGTGTAGAACTTGGGGGACATGAGAAGACCTTGACAAACAAAGGCTGCAGCCGGAAGCGTTCGAACTCTTCAACCAGATTTTTGTGACACTGCCGCAGGGTGACCAGATAGAGCTCATGCCCGCGCGATAGACGTATTAGAGCTCTGTGAACATTCGTTATCATTTCGTCGTATGCCAGATAATCCGGTCGCTCGATAAGCAACAAACGCCTTTTGATATACTCATCAATGTCTACTTCAGGATGAAATTTCTCTAAAATATCCTTTTCTGGCGTGCGCTCTTGTTTTAATTTCCAATATTCGTCTTTAGAAACTGGTTTGGTATTTTTATCCAAACAGTGGCAGTATACTTTATAGTACTTTTCGGAAACATCAATAATTGTTCCATCAAAATCAAAAAACAATTTCATTTGCTCTTGCCGTGCTGAAACTATGAATCATACTATGATGTTAAGCCTTCTACAAGTGATATTCTCGGGAAGAATCCCAGTTCTTTACCTTACTTAAATCACACGCAGCTATCACGAGTTTATGACCTATACATGCCAGATTTGAAACCAGATACGATCCAACAAACCCAGTGGCTTCTGTGAGAAGGAATTTTACCATTTCTATAAATCTATGTGTGCACTACCACGTGTGCACGACGCTGTTCAAGTTTTTCCACCTCCTGCTCAACCATTTTGACATCCGTCAGGATGGGTTCAATGTCTATGCCTCGGATCCAGACAAGTCCTTCCGGAAGCGGATTAATCTTTTTCGGTAAAGGTTCAATAGGCTCATCAAATGCGAGCTTAACGTATATGTATGGCATATTGAGTCCAGCCTTGCTGAAGAAAAAATGTGTGGTGAAAAAACGCCCAATGTTAATCTCTGTCGGATTTGGTATGTGTCGTTTATCATAAGTCATATCCACACTAAAAATGCCGTGAGGTTTTTTGTCGATAGCCTTAATGGCTTTTTGGGCGAGCTCATCGAGCTCCGGGTCACTGATCGTTACACCTGTTCCGGTAAGCCCGGTAACTCCTGACGGTGCACGATTACCGAATTCCCAATAGAGACGTTTGCGTCCTTGTGCCACAATGAGCTCTCCGTCCTTCCATATAGATTGCCACGTGACAGATTGACTTTCGAGACATTCCGCAGCTACGAAAGATCCCCATCCTTTTTGGAAATCAATCCATGCTTTCGCCTGAGCGTATTCTTCTGTCGGCATAGAACCCTTTCCGAATGCTCCCTGGTCGGCGCGGACCCAAATTTTTGGGCCCAACGTGTTAATTGCATATTTCAAATCATCTTCACAGTTGATTTTGATCGTTGAAGGAACTGTTAGGCCAGCTCTTTTCCAATGCTCAAATGACAAAAACTTATTTTGACATATACGAACCGTTTCATTTTTTGGCAGGAACGTTCTGCACGCAAGTTTTTCTCGAAATTGGGAAATTGCACATATTTCTACATCCGGTTGTGCGAAGATGAGCTCAGCTCCAGTTCCTTTGATAATATCATTCAAAATGGACAAATAATCTGCATCATCGGCGCATGGTGCGAGATGCTTCTCATCTGTTTCTGAGCGTTGCAAATAAAATTTATCTGCATCTAAGCCGATAAGATAGAATTTTTCGTCTTTTACAAGCCGCAGCGACCGTACAAAATTAGTGGCCGCAGCTCCTCCTGCACCAGTAACAAGAATACGCTTCATGATATAGATACCTCCAAACAGCCACACACATAGCACTTGGTGCCTATGATGACTCCTTTATTAAATTTCTGGTAAGCGTTCAGGCAGTTTTGGCTAAAATGTCTGCTGTTTTTATTAACGATGGA
>CAZRNB010000084.1:0-13534 GCA_964601355.1 uncultured Pirellulales bacterium
TGATAATAGGCAATAGAATAACCTGTCTTTACCTATAAATGTGACATGCACCCCGGTTTGGAGGACGTATCTCGCGTTTTCAGGCTGTTTTTAGACCTTTTGCAGATAGGTTTTCACAGCACACCTTCAAAGCATCGGCGGGCAATGCCCGCATTACGGCTTTTATTGTGCCAAATAGCTTTTTTAACGCTTTCATTAGCAAAATACTATTTACATTAGCAAAATTCCTATATGGGCTCTCGCTAAGCAAATGTTAATAATAAGGATTTGATGTTTAAGCTCTTGTATCTTTTTCTCATGCAGGAGGAGTTGCTACAATGCAAACTTGTCAAAGAATAGGACAATATCAATGTAAGAATTGCAAATTCTTCAGTGATCATTCCAATAACCACGGACACGGCGAATGCCATCGTTATCCGCCTGTGGTTGTTAAAAAACAAGAGTCAACATACGACGTCTTTCCATTAGTCACCAAAGATAACTTCTGCGGCGAATTCTGTGATAAAGAAAGCCTATAACCTAATACTCTGTCGCATGTTATTTGAGGAGTTGTCATTGCGAGGCCTACGTAGTAGGCCGTGGCAATCTCACTTCCCAAGAACGGAGATTGCTTCGCTTCGCTCGCAATGACGTCCATTAATTGGCCTGCGACAAAGCACTAATCTTTATCTGAATATAATGGGAGTTGTAACCCCATCCTCTGGGGTAGCATAACCATATAGCCGTTCCAATTTTGTGTAAAAATATCTTGACCGAAAGTTGCACAATTCCTCTTGACCTTAAATATCGAATATGTATAATTTCGGCAATATTGAGAAATTAGATAATTGGCTTACTGCCAATATAGATAATATGCTGGCGTGTTTCATTGCGCATAGACGGAATTCATCTGAGCGGAGGCTAAACCATAGCTCATTGAATTTTGCTGGTTTTCAACACGGCTCGGTTGAAAATTACGCCAGTTTTTCTAATGTACGGTACTATATGTTAGTAAAAATTTTGTTAGTCGGTCGCAATGCAATGCTAAGGGAAGGTCTGCATTCGCTGCTTCAAAACAAGCCGGACTTGTCCGACAAGTCGGATATGGAAGTAGTAGGCCAGGCAGAGGACGTTCCGACGGCGATACGTCTTTCGCGCCAGCTTAAACCGGATGTTGCAGTAATAGACGTCGATATGCCGGGAATGGATGGCATTGATGCCACTCGGCAGCTAACAAATGAAAATCCTCCTGTCAAGGTAGCTGCAATTTCAATGAGCACAAAGAGAAGCTTCATTTTAGAGGTCTTAAGGGCCGGCGCTTCAGGATACATTCTCAAGGAGCGGGCCTTCCACCATCTCGTAACCGCTATCGAAACCATCTGTGCAGGAGAAGTATATCTTTGCTCGAAAGCTGCGAACGTTATTGTAAACAACATTCGAAACCATCTTTGGACCGACCAATCCTCAGATGGACAATTAACCAGCCGGGAATGTGAAGTCCTTAAAATGCTGGCGGAGGGCAAAGCCTCAAAAGAAATCGCACTGATCATCGGCATCAGCATTAAGACCGTCGATGCAACCCGTCGCAGAATAATGCAGAAACTCGATATCGAAAACTTCGCTCATCTGGTAAAATATGCCATACGAGAAGGCTTGACATCCGTGGATGTTTGAGTCGGCGTTGGTACGGCGTATCTCGCCTTCCTAATCTAAAAAACAACAAGGCCGAAAGCTTTGGCGAAAAAAAGCAAACAAAAAAGCAATAATCTCAAGTCGATTAAGGCTTATGCTGAGGCAATGCGCCTTTTACCCGGCGGCGTCAATTCACCTGTACGAGCATTCGGCGGCGTTGACGCTGCACCACTTTTCATTGAGCGAGCAGCGGGCTCAAAAATTTATTCTTTAGACGGCAATGAGTATATTGACTACGTAGGCTCCTGGGGGCCGATGATACTCGGTCATGCACATCCCAAGATTGTCCAGGCCGTCAGGGCCGCTGCAAAGAAAGGAACCTCCTTCGGAGCACCAACGTTGGCTGAAACCGCTCTGGCTGAAAAAATAATCGCCGCTTTTAATTCCATCGAAAAGGTCCGGCTCGTCAGCAGCGGCACCGAGGCGGTTATGACCGCTATCCGCCTTGCCCGTGCATACACCAAAAGAGATATGATAATAAAAATGGCCGGCTGCTATCACGGACACAGTGATTCCCTGCTCGTTTCAGCCGGTTCCGGGGTTGCTGAGGCAGGCATCGCCTCCAGCGCAGGCGTTCCAGAGCCAATAGCGAGATTGACAATTGTCGTACCATATAATAACGCAGATGCGGCTGAGCTTGCCTTCAAGCGGAACAAAGGCAAAATCGCAGCAGTACTGGTTGAGCCGGTCGCCGCAAACATGGGCGTAGTGCCGCCGATAAATGGCTATCTTGAGCGGCTGCGAAAATTATGCGACAAAAACAATGCACTTTTAATATTTGATGAGGTGATAACCGGATTTCGGGTAAGCCTGGGCGGAGCACAGCAGCTTTACGGCATAAAGGCCGACTTGACAATCCTGGGCAAAATAATTGGCGGAGGATTACCTATCGGCGCCGTCGGCGGCAGGGCTGATATCATGGATTTGCTCGCTCCCACAGGACCGGTTTATCAGGCTGGAACGCTTAGCGGCAACCCAATCGCAACAGCAGCAGCAATCGCTACGCTGGATATCCTAAAACTTAAAACTCAAAACTCAAAACTCAAAACTGACCCGTATAAATATCTCGAATCCAAATCATCTATGTTAGAGTCTGGCTTGGCTGATGCTGCAAAAAAGGCAGGTGTCCCTCTCACGATCAATCGTGTAGGCTCAATTATGAGCTGCTTTTTCACTGATAGGCCGGTGCGAAATTTTGCCGATGTCCAATCAACAAATATAAGGCAATTCAAAAGATTCTTTGTCGAGATGTTAAGGCAGGGCATATACTTAGCGCCAAGCGCTTACGAGGCAATGTTCGTGTCACTGGCACATACAAAAAAGGACATTGAAAAAACGATTCAGGCCGCACAAAAAAGTTTCAAAGTAGTTCATTGTTCTTAGTTCGTAACCGTTCAGGGGTCAAATTGGCCTTTTTATGTCATTGCGAGGCCTTTAGGCCGAAGCAATCTCAAATTTTCAAAGCAAAGAGATTGCCACGCTCGGCTCTGCCTCGCTCGCAATGACGTAAAATGAACCAAAATCAACATTTAAGGCCGTGAACGGTTACCTTAGTTCATTGTTTATCGTTTAACAGTTATCTATGAACAATGAACAATTAACTATAAACTTTTTGATGCAAATCTATATGTCCCCGACCCTGCAGCAAAGACTGCACAGCCATTCTCCAGGCGAAGGAATTGCACCTGGCCGGCTTTATTTACAGGGCGCCCGCCTTCGGTGACACTTTCAGCGTTTTTGGCCGGCACATACACTGTGGCGGTAGTATTAACCGGGATCGTCACATTCAATATAAAGGTACCATCTTCAACTCTCCAATCACTGACAATCTCGCCATAAATAGACTTATAGCTTGCATGAGCCGTCGTCAATCCTCCGCCGGGTCTGGGATGGATAATGATTTTTTTATAGCCGGGGCCATCAGTTTCGATACCGGCAACAGTCCCGAACAACCATCGGCCGACCGAGCCAAAAGAATAGTGATTGAACGAATTCATGCCCGGATCCTGGAATCCTTTCTCCGCAGTCCAGCCGTCCCAGCGTTCCCAGATGGTGGTAGCACCATTCTTGATGCTATAGCCCCAGCTTGGGAAAGTGTCGTTATTCAGCAGGCGATAAGCAATATCGAGATTGCCTGTTTGTGTAAGCGTCGGTAGAAGATAGCTTAAGCCTACGAATCCGGTGGACAAGTGCCAGTTTCTTCTCTTGATAGCTTCGAGGAGGTGCTTAGCGGCAGGAGCACGTTTATTTTCGGGCAGCAAATCAAAGTAAAGCCCCAGACAATAACAGGTCTGAGTGTCACCCTTAATTTTACCATCGTCGGACACGTAAGCCTTATTAAAAGCGTCTCTAATCTGCTCAAAAAGTGTCTCGTATCCTTTTGCATCCTCGTTTTTGCCAATAGCATCCGCCATTTGAGACAGCAGCCTTGTGCTGTAGGCAAAATAGGCCGTCGCAATTACGTCTTTAGGCGTCTCTTCACCGATAGCGACCCAGTCGCCATAACCCGAAGCCGGTCGCAAAAGGCCCGAGCTATTTTCCTTTAGATATGCAATCCATTTTTTCATCGACTCGTAGTGTTTCTCGATGACGCGTTTATCATCATAGACCTGGTAAATTGTCCAGGGACATATTATGCCGGCGTCGCCCCAGGCGGCTGTGCCGTCGCCCATGGCGATCTTGCGCGGAGCCACGTCTGGAAATGCGCCTTGTTCGCTCTGCGCATCTTCAAGGTCGATCAGCCACTTGGTAAAAAATGCTGCCACATCCATATTATACGTTGCGGTTCGGATGAAAATTTGTGCATCGCCGGTCCAGCCCAGACGCTCGTCACGCTGAGGACAATCCGTTGGCACCTCGATGAAATTGCTCCGCTGGCTCCATACAATATTACTGTACAACTGATTGACCCTTGGATTGGAGCACTCAAATGAGCCGGCCCGTGGCGTATTCGAATGTACTACGATACCGGTAATATCGTCAAGCCTCGGCTCACCGGGATAGCCGGTGACTTCCACATATCGAAAGCCGTGAAAAGTGAATCGCGGCTGCCAAATTTCTCGGCCTCTGCCCTTTAGGATATAGGTGTCGGTACAACGTGCTTCGCGGAGATTCTTAGTATAGATAGTGCCGTCGGGATTAAGCATTTCGGCAAATCGCAGCACTACTTTTGTGCCGGCCTGACCTCTTGCTTTTAGCTCAACCCAGCCGGCAAAGTTTTGATCCATATCGAAAACGTACATGCCCTCCTTTGGCTGTGTGCGTTTTATCGGTTTTATTTCCATGATTTTTTTCACTGTCACGCCGGGAAAGGACTGCAATTTGCTGCTGACTTTTTCTTTCGCTGCTACAACATTCCAGGTTGAATCATTGGCGTCGGGTGTATCCCAGCCGGGTATCTCTTTACGGCCGTCGTAGGTTTCACCCATTAGAAGGTCTGCCTCGACAAGCGGGCCGAGTGCGGCCTTCCAGGATTTGTCGGTCGAAATGACTTTTCTGCCGCCGTCGGCATATTCAATTTCAAGCTGTGCAAGCAATCGTGGCTCACTGCCATAGTTTTCACGCTTGCGTCCGAAACCCACGTATCCTGCATACCAGCCATCCGCAAGAATGGCTCCGATGGTATTAGAGCCTTGCTTTAGCAGTTTAGTTACGTCATAAGTCTGGTAATAGACACGCTTAGAATAGTCTGTCCAGCCGGGCGTAAAGAAATCATCTCCCACGCGATAACCATTGATGTGTAGCTCGTAAAGACCCAAAGCCGAGACACAAACCATGGCGCTTTTAACAGCCCTGTCAACCGCAAAGTTTTTCCTCAGATAAGACGGCGGTGGTAAAATCAGCTCATCCTCCGAAGGTTTTCCCCAAGGCTGGTCGCCAACCTTGGCAATCTCCTCTGCATTACGCCAGGATGCATCATCGAAATCAACTCTTTGCCAATTGTCCTGCCTGCTATCGGATGCCTTCCAGGAACCATCAATTAAAACTGACTCCTGGCCGGTTTCAAACTCGATTAATAGCTTGCCGGCAAGCACGGCATGATTAGCGGCGTCATCTTCGTTTGTACTTTCAATTGCCAGAGTATTGGCTCCTGCCGTCAGCTTATTACTTATATCAAGCGTCTGGGTATGTTTCAGTCCAGGGATGCGGTGTATTTCCTGGCCATTGAGAAAGATTATTACTTCATTGTTCGCAGCCAGCCGGAATCTTGCTCGTTTTATTGTTTTATCCGGACTTATTTCGATTTTACGCCGGAAGAAACGCCTGCCAATCTGGTCACTCTTACGCGGGTCACCCTCACCGAACCACACCAACTTGCAGTCGTCAAGACTAATCGGCTTTGCCTTGTCTTTGCCAATATCTCCCCAATGGGGTGCATCATAACCTATCCATTTCCCCTGCCAGTCTGATTCGTTGAGAAAACCCATTGTCCAAAAAGCTGGTTTGCTCCAGGCAGATGCCAACCCGGCTTTGTCCCAGACGCGTACCTTCCAAAACAGGCGCATCTTCGACATTAACGGCTTGCCTTTGTATATTATCTGATTGCACTGGTCGGATGTGATCCTGCCGCTGTCCCAAAGATTACCTACGTTGAACTTAAGCATCTCCTCGGTGCCGGCCACTAAAATCTGATATGCGCCTTGCATTTCGTTCCGCCGGCCCGATTCCAATATCCAGCTCAGTCTCGGCTGAACCGCGTCAATGCCGAGCGGATTATCGCGATACTCGCAACGCAGCTCTTTTACGGTAACGCCGCGAGAGGTAGCGCTAACCCCCGTTAAAACGGCACATCCGGCAAAGACCAGCGTCATTACCGACGACATGACTAAATTCAAGTTCGCCTTCATTTATTGACCTCCATTTCTGTCTGCGGTCATCTTGTCGGAGCTATATAGAGCAGCATCTGAACCACCATAAACGAATCGCATCTGTCCCACGTTCGGAATCCACCGCAGCGAAGCGATGGCATGCAGTATTCTCATTAGTCCGCCCTGGGCGGGCTGCCCCGCTGACGCGGGCTTGCAGAGAAATGTTTTCAGACTTTCCGGCCAGGGAAATTCAAATCCGCTGGGCCAATAGACAAATAGTGCCTTGCCGATCAGGTAATCACGCGGCACAATACCTTTGCGGTAAAACCGTCCATTATTCGCCACGCCTCGTGTATCCCACCATCTACCGTCTTCGCTATTGGGACTGTTGTCACCAAGCACGAAAAATTCATCTTTTGCAAGAGTAAAAGGATTACCTTCAGTTGCCCTGCCTACGTCGGCACCGTTGGCGGTTTTTTCAGCAGTATAATGAATATCTCTAAAAATCGCTATATGTGACAGTGCCAGCCTGCCGGCTCCAAAAATTTTAACCCACGGCTCATTTTCCGCCCCCGCAGCTTCTTGCGAAGCAAGAGCGGGGGCATCTATCTTTCTGGCTCCAGCATCATCCGGCCCCATTCCCAAATCGTAAGACAAATTTTCACTGCCGTATTCAAAAATCAGCGTATGGTCAACATTAGCAAATTTGACAAGGACAGGTTTATTCCCGGCCGGCTGACGAATTGGTTTACGCTTTAATTCCGTAAGCTGTTTATCCTGTCCTACTTTTGCAATGACCATCTCACCGGTCGAATTGACCCATGCACTATAATTGGTTTGATACTTGCTGAGAGTTATACCAATACATCCGTCGTTTGTGCCTGCGTCAGCATAAAAACGCACCATAAGGTCACTGCATTCCGGCATATCTTCCTGCCTTCTGATATCGACATCGTTATAAGAATATACAGCCCTGAAGTCTTTACCATTCGGCGTGTCATAAAACACAGTATTGATTTGGTCGGCAGGACTATCCAGATACAGCAGAGCAGGATTATCTTTGTTATCGATTATCCATTTAGAACCTGTGCTGTTTTTGAACGGCTGCTGCCAGAAGTGGCCATTAAAGGATTCTTCCCGCGGCCGAACAGGCTGATAATCATGATCATAAACAAGCGTCCACAGTTCATCCTGAACATTAGGGGGTTTTCGGCTGATTCTATCGTTTATATAGATATCGCCGTCAATAATTTCAATTTTCTCTTCCGGCAGACCGATCAGCCGTTTAATGTAATTTTCCGTGGGGTTCAAAGGATTTTTGAATACGATTATATCCCACCGTTTAGGTTCGACAAACTGGTAGATACATTTTAAGACAAGAATACGGTCCCCGTTTGCTACCGGCATACTCTTCCTGGCAGACCGGTCATATCCCTGCTCATAACTACAGCTTGGGCAGCGAGTGTGAGGCAGCTCGACATTGCCGAAGGGGACGGTATCCTGCTTCAATCTATATCTGTCCGGATAGTCGAACACATACATACACTGGGGGCAGCGCATATTTCTCCCCCGCACGAAGTTAATTCCACCTATATACCCGCAGTGAGGGCAGAAGATGTATGCTTCCGGCGAAAAACCATGGCCATATTTATATCCGCATTGTTCGCAGCATAACCGAAAGTGGGCCCCCTTAAGTGTATCAGCCATGCTTCCGGTTGGTATGCGGAACGCCTCCATTATGAACGCCCGGAAGACAAAGGCCAATATAAAAGCAGTTATCAGCCACTCGAAGGTATTTGCAATTTCCAGCGCTATATCTCTTCTTTTTCGAGCAGCTTCGCCTGATTCGGCTTTTTTATTTTTATCCACAGACATAAGTGCTATCTCTGTCATAAGGCCGGTTTATATGTTGGCTCCTGATGCCTGACTCCGAAAGGAGTCCTTTGGACAACAACATATAACCGGCTTTTTGCACCGGGAAAAATAATATTCAACTTATCTTAACGCTCACCATCATTAAATTGAGAAAAATAAGGATTTTCATTATGACTACAAGTCTTCTACCGGTCAATAGACTATCTGTTTGTTTTCCAACAAAACTTGGGCATATCACCTGTTTATGTCTATATTCAGGATTATTCTCTCAAAGTGATTGTTTATACGGACAGACAAAGTTAAACTCGCATCATTGTTTTAAAACTGTGAGATTTTTTACAATCTGAAATTTTTTGAGTAAAAATTTCTTGCCGTCTCGAAGTCTTTGTTGTATAGTACCTTGCAGTAGATGAAAGTTTAATTCTCCTGGCTGCTTATTCAGATAACAAGAGAATTTAGCATCCAGAGTACCGTTAAATAGATATTCTTCGGCCAGGACGGCAGTGGAAGTACGTTATAAACTATTGGATAACAAATAAGGATGTTGTATAATATAACAGCTTTGTTAATATAACAGGGTTCTAATTTCTCAATCGCTCTTTTCCTGAAATGAGGTAGCCTATGGCAACAATTACAAAGAAAGAACTTATCGATCGGATTGCGGAACGCACTCAAGCAAAGAGAGTTACGGTCAAGCGAATCATTCAAACATTTCTTGACGAGATAACAAAAGAGCTCTGCGATAATAACAATCGTCTTGAGTTCAGGGACTTTGGCGTCTTCGAGACCAGGACAAGGGCTTCGAGAGTTGCGCAGAATCCCAAAACTCTCGAACGTGTTGATGTCCCCGCAAAGCGAACGGTGAAGTTTAAGATGGGGCGGCTGATGAGAGAGAATCTTTGTGTTTCCACTCCTGAACCGTCGGATGCGAAATAATTATTCCATAATAAATACGCCTTGAGTCTCTTGGTTATAAATCATCCGGCTTGAGCGGGATGGCATCAGCTTATGTGCTTTATATGATCCATCGTTAAAAAAGAAATCGGAGGTGGGCTTGCCAATTCCACGTTCTCCGTCCGCAACATGAAATTCTCCATGAGGACTTTTCGTTTTTGATGCAAAATAGCATTTATCTTATCAGTTTATACTTTTTACTTGCACATTGAGATAATTTCTGGTATTTGTTGTATTGTATTTACTAATGTTTTTGATTGCAGGTTATGTTTGCTTCTGAGGTCAAATCCGGGCTGGACTGTAATGTTCTCGTGCTGAACAAGCACTATATGGCTATCCGCATAGTTGGAGCCAGGCGGGCCTTTTCATTGCTTTTTCGTGACCTTGCTGAGGTTGTCTCTTTCGAGGAAGGCAAATATTACAACTACGATTTCCAGGGCTGGTGCGAGGTAAGCCAATTCAAGCGCGATTTCGAGCCTGACGGATACGACTGGGTCTCTACGGTCAACCTTCATATTGCAGTGCCGCGTATTATTCGGCTGCTGTTCTACGACCGGCTGCCGCGAACAGACGTCAAATTCAATCGGCGGAACATCTTCGCTCGCGACAGGAATCGTTGTCAATATTGTGGCAAACGCTATCGAACCAGCGAGCTGTCACTCGACCATGTTATTCCAAGAAGCGTGGGCGGCAAAGCGGTCTGGGAAAATATCGTATGCGCCTGCGCTGAGTGCAACGTCAAAAAAGGCGGCCGAACTCCAAAAGAAGCTGGAATAACGCTTATCCAGAAACCCAGCAAACCAAAACACAATCCTCTCGTGCACATCCATCTCGGCGAGCAACGCTACCGAAGCTGGCAGCAGTTCCTCGACCACGCATACTGGTCGGTCGAGTTGAAATAATCTGTGACTTGCACTCAGACCCTGCCCTGCGCAAAAGTAAGCTTGCCCTGAGCGCAGCCGAAGGGTCGAAGGGTTTAGCCCCCACCCCTGTGGTGGGGGTCATGTTGTGACTTGAACTCCTCGCTTCGCAAAGGCGAACAGGCCGACAGGCTTGCCCTGAGCACAGCCGAAGGGTCGAAGAGCTCATAACTGTTAAGGCTTTGGCCCTGTCTGAACAGCACACCCCGACCGCAAGCACAGTTCAGGGATCGGGGAATCTGACCCCTGAGCCCTGACCCCTGGCCCCTGACCCCTGTATAGACAATGCTTACCGGCCCGGAAAGAAAATCACCGAAACGGCAAATTCGCGATTGATTTCCGTCCGGCGAGTGCTATATTATGCTCATAGTTTTCATGGACTTGGCCATGCCTTTCGGCATTGATATTCCACGAGTTTTGTAGGGTGGGGTCGCAACCCCACCGTTAACCGAGCCGAACCAAAGTTTCGCAGGCGTCTTATCCGCCGCAGGCGGATTAATCCGCCTGCGGCGGATAAATATGGGAAATGTCGAATTATTAAAATATGGAATCGGAAACTATTATTTCTGTTCAAGATCTTACCAAAGAATTTGGCGACCTCAAGGCTGTTGATCATATTTCCTTTGTCGTAAACAAAGGTGAGGTATTTGCTTTTCTTGGTCCAAATGGCGCGGGCAAGAGCACCACTATTAAAATGCTTATCACTCTACTTAAGCCCACTAACGGTGGTGGCACTATCGATGGCCATAATTTCGTTTCAAATCCATCCGATGTCCGTCGATCTATTGGCTATGTGCCGCAACTTATTTCCGTTGACGGCACTCTGACGGCATACGAGAACCTGATGCTTATGGCTCGCTTGTATGATGTTCCGGCTCGGTATCTAAATAGCCGAGTGGAAGAAGTCCTCTCATTCCTTAAATTAGAGAAGCACGCTAATTCGCTGGTGCGTACATTCTCCGGTGGCATGATCAGAAGACTGGAAATAGGGCAGGCGATTCTTCATCGTCCGAAAGTGCTTTTCTTGGATGAGCCTACTTCGGGTCTTGACCCAGTGGCAAAACAAATTGTCTGGGAACATCTTATAGAACTTCGTGATCGCTATGGCACGACGATTTTCTTTACCACTCATAATATGGAAGAAGCAGAGGTGGTTTCCAGCCGAGTGGCCATCATGGACAGCGGGCGAATTATTGTCCTCGGCACTGTCGATGAGCTGAAACAAAAAACGGGGAGGGAAAACGCCACGCTGGAAGAAGCGTTCATCTTCTTTAGCGGCAACAGTTTAGAAAAACCGGCTAATTTCAGGGAGATAAAACGGGCGCGGCAAAATGAAAGCAAATTAGGATGAAAAATTTAATATATGTTTAAATATCTTTTAGAATCCGTTAGAAAAGCCTGTATCATGGCGGAAATGGAGACGCGCAAGCTTTTGCACGATCCGACGGAACTCGTCTCCCGCGCTATACAGCCCATCTTATGGCTCGGCATCTTTGGCGAGGCCTTAAGCAAAGTCCGGGCCATACCGACTCAGGGAGCGACCTATCTGCAATTCATTACTCCGGGAATTCTCACTCAATCAGTGACGTTCGTCTCTATATTTTACGGTCTTTACATCATTATGGATAGAGATGCGGGCATCTTGCAGAAATTATTGGTTACGCCTACTCCCAGGCTGGCATTAGTTTGGGGCAAGATGCTCTCAGCGTCTGTTCGCGGCCTCAGCCAGGTGGTCGTTATTTTTATCTTTGCCTTTATACTTCGGATCAATCTTCGTATAACTCCCTTCACCATAGCGGGAGTTGTTCTCATAACTGTTTTGGGAGCGGGTTTCTTTACCGGCTTATCAATGATCATTGCTTCCGTTGTGAAAACAAGGGAAAGATTTATGGGCATAGGTCAAGTCATTACCCTGCCTCTTTTCTTCGCTTCAAATGCCATCTATCCGATAAGTATCATGCCGGACTGGCTCCAAGTCGTGGCTAGGATAAACCCTTTGAGTTATATGGTGGATGGGCTGCGGGCCTTATTGGTGAGCGGTACAGTCTCCGGCCTTCCGACTGATATAGGAGTTCTTTTTGTCGCCACGCTTCTTATTTCCGCCATCAGCGCCTATATGTATCCCAAAGTGATAATTTAATAAGTCAGGGCATTGTTGACATAAAATATAGTATAATTATAATATGAATAATTTAAACATAGACAAATTAAAAACCGCGATTGTAGTGATAAATCTTCAAAAAGGAATTTTTGGAAGACAAACGGCGCCGCACGCCTCGCAAGACGTCGTTATATCCGCCTCAAAAATTGCTGACGCTTTTCGAAAAAATAATATGCCGGTATTTTTTGTCAAAACTGGGGACAGCATACCGGGGAAATAGGGGGTCAGTCCTTGCCATCTTAACGATTGTAATTCGAGGAAGATTTTTATATTATTGTGGAATCGAAAGGTCCGGTAAAGGAATTAAATAAACATCGGGAGTCCGGTGTAATCTATTTTTCTTGAAAGGAGATTGGAATGAACATTTATGCAGGCAATTTGTCCTCTGACGTTACCGGCGACGATTTACGTCAGGCTTTTGGAGCATTTGGCCAGGTCGAATCCGCCAATGTTATAACGGACAAGTTTAGCGGTGAATCGAAAGGATTCGGCTTTGTCGAAATGCCTTCAAAGGAAGAGGCCACAGCGGCTATCGCTGGCATGAACGGCAAAGACATTAAAGGCAAAGCCGTTAGCGTCAACGAGGCAAGGCCGAAGACCGACCGTGGTGGCGGCGGAGGACGAGGTGGTTATGGCGGCGGCGGTGGTAGAGGCCCAAGAGGCGGCGGCGGTGGCGGCGGTTACGGCGGTGGCGGCGGAAGACGCTACTAATAAATCGTCAAATTCAACTATTGCTTAAGTATACAAAACCGGGCTCCGAAACGTTGGGGTCCGGTTTATTGTTATTAGAATATATTTTGGGATTTTGCTGGATTTGGCAACAAATTTCACAACACTTCAGATTATTGTATTTCGAGGAAGATTTTGATATTATCGTGGCATTGAAAGGCTTGTTCGTCCTTCGTAGTACTACGGAGAATGGATCTTGTGCTTCGTAGCGTACTTCCACCCTCCGTAGCAGGGCTTCCAGCCTTCGCAGCCGCTACGGCGGAGTAGGCACTGCGGAGGACAGGTCGCAGAGTAGCAACTATGGAGAATGAAGTTGTGTAGCCAAGCGTTTTATCCGCCTCTGGCGGATTAATATGGGAAATGTCAGTTAAGAATCTTTCTTTGTAGTGTAGGTTATTTGATTAGGAGGTAAAAAA
>CAZRNB010000085.1:0-13306 GCA_964601355.1 uncultured Pirellulales bacterium
ACGTCATTTCGAGCGAGCCGAAGGCGAGTCGAGAAATCTACTAAAAAGCAGATTTCTCCACTTCGTCCCGATGAATCGGGACTTCGGTCGAAATGACAGAGGGTCTTTTCTACGGAGCAAATTGAATTTAAAATTCTTTGCATGATTCTGTTCTGTTAGTTCACAAATTGCTCGGAGATTAATACACGCTTATTAACCTTAAACAGCGATGGGAAACAATAGATAAGATGTCAATCTTCAAAAGAGCTTCTATGCTCAGCCTCATAGTAACGGTATCGCTAACCGGCTTTACCAATTTCGCCTTATCGGCTGAAAGCCAGGACAATATGACGTTCATCCTTCGCAGTAGCTCTGCTACGGAGAATGGATTGGCCATTAACGAGCTGATGGCATCTAATACCAAAACTATCAAGGACCAACAAGGCCAATACGACGACTGGATCGAAATTTACAACTTCGGTGACAATGTTATTGATATAGCCGGCATGTATCTTACCGATGATTTGTCTATTCCCACTAAATGGCGGATTCCAAATAATAATCCATCCGTGACTACCATCTCGCCAAACGGGTATCTGTTGATATGGGCCGATGAAGATGTTACAGATTCAGGTCTGCACGCAGACTTCAAGCTTAACGCCGATGGAGAGGAGCTTGGCTTGTTCGATGCCGATGGCAGAACTTTGATCGACAGCATTACCTTTTACCAGCAAACTTCCGACATTTCTTACGGCCGTTATCCCGACGCTAATGATGCCTTGCGTTTCTTTGGCACACCTACGCCGGGGGCGGCAAATAACAGCGGTTATTTAGGTGCCGTAGCCGAGCCGGAATTTAGCCACAGCAGAGGTTTCTATGATGCGCCGTTTTCTGTCACTATCGGTACCGAAACGCAAGGCGCTATCGTTTATTATACACTTGACGGCAAAGAACCGAACGAAATAGACGGTCGGCTTCCGGCAGAGATGATTTACACTGAACCAGTCCCTGTGACAAAAACAACGTGTTTACGAGCCATGGCAAGAATGCCCGGCTGGAAATCATCTAAAATCGAGACCCGTACATACATCTTTATAAGCGATGTCGTACTTCAATCTCCAAGCGGCCAACGGCCCAGCTCCTCCTGGCCTTCGAGCAGCGTTAACGGCCAGGTTATTGATTATGGAATGGACCCGGACGTGGTTAATGACGCCAGATACAGCAATTTGATCGAAGATGCTTTGTTAGCTATTCCAACAATCTCGCTTGTGACAAGTCTTAAGAATTTATTCGATCCAGGGACTGGAATTTATGTTCATGCAGGAAATGAAGGCACATCATGGGAAAGACCTGTGTCGGTGGAGCTTCTCAATCCGGATGGCAGCAATGGCTTCCAGATCAATGCCGGTCTGCGAATCCGTGGCGGCTACAGCCGGCAAAATGCGAATCCCAAGCACGCTTTTCGCTTGTTCTTCCGACCGGAATATGGCCAGGCAAAGCTGAAGTATCCGCTCTTTGAGGAGGAAGGTGCCGATGAATTCGAAAATCTTGATTTACGTTGCAGCCAGAATTATTCCTGGAGCTTCGACGGCAGCAGTAAGAATACCGAAGTACGTGAGGTTTTTTCCCGTGACCTGCAGGGTGAGATGAGACATCCCTACACCAGAAGCCGATATTATCACCTCTACATAAACGGCCAATATTGGGGACTATATCAGTCTCAAGAACGGTCTGAGGCATCGTATGCTGAATCCTATATGGGAGGCAGCAAGGACGATTATGATACAGTTAAGTCTGATACAAGAAGAGGCTATAGTATGATTGCTACAGACGGCAGTATGGATGCCTACCGTCGGCTTTATGATGCGACAATGGCCGGCTTCCGCACCAATGCTGCTTATTATAAAGCTCAGGGCAAAAATCCTGACGGCACACCAAATCCAGCCTATGAGAGGCTGCTCGATGTGGATAATCTCATTGATTTTATGATTATTGAGTACTATACTGCCGACCGAGATGGTCCTGGTTCGCGTTTTGTAAATAGACCTAACAACGTTTTTGGCATTTACAATCGTCTTCAGCCCGATGGCTGGAAGTGGTTTCAACATGACTCTGAGCACTCTCTCGGCGCTTATGACCACTCACTGACATCAAGCAATCAAAATCTCGTAACGCCTTTTACGGTTTCGGGTTCACAATGGCAGTATTTCAATCCCCAGTGGCTGCATGAGCAATTGATTTCTTCCAATGCAGATTATCGTATGCACTTTGCCGACCATGTGTACCGCTACTTCTTTAACGATGGCCTTCTGACACCAGGAAAGTCTCAAGCCCGTGTTC
The DNA here is from genome assembly GCA_964601355.1 of uncultured Pirellulales bacterium. GTDB lineage: Bacteria > Planctomycetota > Phycisphaerae > Sedimentisphaerales > Anaerobacaceae > CAZRNB01. Next base: position 2,320 of record CAZRNB010000085.1, read on the forward strand.
AAACCCGTGCCGAACAAATCAATTTGGCAATTATTGCCGAATCCGCCAGATGGGGTGATGCCAAACGCCATCCGCCGTTTACTAAAGATAGTGCCTGGCTGCCCGAAATCAACTGGATTGTGAACACTTATCTGCCGACACGAACAGAGATAGTTTTGAACCAGTTCAAATCCGTAGGCTGGTATCCGAATATTGAGCCGCCAACTTTCAGCCCTCGTGGAGGTTCGGTTCCGAGCGGATTCAATCTCCAGATGCAGGCTGCGCAGGGCACAATCTATTATACTATCGACGAGTCCGATCCACGACTGCCTGGAGGATCATTGGGAATCATTAGCAGCAGCACTCTTGTGCCTGAAACTGCCGCCAAGAAAGTGCTCGTTCCCAACAGCGATATAGGCAGTAGCTGGATAAGCAACCCGAGATTTAGCGATTCATCCTGGCTAAGCGGTAGCGGTGGTGTCGGCTACGAAAGAGGCACTGGCTATGAAGCACTGATCAAAATTGACGTCGGAGCACAGATGTACGATAAATTCGCCAGTTGTTACATCCGTATCCCGTTTACTTTAAACAGCAATCCAAGCGGCTTTGACTTCTTAATACTAAATATGCGGTATGATGACGGATTCGTGGCGTACATCAATGGAGTTGAGGTACAGAGGGCACTCTTTACAGGTACACCTGCCTGGAACTCTGCGGCGGATGGTAACCACGAGGCAAGTGGTGTCGAGTCTTTCGACATTTCCGATCACATCGGTGCTTTGCGTCAAGGCATTAACGTTTTGGCCATTCACGGCTTGAATGTTTCAACCACCAGTTCCGATCTTTTAATTTCTGATGAGCTTGTGGCAGGGCAAGGTAGCCTTCCTACCAGCAGTGGGATTTCACCTGCTGCTGTTCGATATACCGGTTCTGTCACGCTAAATAAAAGCACTCATGTGAAGTCACGTGTGCTGGACGGCAGTACCTGGAGCACCCTTAACGAGGTAACTTTTGCCGTAGGCCCGGTAGCCCAGAACCTGCGAGTCACCGAGATTATGTATCATCCATACAGCCCAGATGACGTCAACGAACCCAACGTGGAATATATCGAGCTGACGAATATCGGTACTCAGACAATCAATCTGAACCTTGTAAGATTTACCAATGGAGTGGATTTCACCTTCCCGGATGTGGAGCTTGCACTAGGTGAATACATCATTGTCGTAGAAAACCACAATGCCTCCGAGGCTCGGTACGGCCCAGACATAAATATTGTGGGACAATATATCGGAAAGCTCAATAATAATGGCGAAAGAATCAGACTTGAGGATGCCGTTGGCCAGACAATACTGGACTTCGATTATAAAGACGGCTGGCTGGATATAACAGATGGTGGTGGCTATTCTTTGACGATAATAGATGCAGCCAATCCCGACCCTAATAGCTGGTCACAGAAAGAATCCTGGCGAGCCTCTTTGCCCTCGCCCGGCATGTAGAGTGGTTGAAGAATTGGAATATGTTGGATTTCATAAAGAATTTGTTGATGGCCGGCATAGCTTTGTTTGCCTCTGAGGGGCAGGCAGCGACGCCGTTAGTCATCAATGAGCTGATGGCCTCCAATAGCCGGACTATCACAGACCTGCAGGGCCAATACGATGACTGGATAGAAATCTATAATGCAGGGCAAGCCGCAATAAATGTAGGTGGAAAGTATCTTACGGATGATTTATCTGCACCTACCAAATGGCGGATTCCAAATAATAATCCATCCGTGACTACCATCCAGCCGCGTGGGTATCTTTTAATATGGGCCGACGAAGATATTGCTGATGCAGGTCTGCACGCAAACTTCAAGCTCAGTACCACAGGTGAAGATATTGGTCTATTCGATATCGACGGCAGTACTTTGATTGATAGCATTACTTTTGGCGAGCAAGCTGTTGACGTTTCTTATGGTCGCTATCCTGATGCTGGCGATACCTTGCAGTTTATGGTTGCGCCGACGCCGGGCGGGACAAATAGAAGCGGGTATTTGGGTCTTGTATCCGAGCCTAAATTCAGTCAAAAAAGAGGCTTCTACACTGCACCGTTTTCTGTCACCATCAGTACCGACACGCAAAGTGTCACGATCTATTATACACTTGACGGAAGCGAGCCGAATGCTGTGGCGGGCCTATCACCTGCCAGCATGATTTACACTAATCCAATTCCAATAAATAAAACCTCGTGCTTGAGGGCCATAGCAGTTAAGCCCGGCTGGAAGTCTTCAGAGATAGTAACCTTCAGTTATATTTTTCTGAACGACGTCATAAAGCAACCCCGATTTCCCACGGGTTTTCCAACAACCTGGGGATCGAATCGCGTTGACTACGAGATGGATCCAGATGTTGTCAATGCTTCTGCCTATGCACCAACTATCAAGGAGGACCTTAAGACCATCCCATCTGTTAGCATTGTTATAAATAACAATGATTTTTTTGGTGCCCAGAGAGGAATCTATGCCAATGCCGGTGGCCGTGGGATTGATTGGGAAAGACGTGCCTCGATTGAATGGATCGATCCGGTAGAGGGGGTTGATTTTCAGGTGAACGCAGGGCTGCGTATCCAGGGAGCGGTGGGCAGAAGCTCCGGCGTTGCAAAGCACTCTCTGCGGATCCTATTCAAGAATGAATATGGTCCTTCACGGTTGGAGTTTCCGCTTTTTAAGGATACTGAAGTTGAGAGCTTTGAGAGTCTCATACTTCGAGCCATCTGGAATTACTCCTGGTTTGGGGACAGCACGGCCTGCAGTGGTATTGGAACTGCGCATGCGGACTACCTGCGTGACCAGTTCGCACGTGATAACATTCGGGACATGGGAGGTCTGACCCCCTATGGCAGGCCTGTTCACTTATACATCAATGGTCTTTACTGGGGCATGTACATACTCGCCGAGAGGCCAGACGATGGTTTCGCTGCCCTGCACTTGGGGGGAGACAAAGAAAATTATGATGTGTTGAAGGCTCCAATCGACTTTGGTGGTTCTACTATGGAAGTCGTGGCTGGTGACATAGATGCTTGGAATAACTTGTTTAGTCTGGCAGCTACAGATTTAAGCAGTACTAAGGCTTATGAAGCCATACAGCAGTATGTGGATATTCCTGCGATGATAGACTATCTGCTGATGATTTACTATGTGGGCAGCCGCGATGCCCCCGTACTTTTATGTAATAACAGTGTGCCTCGCAATTTCTATGCCATTCGAAGGCGGGAACCTGCAGGCCCCTTCCTGTTCATACCCTGGGATGTTGAATGGGCTCTTGAGTCACCGACCGAGAATCGCGTTAAAATTGTTGGTGTGTTTAATCCACACTTTCTGCTTGATAGACTCCGTTCTAATTCTGACTTTCGCATATTGCTGGCAGACCATATTTATCGGCATTTTTTTAATAATGGAGCCCTGACGACAGAGCCTTCGACCAGACGTTATCTTGACCGGGCAAATGAAGTAGACCGTGCTATAATCGGAGAATCTGCACGATGGGGGGATAGTATAAGAACTAATCAACCATACACACGCGTGGACTGGGAGGCCGAGGTTAACCGCTTGGTTAATGAGTACTTTTCTATTCGCACCAATGTTGTATTGGGACAGCTTAGGCAAGCAGGCTTTTACCCAGCGGTTTCGGCACCTGAGTTTTTAGTTAACGGCAGCAGCCAGCATGGCGGCCATATCACATCAACCGACAGATTAACAATGACGGCATCAATCGGTACAATCTATTATACCCTCGACGGCTCCGACCCTCGTTTACCAGGGACATCATCAGGTACCGTCAGCAGCACTACGCTCGTGGCAGACAACGCCGCAAAGAAAGTGTTAGTGCCGACGGCAGCTATCGGCGCTGACTGGATAAGTAATATGAGATTCAACGATAACTTGTGGATAAGCGGCAGCGGCGGAGTCGGCTACGAAAGAAGCACCGGCTACGAATCACTAATCGGCATCGATGTCGGAGCACAAATGTATAATAAATTAACCTCCTGCTACATTCGTATCCCGTTTACTATTAGCGGCAGCCCCAGCGGTTTCAACTCTCTGACTCTTAATATGCGATACGATGACGGATTTATTGCATATATCAACGGCACAGAGGTGCATCGAGAATTATTTACCGGCACACCTGCCTGGAACTCAACGACCAGCACTAACCATGAGGTAGATGGAGTTGAGTCGTTCAACATATCTGATTACCTAAACACGCTGCATCAGGGCGGTAACCTTCTGGCTATTCAAGGCCTGAATGTCTCAACCGGCAGTTCCGATTTTTTAATCTCAGCCGAGCTTGTAGCAGGTCAAGGCAGCTCCTCTAATAGTAACAGTGGTATTTCGTCTTCTGCTATAAGATACACATCACCAATCACCCTAACCAAGAGCACCCATGTGAAGTCACGTGTTCTGGATGGCAGCACATGGAGCGCCCTTAACGAAGCGACATTTGCGGTAGGCCCTGTTGCCCAGAATCTGCGTATCACTGAGATTATGTACCATCCCGATGAGAGCAGAGATCCCAACGAGGAATACATTGAGCTAAAGAACATTGGTACAGAATCTATCAATCTGAATCTGGTAAGGTTCACCGATGGGATAGATTTTATCTTTGGCGATATAGTCCTTGCAGCAGGTGGATATAGGGTGGTGGTGAAAGATACAGGGGTATTTAACACACGCTATGGAATTACAGTAAGTATAGCGGGTCAATATTCCGGAAGCCTGTCTGATGGAGGGGAAAGAATCAGGTTGGAGGATGCCGTCGGTCAGACGATACTGGACTTTGAGTATAAAGATGACTGGCTGGATATAACAGATGGTGGAGGCTTTTCTTTGACGATAATAGATGCAGCTAATCCTGATCCTAATAGCCGGTCACAAAAAGAATCCTGGCGGGCTTTGAATCCTTCACCCGGGCGGTAGTGTGATGTTGGCAGCAGGTAAAAAATGTCTGGTTTTATAAAAATACCGGTGCTTATCTTTTTACTTTCTTTATTGCAGATTCCTGCCGTGGAGGCAGACAGTGCGTCTGTAGTAATCAACGAGATTCACTATGACCCTGATGTCAAGACTGAGCTTGTAGAATTTGTGGAGCTGTATAATGCAGGGACAACGGATGCTGATCTTTCCGGCTGGTATTTCAGCGACGGAATTTCTTTTACCTTTCCGCCAGGTGTTAGACTACCAGCAAATTGTTTTTTGGTCGTGACGCAGGATCATACTGGTGCGGTTAATTCAGTGACGGTGGCGAGCAAATATAGTGTTTCGTCATCGCTGGTTTTTGGACCATTTGAAGGAAAGCTCGATAATGATGGAGAGGAGATTCGGCTGTGTGATGCCGACGGCCAAGAGGTGGACCGGGTGGAATACAAGTTAGGTTTCCCGTGGCCTACGGTTGGTGATTCGGTGCCCTCAAATACGTCAGGCAATGGCCCTTCAATACAACTGGTTAATCCATTATTCGACAATGACCTTGGGGGTAGCTGGCGCTCGGCATATCCTACGCCGGCTGCGATAAACCAGGAAGTTTATGCCGACAATATACCGCCGCATATTCGTCAGGTGAACCATTCCCCCAAACAGCCTAAGTCGAACGAATTGATCACTATTACCGCCAAGGTGACGGATCCTGATAAGGTGGTTGATGTCACGTTGTTCTACCAGGTAGTAGAGCCCGGCAATTACATAAGAATCATCGATTCGGCATACCGTTTGGATTGGACGGGTATCGCGATGCACGATGACGGACTCGAAGGAGACCGGACGGCCGGCGATTACATTTATACCGTTCTGCTGCCGTCTTCTTTGCAGGTTCATCGTCGTCTGGTGCGTTATCGCATACGTGTTACAGATGCTGCATCAAATTCTTTAATTGTGCCTTATGCTGACGACCCTCAGCCGAACTTTGCATACTTTGTTTATGATGGAGTGCCCGCTTGGAGAGGAGCGATAAAGCCCGGTGACACTGCTGTAGACGAGTACAGCACAGACGTAATGCGCAGTTTGCCTGTTTACCATCTCATCAGCAAGAAATCCGACGTTGAGACTTGTACCTGGTTTGATAAAATTAATTGGACAAGCCCAGAAGCATCTGTCTTCAAATGGTATGGCACGCTGGTCTATGATGGCAGAGTATATGATCATATTCGCTATCGTACCCGCGGCGGCGTCTGGCGCTACGCTATGGGAAAGAACATGTGGAAGTTTGATTTCAACCGCGGTCACTATTTCCAGGCGAAAGACAACTATGGCGAAGAATATAAAACCCGGTGGAACAAGATAAATCTGTCTGCGTGCATTCAACAAGGTGACTACCAGCACCGCGGCGAACAAGGTATGTTTGAAGCTGTCACATTAAAGCTCTTTAATATGATGGGTGTTCCGGCTCCCAAGACACACTGGATTCAGCTTCGAATAATTGATGAGCACTTTGAAGACGGAACACTTAATGCTGCTCATCCTCCATTGACTTCTCGCGGGACACAATACGACTGCGATTTCTGGGGTCTTTATTTAGCCATAGAGCAAATGGATGGGCGATTCCTCGATGAGCATGACCTGCCGGATGGTAACCTCTATAAAATAGAAAACTATAATGGCGAGTTGAATAACCAGGGCCCGACTGCGGTGACGGACAAATCCGATTTGAGCGCATTCGGACAGGCTTGTGTTAGCGTACCCACCGAGCAGTGGTGGCGGCAAAACGTAGATTTACCGTGCTACTACTCTTACCGCTGTGTTGTTGAGGGAGCTCACCATGGCGACGTCGGATACGGCAAAAACTATTTCTTCTACCTCAATCCCCAGACTAATATCTGGTCTCAATTACCCTGGGATGTGGATTTAACATGGGCAAACAATATGTATGGCAACGGGGAAGACATCTTTAGGCAATATGGAGGGATTCACCGCCGTCCTGCCCTTTTTCTGGAGTTTCAAAACCGTCTGCGCGAATTTTACGATTTGCTTTATAACGCAGAGCAGATTAACCAACTGCTTGATGAGTTTGCAGATATTATTGATAATCCAAACACAGCACTTTCAATCGTGGATGCAGACCGAGATATGTGGGACTACCACTGGGTTATGGGTGACGCGGCTTATCCAACCTATTTATCTAATCCCGCCAACCGAAAAGCAGGGCAGGGTCGGTTCTACCAAAAAGCTGCAACAAAAGACTTCCGCGGAATGGTTCAGATTATGAAAGACTATGTGACCTCTAAAAATAGAGCGTTCGAGACGCCGAATTATGATCCTGCCCTGCTGGATAAACCGGCAATTATTTATACTGGTTTCGCAGGATTTCCAGCAAACGATTTGACGTTTCAGACGAGTATCTTTAGCGATCCGCAGGGAAGTAACACCTTTGCTGCTATGAAATGGCGCATCGCTGAAATCGGACCGGGCAAGTATGAAATCAATGCGGCCTGGGAAAGCCAGGAGATTACAGAATTCAGTAATACTATAAAGATTCCTGACGATATTACACAGCCGGGTTGCACATATCGAGTTCGCTGTCGGATGAAAGACAACACCGGCCTATGGAGTCACTGGTCCGATCCGATTCAGTTTGTTGCGGGCGAGCAGTTTTAGAGCACCTGATCGTAACTTGATACTCGATACTCGATGGCTGATGCTTTCTGACTATCGTTTATCCAGCATCGAGTACAGCTTCCTATCGGCAGCGAATCAATTGGTTGCTGTCAAATTGAACGTGTGGAATCTTCCTTTGCAGGTCATCAATGAAGCGCAAACCATCCTTCCAGTACCCTGCGGTAGGTTTTAAGTCCGGGCAAAAGGTTAAAAAATACTGATTTATATTATCAACCAAAAGCTCTCTGAGATATTTGCTCACCATTGATGCAAGTGACACAGGCAAGAAATTTTCATCCGCATCAACTCCGAAATGCAACCGCATAATTTTTCCGTCGGCCCGTAACTCGTAGCTGCTTTCCTGTGGATTTTCCAGGATAATCTTAAGCTCCATCGCGGAAAACATTCGCAGCAAGCTCTCACGATAGCGAACGCGGCCTCCCTGTCGATCGATTATAATGTGCACATTATCTGCTGGAGAATTATCAAAAGCATTCTTTATTAGCTGCGATACAGCCATGAACAGCACATTTGCCTTGTTTTTCATACTGCCGATCATTTTATTGTAATAAGCCACGTCCAGACAGCAGCTTTTTAGCTCCAGCAATTTGAGGCCATTTGAGCTTAGATCATCAGCCAATACTGCTGAGGCAATTGTCCTGTCTGCATCATCCGTTAAAATCTTCCGGCTCATAGCATCTTTATGCCAGGGATATTCATTTAATTGCGGCAGACAATCCGGACAGAGCAGGTTTATAAATTCAGTTAGTGTTACAGGAGATTTACCAAGACATTGAAGGGCCGCAAGTACCGTACGTTGCAGGTGCTTTATCCCTATGGTTCTGCTGTAAGCCTTTTTGCTGTCGGCGATGAGCAGCCGGCCTGCTCCGCCTTTGACGGAGGGATTTTTAGTAACACTTCTTCTTAGAACCTGCCAAAGGTCGTTTGTCAAAAGATGATCCGGCAGCGAAAAGCTGCTTGATGATACAACTAACGGCCCCAAAATCGGCCCAAAACCAGCTTCATCAATTCCTACCAAGACTGCCATTATCCTGACCTTTACTGCTGCGATTATTTTCGCCGGTGTAATTCAAACAAAATAACAAGAGCTCCGCAACTACCAATTAGGCTACGGGTCAGAGGACAGCGGACATCCTGAAAGCTAAACGCTGTACGCTGTTCGCTAATCCTGGGTGATTGGTAATTTGAAAGCAGAATCTTCTGTAAAATTGCTTTTGCGATTTTGTAGATTGGGGATATAATATTATTGGTGATTAAAGGGATGAGAACCAAGTGTGAAATCGTATAATACATAGTTAAATGGACTTCAGGTTTGAATTGTACGAAGTAGGATATTGATATGGGAACGTTCTATACAAGTTGTAGGGTTGAGAACCACGTTTATCGCTCTAAATTTATCAACGTTGCCAAACTATTGGTAGATACCGGCAGCGGGTACACCTGGATTCCCGCTGCGAAGTTAGAGAATATTGGAATCAAGAGAGAAAAGAAGGACGTGGCATTTATTATGGCTAATGGTGAGATGGTGACCCGAAGCGTTGGTTTCGCGGTACTGCGAGTGAATGAGCATTTTACCATAGATGAAGTGGTTTTTGCTGAAGAAGGAGATCTCGCTTTGCTTGGCGCTCGAACACTTGAAGGTTTAAATTTGACAGTTGACACCACTCGTAGGAAACTTGTCGCCGCGGGGCCTTTACCCGCCGCATAACGGTCGCCCGAACTTAACCGGCTGGAAAAGTGTCTTATACGGACAACGGATCAACCAAGCGTTCTTATATGGAAACCATATAATATATAGTTTAGGAACTGTAAAATGACCCTGAAGTCATCGTATCCAATTCTCCCTTCAACAATTGGCTATCCGGTGCATACGAAAGATCCGAGCGGAACATCCACAGAATGGGTTGTCATAGATGAAGTCCGTAGAAATGAGGGTAAAGAAAAAGTACTACTACTTCAACGCCTTCAGCGCAAGGACCCGGACCAAGTAATGATTCGTTTTGGTTACTACATTATAGGCAAGCGACCGAAGATGATGGGGAAATGGACTTGGGGGCAATTTGCCCCTTTTATCGCAGCAGAAGATTTCTCTGCCATGATTAAAGAGGCGGTTGATCGAAAATGGTTAGACATCTCCTAACAGGCACTCAAGTCGGTCGCGGCTTCGCTACGCCGGTGAGCTCCGGCGTTGGTTGGAACAGTCTGCAAAAGAAGGAATGAAAAGAAAATGAGCACATCATGGAGCATTGAACAAATTTTCAATTTTCAGAAAGAAAAAATGGTTTGCTACGCGAAATCGAATAGAAAAGGAACAAAGTCACAAAGAGGCAAAGGCACAAAGGAACGAACACTGAACTGCGAAACCTAACGCCCCGGTGTTCAAGAACTGGGCTTTTTTTATGCGCTTTAAATGTTATGTAGAAATGTTTTGCCGGGAGTCATTGCGAGGCCCGAAGGGCCGTGGCAATCTCTTACCTAACAGGCGAAAAAAACACCGAAAGGTTTGAGATTGCTTCGCTTCGCTCGCAATGACGAACTGTAGCATAATGTTTTCTACAAAGCACACGCGAGAATCAAATCTGGCGAAAAATAAAATTCTATTTAAACTAAATTATATGGTTCATTCGTAGTATTAGTGACGAACGTTCGTTTTAACCATCAGCCAAATAGGTTTGCATGAAAGACAAGCTACTTATCTGGAGATTTAAGTGCGGCAGCAGCAATGCTTTATGCCGTATCTACGAGAAGTACGAGGATTATATGCTGACATTAGCGGTTAGTCTTGTGAATGATATCAGCACTGCTGAAGACGTTGTCCATGATGTTTTTGTCTCCTTCGCACAATCCGCGGACAAGCTCAGGCTGAACGGCAATCTCAAAGGTTATTTGACCACTTGTGTGGCTAATCTTGCACGTGACAGAATCCGGGCAAGACATCGACAGGCCATTGGATTAGGTAAAGAAGAACCTGTTAGCTTGGATTCAAGTGAGCCGCTTCAATCGCTTATTGAAGATGAGCAGCTCCAGCGATTAAGTTTCGCAGCGGCACAGCTTCCTTACGAGCAACGCGAGGTGATAGCATTGCATCTTCAAGGCGGAATGACGTTTAAGGCAATAGCTGAGTCACAAAGTGCCTCGATTAATACAATCCAAAGCCGGTACCGCTATGGATTGGAAAAACTTCGGTCACTTTTAGATAGCGAGGTGGAAAAATGAAACTGACCCAGGATTTAGAGAAGTTAATTAGAAGGCTGCATTTTAAGGCCGGTGCCGATTTGCACGAAAGAACCATTAGTGATGCTCTACGGGCACAGGCAAAATCGAAAGCAACAAAATCAGCTTTAGCCGGGTCGCGTACTTTGG
>CAZRNB010000086.1:0-13123 GCA_964601355.1 uncultured Pirellulales bacterium
AACCGATTTGGCATAATAGCTCTTCCAAAGAAATCCCTTGATGAGATTTGCCTAGTACTACAACGCTACAAAGGCTCAAGAGAAGCTATGCTGCCAGCCGATGATACTCCTGTAAACAATGGTTTTTCAGGAGGTTATCGACATGGACGTCAAAACGATTATGAGAATCAAACCGGAACTGACTCGATTCCTGCGGCAGTTCGATGACTGCTTCGGCAGAATCACCACCCATCGCTATCTGAACCTCTACGTCGAGGGCCAGTTGAGTGATCTGCCCAGAAAGAGTATCGAGCCGATGGCCGACGCCGTCGGCGAGCCGCCACGGAATCTCCAACAATTCCTCAGCCTGTTTCGCTGGGATCAAGGCGCCCTGCGAGATCGTCTCCAGCAGTACGTGGCCCGGCGTCATACGCACCGGCACAGTGTCGGCGTCATCGACGAGACCAGCTTCGCCAAGAAAGGCGACAAGACCGCCTGTGTCCAGCGTCAACACTGCGGGGCCGTGGGCAAACTCGAAAACTGCGTCGTCAGCGTTCACCTCGGTTACGCCACGCCGGACTTCTACACCCTGGTGGACGGAGAACTGTATCTGCCTGAAGAAACGTGGCATGAGGATCGGCAACGGTGTAGGGAGGCCGGCATTGGCGAGGATATCGTCTACCGCCCGAAGTGGCAAATGGCCCTGGAGCAGTACCATCGGGCTGTGGGCAACGGCCTGCGTTTCGCTTGGCTGACCTTCGACGAGGGGTATGGCCGAAACGGGCCTTTCCTGCGGGAATTGGACTATCTGGGACAAAACTATGTCGCTGAGGTGCCGGTGAGCTTTATGGCCTGGACGCAACGGCCAGAGGTGCTTTACCGCCGGCACGATAGGGACAAAAGACCGGGCCGAAGAAAGAAGTATCCCCGTCTGAAGGTGAAGAACAATCCACGCGTGGAGGTGCGAAATATCCTGCGTTATTCGCCGGCGATGCGCGGCCTCAAATGGCAGGATTACTATGTCAAGGATGGCCGTAAAGGACCGATGGTCTGGCAGGTCAAACATATGACAGTCTATCTGGCCGATGAGCACGGTCTGCCGTCTCGGCCCTATCATTTGCTGGTGGCGCGCAATGCGTTGGATCATACGCAGATCAAATACTTTATCAGTAATGCGCCGCCGGGAACCTCGACCGAGATACTCTTGCGCGTGGCCTTCACGCGGTGGATCATCGAGCGGGCCTTCGAAGACAGCAAAACCGAGCTGGGCATGGATCATTTTGAGGTGCGTAAATTCCGCTCGATCCAACGGCATCTGATCCTCAGTTGCCTCAGCCACGTGTTCCTGAGCGAATTCTGTCTGAGGTATCGGGGGGAAAAATCTCGGCCTAACGCTATGCCAGGTCCGCACCGCAGCAGCGAGGCTTTGTCCGATCTGGTTTCGCGACGGGCGTTGTTCCCGGAAACGGGCCGAATCGATCGTTGCGCAATTGGCCTTAACGCAACACCGAAACAGCAAGGCCGCTCGCAGCCATCGACGGCGTACAATCAGGCGATTGCATGCGACAGGCATAAAACTGAAGAACATAAACAAATGTCATTGGAACTGCTTGTAGCGTTGTAGTACTAAGAGGGAGAATTGAATATGGCCAAGCGTAAGCAAGGGCCGAGACTCCAGCAATATCCGAGGATGGATGGTCTTTTGCTCGTAAAGCCAGAACTTTTCCCGCCGTTGAGTCCGCCTATGCCGATGGAAAAAATCATCGCTTGTATCGATCGCGCCTTTGAACGTTGTAAGCTGAAAAAAAGCGGCGAGAATCGTGTCGTTGTTGGTTCCCCGGAGAAATTAGTTAAATTATGTATAAATCACTTAAGAACTCGTAGCGATCCTATCATAAGCCCGCATTTTGTAAGTCTTTGTGATGTTGAAAGACTTTTTGAGCTTGACGCAGTAAGCCATGAAATGCAACGCCATAGAATGACGATAGGTGTTTTCTATCAATATTTATTGCTGGAGTTAATGAGACGACGTTGTCCTGTATTTGATGGTTCAAGAGAAGGAGATATTGTTGCAGACATTGAAACACCGACTTTCTCGTTGGGACTTCGCTTATACATTTCTGTGAAGAAATCCTCAGATACTGTCGGGGGACAAGATATTCCGGGAGTAATTCATAGAATTGAATCTATCGCTAAAGAGGAGAAGAATCTAACGAGGCCATATCTTTGCGTTATCTGTATTGCGACACCTTCAGGTGGTAAACTACTTTCATATCAGGAAGACAGACATGTAAAATGTAGTAAGAGTGGAACTCCTTATTCATTAAATTGTGAACATTGGGGACCAGGATTTGTATTTCCTTATGTAACTGGTCACAATGCCAAAGAAATCTATATGGAAGGAATCAATCGCGTATCGAAAAATTTGCCCTTTTTGACTCTTAAATACCGTAAAGAATGTTCAGCGTTATTGAAAAAACGTCTTATAGAGCTTGATTTGCTTGCTGAAAATGGTAAAGTAAGTCCTGAGAAATTTCTTGAATTTTGTTGCTCTAATAGAACATGTGGATAATCCAATGGCACAAGCTTTATTTGATGCTTATCCATATTGTGGGATAATCGCAGAAGACTGCCGGAAAGAATTGGCTAATCTAAACGGCATTGTTGATCTAATTGTTACCTCTCCACCTTATGCCGACGCGAGAAAAAGTCACTATGATAGTATCCATCCGGACAACTTCTCAGAATGGTTCAGAACTTTTCACGAACCTTTCTGGAACGCCTTGAAACAAACAGGCAGCCTTGTCCTCAATATAAAAGACAAAGTTGTCGATGGTGTACGCCATCGATTTGTATGGCAAACGATTGAAATGCTTTCCTCTCTCGGCTGGTTTTGTATAGATGATTATATATGGCGCAAACCAAATCCTATGCCGGGGCATTGGCCAACAAGATTGCGTGACGGCTGGGAATATTGTTTCCATTTAGCAAAGTGCAAGAGACCATACATAGACCAGGATGCTGTTCGCAAGCCTATAGGTGAATGGGCTAAGGCTCGATTATCTAACCTCAGTGAAAATGACCTGACTCGTCAGAATTCTGTAAACAAAAGTGGTTTCGGCAGAAACATATCACAATGGGTTGATAAGAAAACTGTGCTACCTTCAAATGTGCTTACAATTCCTTTAATCGGTGTGAATAAGGGGCATCCTGCTGTGTTTCCACCTGAATTGCCTGCTTTTTTTATTAAATTACTTTGCCCTCGCGGTGGTTTGGTTGTCGATCCATTCGCAGGTAGCGGCTCAACAGGAATCGCGTCAATGGAACTCGGGAAAGATTGCGTTCTGATTGATAATAATATGGATTATGCCAAACTCGCTTTTGAAAATCTTCAGAATGAAAGGAAAGATGCAACATTCGAGGTGGAACTTTTAACCGAAGGCAGTTCACCAAGGTCGGAAAAGTCTTCACTATTTACTGCTTTGATTAAAAGGCATAGTGTTATACAAGATATAACTTATGAACACAGCCGGCGAAAGCAAAGCAAAGTTTATGCACTTACCCAATGATCCATTTTCATGTTATGTTTGCGGCTCGATCACCGTCCGCAATGGCGCCTGCTATAAATGCTTCAACTGCGGCAACTCCATGGGCTGCTTATAATTAATTAAGTGGAGTCTGGTAACTGGAAACTGGTAATGGCGTAAGCCATGCTGTGCATTACCAATTACAAATTACCAATTACCAAATCTAAAGGAGACAAAGAATATGGGAAAGAATTTAATAAGTGCGTTTTCGCAAATCTCAAAAGAGTATGCGCATCCGACAGGCGAACACATTTCGCTTGGTAAGCCTTTGCGGGCTATCCTCTTCGTCATCCCGTTTGGAATTTTCGCTTTTGTGCTATATAGGTTAACAATAACCGGCACAATGCAGCAGGTAACGGCCATAATCACAGCGGTCATTGCTGGGATTTTGTGGCTAATTATTGTCAGCGGCATCCGGGTAGCAGCTCAATGGGAACGCGGCGTCGTCCTGCGCCTTGGGAACTTTCAAGCCGTACGCGGGCCAGGGCTGCTTTATATTGTACCGATCTTCGAGTATGTCAAATTCATCGATACTCGTGTCCTTGTGGTCAATATTCCCCATCAGAAAGTCATAACGCGCGATAATGTACCCGCCGAGATTGACGGTGCTCTTTTCTTCATGGTGAAAGATTCTGAGAAAGCCATAATACAAATTCAGGACTTTCGCTTTGCCATCGCTCAGTACGCACAAGCGGCACTACGCGATGTGGTGGGCGGCCTTACGCTCGATGAGCTGCTTTCCGAACGCCAGCAGGTGCAGACCCGGATCGGCGAGAACATTGAAGAGCGGATCAAGGAATGGGGCCTGCATGTTGACTCAATTAGATTGCAAGACATCGAGTTGCCCGAGGACCTTAAGCGTGTTATGTCGCGCCAGGCGTCAGCGGAGCGAGAGAAACGCGCCACTATCACAAAAGCCGAGGGCGACAAGTTAGCAGCGGTTAATTTGACCGAGGCTGCAAACATAATGAAGGCCAATCCTGTAGCGGTGCAGTTGCGCACGCTGCAAACAATCGACGGCCTCGGCGCCAGCCCATCGAATACGGTTGTGCTGTTTCCTGTCGAAATTACAAATCTTCTCAAATTGGTCAATCCGTCTGAAGAGAAAAAATAGTATAATCTGGCGATGAACGATTCTGTGGAAATGTTAAATTGTATTAGAGGATTTTCATTATAACGTTGTGCTTTTGTACCCGTCGGAAAGAGGATTAGTAATGCAGGGAAAGAAAAAATTATTAGCTTTGATCTGTCTGCTGTTTCTGGTGGCATTAACTGTAAACGCAGAAATTAATTCGCCAGATAACAGTCGAAGGAAGTTTAACTTTAATCCCGGCTGGAAAGTGCAGATAGGTGATCCGAATGGCGCGGAAAAGGTTGACTTCAATGATACTATCTGGAAAAATGTCACCACGCCTTACGCTTTTAATGAAGATGAGGCATTCAAGGTGGCAATCAGCCAGCTAACGACCGGCATTGTGTGGTATCGAAAACACTTTCAGATTCCCGCTCAGTACGCGGGAAAGAAGGTCTTTCTGGAGTTTGAGGGTATTCGACACGGCGGAGAATTTTATCTTAATGGCGAATTTATCGGCAGAAGTGAAAACGGCGTAATGGCCTTTGGATTCGATGTTACCCACCTTGTGAAGTTCGTTCCACAAGAGAATATTTTGGCATCACGAATAGATAATTCCTGGCAATATCATGAGCAATCTACAGGCCAGACATATCAGTGGAACGACCGGAATTTCAACGCAAACTATGGTGGCATTGTGAAAAATGTTTATCTGCACCTGACGGATAATCTTTACCAAACTTTGCCTCTCTATTCAAACCTCAGCACAACGGGCGTGTACGTCTATGCGCAGGATATCAACATCAAGGCAAAGACGGCAAAAATTTCCGCTGAATCGCAGGTTAGAAACGAGCACTCCTCAGAAAAAACATTCAGATATGAAGTTGTTATTGAGGATATGAATGGCAAGATAATTAAGACCATCGACGGAGGAAGGCACACAATTATTTCAGGCGAGACGAAAACGGTTGCCGCATCTGCGTTAGTTGAAAACCTTAATTTCTGGAGCTGGGGCTATGGCTGCCTCTATAATGTCCACACAATCCTGAAAATTAACGGCAGACCTGTGGATGTAGTTAAAACGCGCACAGGTTTTCGAAAGACGGATTTCGGTAATGGCCTTGTCAAGCTAAATGACCACGTGATTCAAGTGAAAGGCTACGGGCAGCGGACGAGCAATGAATGGCCAGCAGTTGGATTATGTGTGCCGGCCTGGCTGAGCGATTTCAGCAACCGAATGATTGTTGAAGGAAACGGTAACCTCATACGTTGGATGCATGTAACGCCCTGGAAGCAGGATGTCGAGTCCTGCGACCGGGTCGGCCTGATCCAGGCGATGCCCGCTGGTGACTCTGAAAAAGATGTTCAGGGCAGACAGTGGGAGCAGCGGCTTGAGCTGATGCGTGATGCTATCATTTACAATCGCAATAATCCAAGCATTCTCTTCTATGAGGCAGGCAACAAAGGTGTTAGTGAAGAGCATATACAGCAGATGAAGGAATTGCGTGATAAGTATGACCCTTATGGAGGCCGGGCAGCAGGTTGTCGAGAAATGCTCGCAAGCAAAGTGGCAGAGTACGGCGGTGAAATGCTCTATATCAATAAAAGTGCCGGCATTCCTCTTTGGGCAATGGAGTATTCCCGCGATGAGGGGCTTCGCAAGTATTGGGATGACTTCTCACCGCCGTTTCACAAGGATGGCGATGGTCCTCTTTACCGTAATGCCCCTGCGATGGAGTACAACCGCAATCAGGATTCACACGCGATTGAAAATGTCACCCGCTGGTACGATTATTGGCGGGAAAGACCTGGTACAGGTGATCGCGTTAGCTCCGGCGGAGTTAATATCATCTTCTCTGATACAAACACACATTATCGCGGTGCGGAGAATTACCGGCGAAGCGGCGAGGTCGATCCAATGCGTATTCCCAAAGATGGTTACTTTGCCCATCAGGTGATGTGGGATGGTTGGGTCGATGTTGAACGACCGCGTATTCATATCATCGGCCACTGGAATTATGCGGCTGGCACAAAGAAAAATATCTATGTCGTCTCCAGCGCAGAAAAAGTAGAATTATTCATCAATGGCCAATCGAAGGGCTTCGGCCAGCAGAGCTATCGGTTCTTATTCACGTTCAGTGACATTGAGTGGCAGCCAGGTGTTGTCAAAGCTGTCGGCTATGACGCTGATGGTAAAAAGCTCTGCGAAAGTGAGAAAAAGACTGCGGGCGAGCCGGCAGCTATTCGACTAACTGCTCTCACAAGTCCGAAGGGCCTGTTAGCGGACGGCTTCGACTTGGCACTTATTGACGTCGAGGTGGTAGATATCGAAGGTAATCGCTGCCCTACTGCTTTGAATATGATTAATTTCTCGCTTTCCGGGCCAGCCGAATGGCGAGGCGGAATCGCCCAGGGACCGGATAATTATATTTTGTCAAAGAACCTGCCGGTCGAATGTGGCATAAACCGAGTGCTCATACGCTCAACTACAAAGGCGGGCAAAATCATACTGACTGCAAAGTCCGAAGGTTTAAAACAAGCATCCGTTGAATTAGTTTCAATGCCGATAAAGGTGACCGATGGCCTTTCGACGGAAATACCCGGCGAAGCTCTGCCGTCATATCTCAAATGTGGTCCGACACCGCAGGCAGAACCTTTGAAACTATCTCGTAAGCCCGTTAACATTGCCGGTACTGCCGCCGGCGCAAATAGTGAGCAGACATCTTTAAGCTACGATGATAATGAAACTACCGGCTGGTCAAACGATGGTACATTGGAGACAGCTTGGATTCGCTATGATTTTGCTGAACCTGCTACGGTGAGCGAGGTTGTAATGAAACTGGCTAATTGGCGGACTACGAGCTATTCAATCCAGATGTTTGTGGACGGCAAAAAGGTTTATCAAGGTGATACGCCACGGAGTCTTGGCTACGTGACACTCCCAATTCAGCCGATGACCGGTAAAAACCTGACAGTGGCTTTACAGGGCGCCAGTAAAAGTGAAGACGCCTTCAATATTGTGGAACTAACCGGCAAGAAAGATCAGGCAGGTAACGAAAGCAATACGACCAGGGACAAAAATAGAAATACCCTCAACATCATAGAGATAGAAATTTATGAAGAATCCTGAAAATAAAACCGCCATTCGGGACAGCCACTAATTTATTTTTTAAAGAAAGAAGAAAGGAACTAAATCAAAATGAGGCAATATATGAAATCGGATTCTACTCTGCAAAGCGGCGCTTCGCTGCGAAGAACGAGTGAAAAATGCGGAGGATGCAAATACTTTGTACGGATAAAGCAGGATAAAAACGCAGGCGAATGCCACAGACATGCTCCCAGGCCAAGCCCGCGTCCCAAAATGCAGATAGAAGGCAAAGACCTCTGGGCGGACATACAATGGCCGAATGTCGGCGCAAATGCCTGGTGCGGCGAATTTGAGAAGAAATGAGCGAATGAGTATCCCTCGCAAAACACCTGAAAAATCCCGCGTTAAATCTGTCCTGAGCAAAGTTGGAGGGTCGCGAAGCTAAACCTGCAGCTCCAAAATCCTTCGACACCGCTGGGGACAGGTTTCGGCTCGCTCAAAAGAACTTTTGACTCTTAAATACAGAGCAAACTAAAATCACACTTTATCGATTGCAGGCGCCAATCAGCTTATTATCGCAGAGGAAAATACACCTTCTTCAGAAATGAAAAAATAATGCCCATTATTTTTTAAAAGCAGCGATTTTCTCTTTTAGCAACCTACACGCCGCCGTTGGGTCATTGGCCTGCATCACCGCGGAGCAGACCGCAATCGCTCCGGCACCGGCTTCTAAAACCTTTTCGACATTGTCCGCCGTTATGCCGCCGATGGCGACATTGGCAATGCCGGTGCCGGCAAGCTGTCTTGTTGCCTGCCTGACATAGTCCAATCCCACGGCTTCTGCGGCTGGCTTTGTCACCGTGGGAAAAACAGGCCCAAGGCTCACATACGTCGGCAACGAGCCGCAAGCTGCGTACAGTTGCTTGAGCGAATGTGTGCTTTTGCCGATAATCATTGGAGTCAATTGCAGCCGGCGAACCTGCTCAACCGGCAAGTCATTCTGGCCGAGGTGCACGCCGTCAGCACCGGTTGCAATAGCTATATCAACCCGGTCGTTTATAATACTGAAGACACCGCCTTCCGTGCAAACTTTTACAAATTCAACGGCGACTGCAAATAAACTGTCGTCGTTTATATTCTTTGCGCGAAGCTGGATACAGTCAGCGCCGCCGGCCACACATCGCTGAGTTAACCAAATAATTTCCGCCGGCAGGGGGCTGCTGATTATAACGTATAGCCCGGCTTGCTTGAACTTCTCAGCCGCCTCACTAAAAAGAACAATATCCTTCTCAAGTGCGTAAGCACTGAATCGTAATTGCTCTATCGTCTCAGCAATTGTCTTATCCTGTAACTGTGTCATCTCAGATAGCGTTCGCAGCGCCTCGGTTAAACGCTTACAGCCGGCAGTAAAACAATCCTTGAGGTCGCTGCGTTCAAGCTGATTTTCCACGGTTTTACCAACGCCGACGTCGCCGGCGGTGTCTCTGCTCGACAGAAGCAGCCCGGCATCGAATCTACCTAAGCAGGCAGATATTTCGTGCCGAAGCCGTTTCGCGCGTTCGGTTAGCACAGACGAGTTCAAAGCGAATCTGCAGAACTCTTCAATCACACGAGCAGCCTCACGCGCTCGATTAAAATTTGCATCGATAATTCTATAAACCGCTTTTTCCATAATGAGATTAGCGATATTCAATATAAGTCATTATTTTTGTGGTATCGGAATCGTAATGTCAATTTCACGCACCGGCCCAAGCACCGACAGCGGCTCATCAAAATCCTGTGGCCGACCAACAGCCAAAATCTGAATTTTATTCGGCTGAAGGTGATTATGGGCAACACGCAAAACGTCAGCCTTTGTTATTTTTTCGACATTCTCCTTTGTCTTCTGCAAAAAATCAGTTGGATAACCAAAGTACTCGTAAGTCACCAGCCGACCAATAATTTCGCCCTTTGAATCAAAGTTAAACACAAACGAATTCAGGAAGCTATCTTTGGCTATGGCTAACTCCTCGTCAGTGACCTCACCATCGGTCATCTTTTCCACCTCGCGCACCATAGCACGAATTGCGTGCACGGTGGACTGCGACTTGGTCTGGCAGCCTACATAGAAAACTCCCGGATGATCGAAGTCGGCAGAATAGTTGCCGAAAACAGAGTAGGCAAGACCTTCGCGGGAGCGTACATTTCTGAATAGTCTGCTGGTAAGGCCGGTGCCGAGAATACGGTTCATTACAATTAACGCAAAATAGTCGGGATCGCTCATCAGGCAGCCAATGTGCCCAAAACGAATGTTTGCCTGATTAATATCGTCTTTGCGAATCTCATTTACTGTTGAGCGGAACTCATAGCTCGCCTGCGGCACAGCCGGTGGCTGCTCGTCGGCTTTTTCCCAGCCCTTAAAGGCCTCTTCGAATTTCTTTGTCATTTCCTTAGTATCGAAATCGCCGCAAGCTGCAAGCATGACGTTGTTCGGATAATAGAACTTCTTATGGAAGGCAACAAGGTCGTCACGGGTGATATTGTCGATGGTGGCATACTCGGTATGTCGTGCATAGACGCTTTCAGGTCCATAAATGAGCTTAATAAACTCACGACCGGCTATTTGTGATACCTCATCGTTGCGCCGTGCTATGACGCTGCGATGCTGGACCTTGGCCAGCAAAATCTTGTCCTCGCGGAAAGCAGGGTTCATCAGCACATCCGCCAGGATCGCCAGGCCCGTGTCGATATCCTCTTTCAGCACCAACATAGAGGCTAAACCGGAATTAAGCCCGATGCCGGTCTCCACCGACGCGGCAATCTGCTCAAGCTCCTCGTCGATCTGGTCGCCGGTTTTGCTGATGGTGCCGCCCGTGCGCATCACGGAGCCTGTAATAGCAGCCAAACCAATCTTATCTGCAGGCTCATAAACCGAGCCGACTCTTATCCTGGCAGTGATGTTGATAAGAGGAAGCTCATGGTCCTCTAATAAAAACAGCCGCATTCCGTTGGATAAAGTGACTCTCTCTATCCTGGGAATCTCGATGTCACCCAGCTTAGGATACTTTAACTTTTCGTAATGAGCCGTCCCGGCCTGAGCAGGCGAGGCATAAAATGGTACAATAAAGCACAATTCTAAGACCAGCAAAACCCGCCAAAAACCGATTGATGAAAACCGTTTGCTCGAAAATTTAGAATTTAGAATTGAGAGCTGAGAATTATATTTTCTTAATTCTAAATTCTTCATTCTAAATTCTAAAGAAGACTGATTTGTTCTCATTTTACTGCTCCCATTAAAGACTTAGTTTTCTGTTGAGACCGTCTCAATGACACCAACTGTTCGATTCCTGCTGAGAAAATACTCTTTCGCGACGCGCTGAACGTCCTCAGCAGTGACTTTCTCGATCTTATCGAGATATTTGAACAGATTGCGCCAGTCGCCGGTAACAACCTCGTAAAAGGTCAATTGGGCCGCAAGGCCGCTGTTTGAGTCAAGCTGGTGAATTAGACCGGCTCGGCTGCGTGTCTTTGCCTTGGCTATCTCCTGCGGCGTCACCAGCTCGGTTTTCAACCTCTCGATTTCAGCGTAGATAGCATCTTCACATTCCTGATTAGTATGGCCTTTGGCCGGCACCGCATAAAACAAAAATAGGCCAGGATACTTGTTCCCGGGAAGGCCTTGAAATCCTGAAGCAGCAATGGCAATCTTCTTTTCCTTCACAAGGCTTTTATAGAGCCGCGATGTCCGTCCTTCGCCGATTATGTCGGTGATCGCATCAAACACAGCGTTGTCAGGATGTTTAATATTTGGTTTATGATAGCCTATCAGGACAAAGGGCTGCGAAAGGTCTTCCACGGTAACGCGGCGCTGCCCTCGCTGCGGCGGCTCTTGCGTTTCTACAGGCTCAGGCTTTGCAGCGCCGGGGATTCGGCTAAAGTATTTTTTTGCCAGCTTTTGTATCTCCCGCGGATTTACGTCGCCAACTATCGCTATGGTTAGATTGCCCGGGCCATAGTACTTTTTAAAGAAGGCCTCAGCCTCGGCGCGGGTCATAGTTTTCAGGTCACTCATGTGCCCGATTACCGGTTCGCCGTAAGGATGTGCTTTATAGGCGGCAGCAATGAATTCCTCTATGAGACGTTCCTGGGGGTCGTTTTCCATCATACGCCGTTCTTCCATAACCACGTCTTTTTCTTTATAGAATTCACGCACCACCGGATTGGCAAAGCGGTCGGATTCCAGCGACATCCAAAGCTCCACTTTATTGGAGGGCAGACTGACAATATATTGCGTGGCATCCCAGCTTGTGTAGGCATTAAATCCCGTGGCGCCGCTGCGGCTGTACACCTCTTCAAATTCATCGTGAACAAGGGAATCTTGAGCTTCTTTTTGCGACTGCTCGAATTGCCTTTGCATCTCCTCCAGCTTGGCTTTATCGGCCTGATCGCCCTTTCTTTGCTCGGCTTTTAATGCCAGAAAAGCTTCGTCCATCTTTACCATAGCTTTGGCTTCAGCCTTGTAGTTATTAGTGCCGATGGTTTTTGTTCCCTTAAAAGCCAAATGCTCAAAAAGATGAGCCAGGCCGGTGATACCCTTGACCTCATCGACCGACCCAACGTCGGCATAAGTGTGGAACGAAACTACCGGCGCCACGTGCCGCTCTAAAACCAGAAATTTTAAACCGTTGTCCAGCGTGAATTTCGTCATTCGTCGCTCAAATTCCGACAAATCCTGGCCTTGCGCCGGCCTGGGCGTTATCGGAGCCACAGCCAAAAGCAAAACCACCGCTGCGAAGATAGCTTTACTTTGTTTCTGTGCCGCTTGTTTCATATCTTATACTCCTATGTTAAAAACTTCGATTTACACCCCCAAGAACCGTTAAACATAGCATCCGTTGACAATATACTATGGGTAATCCGTTGCTATTTCCACCAAAAAAATGTTACTTTTTTTGGCTGCTCCGTCACTTTTAGATAGAAGAGACAAACGACGAGCTTACTCCGCTGTAGCGGCTGCTCAAAGGCAAGAGATGAATGTGCTTTGGGATATGCAAAATAAATGTTTGACTTGGAAAGAACCATCCTCGATCAGCAATGAAAGATGATCGCTAATACATGCGAAAGATTATAAAGAACCGCAATCTGCCGATAACGTATAAACAATAGAAAGGTGAATAGAAAAATTAAAGCAAATAACTGATAAGGTTTTTTTGAAACTTAGAAGGTATGTACCGTTTTTCTCCCCTCCGGAAAACATCGGGCAGCGGGATGTTGCCCGATGTTTTCTTTTTTGTTTAATCCCCAAGGCTTGTCCGCCATCTTTTTGGCGGATTATTGGGGATTATTTACTAAGCTCCCAAGCCAGTCTCGGATAATCCTGGCCTTCGAGAATCCACCATATATCTTCGGTGCCGTTTT
>CAZRNB010000087.1:0-13025 GCA_964601355.1 uncultured Pirellulales bacterium
CGGATTTGCTCATCGCTTAAAGGCTTTGTTTTATCCTCCGCATCGATAATCTCCTGCAGCTTAACACGTATTGCCTCCCAGCTATGTGCCTGGCCGGTGTCGTCCTGCATCCCGCCGCTAAAAAATTTCCTCAGCGGCAGCACTCCCCACGAACATTGCATATATTTGCCCGCGACAGCCCGTGACACCGTCGCCAGGTGCACCCCGACGTCCCCTGCAACCTTCGACATAGGCAAAGGCCGAAGGTAAAGCGGACCTTTGTCAAAAAAGTCCCGCTGGCGCTCCACGACAGACTTTGTCACCTTCAGCAGCGTATTTTTTCGCTGCTCTATTGCATCTATTATCCATTGAGCCGAGCGGATACCGTCCTGTAAAAACTTTTGAGCCTTCTCACTTGTCTTCGCATCTTTGGCCATTCTCAGATAATAGCTGCTGAGCCTGAGGTTCGGCAGGTTTGAATCGGCTAATCGCACAGTATAATCACCTGCATTATCAGGAGGCTCCACTATCACATCCGGAGTGATCGGAAGATTTCGATCGCGGCCTATCTGCAAGCCAGGGGAAGTATCCAGCTTGCTCAGCTTTTTGATGGCCTGATTTATTCTGTCAAGGCTGCAATCCATCTTCCTGGCAATATCCGGCAGCCGATTGGCCAGCAGATCATCCAGGTGCTCCGCTATCAGGCGGGATTCAAAACTCATATCCTTCTCTGTCGCAGCTGCCGCGAAGGACGAATCTTCGCCGCTTTGGGCCATTTGGATAAGCAGGCACTCTTTCAGGTCGCGTGCACCGATGCCGGCCGGCTCAAGCTCCTGCACCAGCGGCAGAGCCTTCTTCAAATCGTCGAGGGTGAAATCTTTCCTGTCTTTGCTGTGCAACTGCTCCAATCTTACGGTCAGGTAGCCTCTGTCGTCGATATAATCAATGATCGATCTGCCGGCTTTTTTCACTGCATCCTCGGCATCAACTAATTGCCATTGCTCGGTTAGATGCTCATGGAGTGATTGTGGAGGCGCGACTGCGTTCTTTATAGCCTCTAATTTTCTGTCAGGCTCATCGCTTTGCCTGCGAGGATAGAAGGTTTCCGTCTGCTCTATGTGCTCTTTGTACTCATCTTCGAGGCTTTCCAGCCTTTCAAAGTCATCGACTTTATTGTTGTCCGTGTCAACAACCAAAACCTTTTCGCCGATGTCCTTTTGCGGAGCCTCCTGCTCGATCGGCTCGTTCTCCTCCGGGTTTGACAACTCAACTATTTCCAGGACGGGATTATTATTTAGCTCCTGCTCGATTCTTTCCTGAAGTGCGAGGATTGGAAGCTGGAGTATCTCCATCGACTGAATCATGTGTGGAGCGAGCTTCATTCGCTGCTCCATCCGCATATCGCTTCTCATCTCCAGCTTCATAAAAGCACCTAAAAAATCCCTTTACTAATACTCCGTTTCAGAAACCGTGTTGTGGCGAGATTGCCACGCTCGGCTGGGCCTCGCTCGCAATGACAAATGAAGGCAACCATACGTCATTGCGAGGAGTCCCCATCCATCGGGACGACGAAGTAATCTCTTTTAAGCATAGCGGCGAGAATTATGAAACGCTGTGCTCTGCTGCCTAACCCAAATTCCTCCGCATTATAAGAACCGCACACAAAAACGTCAATGTTTGAAGCGTGTTTGAAATGTATTAGTCGAATTCCTGTCTGCCGGTTATCGCATCAGTAAGTATTTTGCCGCTGGCATATTCGATTGTTGAGCCGGTGGGAAGCCCACGAGCCAGGCGGGTGATTTTTACGCCGGTAGATTTTATCAGCGAGCTTATATAAAGCGCTGTGCCGTCGCCGACAAGATTAGGATTAGTAGCCATTACTACTTCTTTTACGTTGCCGCTGCGTACTCTTTCAACGAGCTTGTCGATGGTCAGATTCTCCGGCTCGACTCCATCAAGCGGTGCGATATGGCCGCCGAGGACGTGATAGACCCATTTGCAGGCGCCGGTTTTTTCAAGAGCGATGACGTCTTTGGGCTGCTCGACAATACAAATCAGGCCCTTATCCCGCCGGGGATCGGAGCAGATTTGGCAGATAGCCTCCTCGGTATAATTGTAGCAGATTTGACAAAGTTTGATTTTGGTTTTGACGTCTTTTATCGCATTAGCCAGAGCCATAGCTTCAGCCGGCTCAGATTTTAGGATATGGAACGCCAGCCGTTCCGCCGTCTTTGGTCCAACTCCCGGCAGCTTACCAAACTCTTCGATTAGCCAGTTCAGACTTTCCGTGTATGCAGTGCTCATAATTTATATATACCATTCGCACCAGAGATGTCAATAAACAGACTACCGGAAGAAATGAAATGCTCCGAGAAAGATTATAAAGTTCCGTATCTTTGGGACAACGTAAAACTTGCAGATATGATAAGGGCGTGTGAGTTAATCTAACAAAGTGTCTTTTGTGCGCGATTTTAAGTATTGCGTCAAGATCCTGGTTATTTGTAAAACCAATGAGCCGACACGATAGAGAAGATAAACCGCTCCAAAGAAACAAATCACCTTGAAAAATACCATATCATTCATAGTCTCATTCATTCACTTGACCTTTCAATAAATCTCCTTAAATACATCCTGCTGTGCTGCGCTCGTATATGCGCTTCCTTCTATCAAGATTTACTCAAAAAATGTTAAAAACCGGTTAGGCTTATGTTAGAAATGTGTTAATTTTAGGAAAACTCTTTATTCGGTTCCTGAGAGGTGATAAATTGGTAATTCTGGGCAGCAGTGAAAAAATCTCAATCTAAGAATTAAGCAAATATTTTTATCAGGTATCTAAATGGATAAGCCAACAATCCTTGTAGTAGATGATGAAGAGGATATTGTAGAGTTGGTCGAGATGAATCTGTCTCGCGAAGGTTACAAGGTTCTCACCTGTGGGACGGGCGAGGATGCTCTGGAGATAACGCACTCGAAGCTGCCGAACCTGGTGATTCTTGATTTGATGCTGCCCGGTGTCGATGGACTTGAGGTTTGCAGGCGGCTGAAGAGCCACCCGAAGACTGAGCAAATTCCCATAATAATCCTGAGCGCCAAAGGCGAGGAGACAGACATCGTGGCCGGACTTGAACTTGGGGCAGACGACTACATTACCAAACCATTTAGCGGCAAGGTAATGGTGGCACGAGTCCGAAGAATTTTGCGGAGGGCCGACGCACCTGCTGGACAAAAGGCAACAATACGAATCCACGATATAACAATTGACCCCTTACGTCGTGAAGTACTGCTTGTAAATAGACCTGTTGAGCTTACTTTTACGGAGTTCAATATCCTTTACGCGTTAGCGAACCGTCCAGGTTTAGTTCACACGCGATATCAGATTGTAGATTCGCTGCATGGCAGTGACTATGTGGTTACCGACAGGACTGTTGATGTTCAGATAGTTTCGCTGCGAAAGAAGCTGGGGCAATACGGCAAATATATAGAGACCGTTCGAGGCGTAGGATACCGGTTTAAGGATTAAGTAATGGCCCGCAAGAAACTAATCTGGCAGTTTTACCCAACATATCTGCTGGTTACACTGGCAGTACTGGTGGCAGTAACCTGGTATTGCTCAAACTTTTTTCGACATTTTTATATAGACCAGACGCGAAAAAATCTCACGACCCTTGCGTATGCTGTAGCTGAGCAGATATCAACTTCCCTTCAAGAAAAAGATTTCAATGAGATTGACAGAGTATGTAAACAACTCGGTCTCGCTTGTAAAAATGAAACCCGGTTTACGGTCATTCTTCCGTCGGGCAAAGTGGTTGGCGACTCAGATGAGGAACCGATGAAAATGACTAACCATTCTGACCGGCCTGAAATCAAAAAAGCAATTGGCGACGCCTATGGGTGGTCTATGCGACTAAGCCCCACGCTCGGCAAGAATATGATGTATGTTGCTATTCCAGTAAAAGAGGGTGGCGAGGTCAGGGCAATAGTACGTACAGCCATACCGGCTACAGCCATCGACGAGGCGATTAGGAATATTTATATTAAGATTTTCTGGGGTGGCCTTGCAACAGCATTCTGTGCGGCCGGGTTGAGTCTATTTATATCACGGCGAATCAGTGAGCCGATTGTCGATATGAAGAAAATCGCTGAAAGGTTTGCCTCCGGCGATCTCGACCATCGCCTCCTTGTCTCCGGCACCGGAGAGCTGGATTCCCTCGCCAATGCGCTTAACAAAATGGCCACGCAATTGCAGGAGAGATTCGCAATAATAACCGACCAGCGAAATGAAATGGAGGCAGTTCTTTCAAGTATGATTGAGGGCGTTTTGGCAGTTGATGTCCAGGGTCGTGTTGTAAGCATAAACAAGGCAGCCGCAGCTTTATTGAACATCGATGCACAGCATTCGCAAAACCGTATGATAGAAGAAATCATTCGCAACGTAGAATTGCAGGACTTTATCAAGCGGACGCTGAACAGCAGGGTGCCTACCGAAGCGGACATTTCCCTGCCGGCAGAGAGCGACCGCTTCTTTCAATTGCACGGAGCGCCTCTGCCAACCAGTACAGGCGGCAGAATCGGGGCGGTCATTGTCCTTAATGATATGACGCGAATGCATCGTCTGGAGAATGTCCGGCGTGAATTTGTGGCTAATGTGTCGCATGAGCTTAAGACTCCCGTTACCTCTATTCAGGGTTTTGTTGAGGCTCTCCTCGAAGGAGACTTAAAAGACCCCGAACAAAACAAACGTTACCTAACGATAATTGCCAAGCACTCAGACCGTCTCAATTCCATCATAGAAGATTTGTTGATCCTTTCACGTTTGGAGGAGGACGAAGAGGAAAGGCAAATCACACTTGAGAAAACGCTGCTGAAACCTGTGTTACAATCGGCTATTGAGTTATCGAGTGCAAAAGCGGAGCAAAAGCAGATGACGATCGAACTTATTTGTGAGGATGATGTAGAAGCGCAAATAAATCCAGCTTTGGTGGAGCAAGTAGTTGTTAATCTTATCGACAACGCCGTTAAATACAGTTCAAGGGGGAGCACCGTCAGAATAACCGCAGAGCAAAAGGCCGACAAGACAGCTATTTCAGTGCAGGATAACGGTTGCGGAATAGCACAGGAACATCTTGACCGTATTTTCGAGCGTTTTTATGTTGTTGACAAAAGTCGAAGTCGAAAGCTCGGCGGCACGGGCCTGGGCCTCGCGATAGTCAAACACATTACCCAGGTGCACGGCGGCTCTGTTACGGTTGAAAGCACACCAGGCCTTGGCAGCACATTCACTATCTACCTGCCTTTGGACTAAAACACAACTCAGAATAATGAATTAAAAGCTTCGAATGTATTTCTTTTTCAATATTCGATATTCATTAGCTCTTTCATACCTCTGAAAATTTAATCTATTTTTAATTTCCACTTAATAATACACAAATAAAGCAATCCTACAATTCCGTTCAAAATACGTAGGGACATAAGTTTTTAAGTTGGCGTTTAGAATTAACTATTACCTCATATTAAATAAGGAAAGAAAGGAAAATTTATTATGGAGTCACAATCATTAGCAAGAAAAACTGTAAAAAAGAGGGGATTTACACTCGTGGAGCTGCTCGTGGTCATTTCAATAATCGCTTTGCTTATGGCAATCCTTATGCCAAGCCTTAACCGAGCAAAACAAAGCGCCTACGCAATTAAGTGTGCCGCAAATGGTAAAAATGTCGGTACAGCAATGGAGGTATTTGCCGCCGAAAATGATCAATTGTACCCAACCTCTTATCTTTATTGTGCAATAAGAGGAACTCCTGTTTGGGAGAAAACAAAGCAGTTCGAGACATATCAGAGTAATGGTTATCTCCATTGGTCATACTCCCTTTTTAGCGGTGGAGGGTGCAGTGAAAGCGCTTTCGAATGTCCAGCTATTACCCATAAGGGTATTCCCAGAACTAATCCGGGCAGCAATCCCGACGACTGGGAAAACGGCCAAATCGATATGGACGGCTGCAGCGGCCAAAACCCGGGCCTGAAAGATTTTCAGGCAAGTCGCATGGCTTATACAGGAAACGGCGCCATTATTACGAGGAACAAGTTCGAGGAAAGCTACCGCGGAAAATATGTCAGGTTTAATCGGCAGGTCAGGGCCAGCCAAATAAGAGCACCGGGCAACGTTATTCTCGCGACGGAATTTAATAACAACTGGAAGGCTATAGCAGTGGGAGGAGGTACTTACGACAGCGCGCTTCTCGTTAAAAGTCACAGACCCATTACTCCATTTTTATCACTTTCGTCCGGCTCTGACGTTTATAACGGTGATCCGTACCTTGGTTTCAGATTGGGAGACACAGGTCCTACCTTCGGCATTGTACCAACAGATCAGGTCGGTCCCAATGCAATTAACAAAGTTCCTCTTAATGCCGTTGGAAGACACCACCCAGGCTCATATAAAGGCAATCTTCCCGTCAAAGCCAGTGACATGGGTGGAACCGCCAACTTCATTTTCTGTGATGGTCATGTAGAAAGAAAGCATGTCCTTGAGACCTGTGAGCAGTTTCAGTGGGGCAATCGCTTTTACGGTATCACCGGCAAAAATGAGGTTATTAAAGCCAGATAGGGACAGGGCTGAATATGTGTAAAATCAAAAGAGGAAATAAATGAAAAGGAGTTTGCACGGAAAGGAGGTAATTAAAATCGCTGAAAAAGATTGAAAGGGTCTAATAGTTATCAAAAAATGATTTAGTTTCATATTAATCTTATCGGTAAAGGAGAAATGTGATGGGTACTAAAAAAACCTTAATTTTAATCCTTATTTTGGCCACATCATCTTTGGCCTCAGCAGATAATGGTAAAATTACAGTTGCCGGCGCCACTCAGTTCGACTGGTTCTTCAGCTATAAAAGCACTTTTCCGGCAGCCACACATGATTACATAGATGTGGACGGCAACGGCAACAGTATTTTGCTTAACGGTCAGCTACAGCAGCTTGCCGCAACCTACACCGGCCCTGAAACGCAGCAACAGCTTCTTACACAGGGCCCATGGATTTTGAATTACCGCGGTACAGGCTCAGGTAATGGTCTCGAGGAGCTTATTGCTTACTACGACAGCTCACCTGACTGCAATGAGCTTACCGATATTAACGGTACCGTTAACAGGTGGACATACAGTATTAGCTGTGATTATCCGTTCCCGCCGCTTAATAGAATTGATATCGCAACAATGGATGTTCCAACCACTCAATTTGTCAGTATATGTTCGCAGGAAAATGCATCTCCATTCCATAAACCTTTCGAGAATGGCTATGGCAAAAGCCCTATCAAACCCTGGAACGCAGACAGCACAAACCAGCTTGCAGACCTCGGTGTGCTAAATATCAACACAGCCAATCCCGACGACAAAACCATCTTTGATTTCCCAATAGGATGGTATCCATTCTGTTTCCTTGCAAGCAGAGCAACCGGCCTTGAAAATGTAACCGTCGAAGAGCTGCAATGTCTTTACTTGACCGGTCGCAGCCCATGCGGCATCAATTACAACACGGCTACACGCGATAGTGGTTCGGGGACACGTAACGCCTGTATGTCCTCGATCGGCGTCGACCCTTCATGGGGCCGGGGTGACAACCTCGGCAGAAAGGGCAAAGACCCCAATATGGAAATACTTGGCCCTGCTTATCAGTATAACAATATAGATAGCTCAACCACATCAAGCCTTAATCACAGAAATAACCGCTTTATGGTTTCTTATCAAACACTTTACTCAAGCAAGGGCATTCCACTGATTAACACCGGCTGGTATGAGTGTCTTAACGTAAGCTTCGACGGCGGCAAAACGTTTGTTCGTCCCGAAGACCCGGTTGATCCTGTTGAGATTCCTGATGAAATTGAAAACCGGATTGACAAGTACGGCATCCAACCAAATTGGCAGTTAAACATTTTCTGGCCAAACGCTTCCAATGGCTGGAGAATCGGCGGCTCTGAAACCTTCGCCACAGTTGGCGACCCTTATGCAACAGACCTGCCTGCTCATCTTAATATGTATGAGACGGCAAACCATCTCTTTGGTATGAGAAACAAGGACGCAGCAGCGTTCGTTATCAACACTATAGAAAGTATTAAGGCCGTCGAGGAACTCGGTCCTAATCCTGCAACTGCCGGCTCACCGGGTCAGGCCCTTGCGTTTAAGTCAATTCTCGTAGCAGGTATTTACGGCCTGCCGAATCCCGCGAATCCCACTGAGTTCGTAGTTAATCCTGACCTTTACAATCCAGCCCTGACCGGGCTTCCAATCAGCGGCGCCGGCCTTGATCCCTACGGCAGCCACGGTTATGGTCTGCTTCCCAACAGAGATACAAATGGTGACGGCAAGGCGAGTGGAGCTGATGCTCCTTACGCCGCTCTTAACGGCAGTGTCATAAAATGGAATTCATCCGACCCCAAATATGCTCTCCAGGGTGACATTAATCAAAATGGCATCTGGGATGCGGATGACCTGCGTTTAGCAGTACTTATCTTGGAAAAAGGTGCAGAAGCCCCTGTAGACGTCCTTATCAGCTTTGACATTCTTTGTGATTTCGATGGTAACGGCTGGTTCGACGCAAACGACGTCCGCTTCATGGCCGATGGTGTTATTCTGTGGCCTGTTGCAGGCACAAACATCAGTGATTTTAACGAAGCCGTATACCGCCAGAAAAACTTTGGTATCGTCGATGATTCTTCCGCCACCGGGAACTTCTTCAACACTGTGCTGGCCCACGGCATTTACAAATCTGGCGACAGCCGGGCAGATATTGCCCTGCTAAAAGGAGGCAAAATCTATGCACAGGCAGGAGCAACTCCGGTTGGTGACGGCGTCATTGACCAAACAGATATTTCTTACATCCAGAAGGTTCTTGACGGTCGTCTGCTCTGCGACACTCACAAGTATCAGGTTTCGGAAACCGGTCTGGCCTGGATGGATACTATTGACAGGGTTTATACCGACTATAGTTGTGATATGAACAATGACCTGTATGTTAATCCTGAGGATCTGCGTATCGTGGTTGAGGACATCCTCGAAACAAAACTTGGCGACTTCGACCTTAATGGCGTTAAGGATGCCGCTGACCGTCAGGTCATCACCAATAGTTTAAATCAGGCAGGCACATACATTAATGGCGACCTCAATGGCGACGGTATTGTCGATAGCACAGACCTCGCGGGTTTTGACGTCCTTTGATGCCACTACTATAGCAGTCATCAAGTGAGATGAACTGTTAGCCGGAGAAAATTTGGGAGGGGAGGATGTGATGGAATGTTATTAGCGCCTCCGTTGAAGTGGCCTTGAGAAGAACAGATAGTTCTTCTCAAGGCCGCCTCCGGTTTAGCAACATCCAAAGCCAAGCCTTTGCACACAGGATGATAACGAAAGGATTTTCAACCTTCTGGATTTTTGAGATTAATACAATTCTAACCTGTACCTCACATCTGCTTAACAATCCCAGATTAATATAAATATTGATAAAGTTGCTGCCCGGGACTCAGCCTGCAGCGGCGCAAAAAATTAATAATTTTTTGGAGGCGCACAAATGAAGAAAAAAGGTTTTAGAAAAGGAATTTTATTACTGCTATTGATATTAGCAATGCCGCTATGGCCAGGCAGCAGAGCAAAAGGCGACGAGCTCGCTGAGCTTAAGCAGCAAATAACCGAACAGAATCAAAAACTTCAGGAGTTGATGGAAAGGCTTGAGCAGTTTGAGGCAAGACAACAACAAAAGGAGAAAGTACTGACCGAAAAGATCGAAGAAGTGGCACAGAAGAAGGACTCCGTTACCCTGCCCGATTCGCTGAAGTGGGTTGAGAAGGTCAAGATCTCCGGTGATTTCAGGTATCGTCATGAGCGTATAGATGAGGAAAAAACAGGCAGTGGTGTAAGATGGAAAGATGGAAGAGACCGTGACCGGATTCGAGCAAGACTGATGATAGAGGCGATGGTCAACGACGATTGGGGTCTCGGCTTCAGGCTCGCTAGCGGCTCAGCGGACCCAGTCTCAACCAACCAGACGCTCGAGGACAGCTTTTCAAGCAAGACATTATGGCTCGACCTTGCTTATTTCAACTGGCATCCGCAGTCACTAAAAGGAACAAATGTCTTCGGCGGTAAGATTAAAAATCCATTTTATAAAGTCGGCGGCAATCAGCTAATTTGGGATTCCGACCTTAATCCTGAGGGTATAGCAGCCCAGTTTACAATACCTTTTGCAAGTAAGACTGAACTTCATATAAACGGTGGTGGTTTCTGGGTCGATGAAAGCTCAAGCGGCGTGGATACCTCGCTTTGGGGCCTGCAGGGATATGTTAAACAGCCGATTGGAAAATCGGATTTTGTGCTCGGCGGAGTCAGCTACTTTGATTACGGCAACATACAGGGACGCGGCGACCTTCAAAGCACGTGGTCGTCCTCAAGCAATTTCTTTGGTAACACAATCTCTTCGAGCAAGTTTGCAAGTGACTACGATATCCTGGAGGCCTTTGCCGAATATGGTACCCAGTTAATAGGAAAGCCGTTTACAGTATATGGCGACTGGGCCAAAAACCTCGTTGCAAGCTCCGGCGAAGATTCCGCCTGGCTCATCGGAGGCAAATTCAATAAAGCCAAAGAGCCCGGTACATGGGAAGCCGGTTACAGTTATCGTGAGATGGACGCGGATTCCATCCTCGGTGCATTTACGGATTCAGACTTTATCGGCGGCGGAACCGACGGCAGAGGACATGAATTTGGCTTTACCTATCAGTTGGCCAAGAATCTGCAGGCATGTGTTACATACTTCTTCAGCGAAATCGACAGAACCAGCGGACGCTCTCTTGACTACAGAAGGCTACAGTTGGATTTAAATTTGAAATTTTAATAACAGGTTAATCTCTCATTAATTAGATACTAACAAAATCTTAACACGAGATTAACAATTATAGCGTATGTTTTATAAGGAGATTTAGAAATGAAAAAAGTGCTTACAATAATTTCGGTATGCCTGGTTTTGCCCACTGCTGTACTCGCCCAGAACATAACAATAAACGGCGCAGGGGCGACATTTCCCTATCCGCTCTATGCTCAATGGGCATACCAATATGAGAAATTAACAGGCGTAAAACTTAATTACCAGTCTATAGGCTCAGGCGGTGGCATCGCTCAGATTAAGGCCAAGACGGTTGATTTCGGCGCATCAGATGCACCGATGGACGTCAATGAGCTGAATGAAATCGGCCTGATACAATTTCCAATGGTAATCGGCGGCGTGGTTCCTGTGGTCAATATTAAAGGTATTAAATCCGGCCAAATTCGTCTTACGCCCGATGTGCTGGCGGATTTATTCCTCGGAAAAATTACAAAATGGAACGACCCACGGATAACAAAACTGAATAGTGACGTAGCCTTACCAGACAAGGCGGTTACCATAGTCCATAGAGCAGATGGCTCCGGTACTACATGGATATTCACCAATTACCTTGATAAGGTCTCAAAACAATGGCACGAAACTGTCGGCACCGGCAAAGCAGTTGCCTGGCCGACCGGCGTAGGAGGCAAAGGCAATGAAGGAGTTGCAGGATACGTACAAAGAGTCGACGGCTCTATAGGATACGTGGAATATGCATACGCGCTGCAAAATAATTTAACGTATGTATTGCTTGCAAATCGTGCCGGTAAATTTGTTGCCCCCACCATCAAGACCTTTCAGACTTCTGCGGCAAATGCCGACTGGAAAAACGCTCAAGGCTATTACATGGTGCTAACGGATCAGCCCGGCGACGATAGCTGGCCTATCACCGGTGCCTCGTTCATCCTGATATACAAGGTCCAATCAAATGCCCAGCAAGCCAAGGCAATGCTGAAATTCTTCGATTGGTGTTTTCGACACGGAGCCGACAAGGCCCAGGAGCTTCATTATGTGCCTATACCGTTAAACGTAGTTGAGCTGGTAGAGAAGAGCTGGAGTGAGCAAATCAATTCTGGTCAACCTCTTTGGCCGTAACTCTCAGATATTTATGAAAGAAAAATGAAAGTAGCTCTACTGAATAAATTCAGCCGACCAAGTAAATCTAATAAATCTGATATATTGTTTCGCTGGCTGACTGTGTTTTGTGCAGCTATTGTCGTGCTGGTTGTAGCTGGGGTAGTATTAGAGCTTCTGCTGAATTCCCGGCTTTCTATCAAACAGTTTGGGTTGCGGTTCCTTATTTCCCGTGCCTGGAATCCGGTCATTGGAGAATTCGGCGCTGCCAGCAGCATCTACGGCACAATTATAACGACCTTGATTGCCATACTTTTAGCCGGGCCAGCGGCCCTGGCAATCGCTCTTTTCCTGGTCGAACTGGCCCCGCCTAAGCTCAGCCGTGCCGTAGGAATAGGCATCGAGCTGCTGGCGGCTATACCCAGCATAATTTATGGTATGTGGGGTTTGTTTGTTTTCGCCCCGTTTATGGCCAAATACGTTCAACCTTCCCTGGCTAAAGCCATACCTAAACTTCCGTTATTTCAGGGTCCTCCTATGGGCATAGGCATCCTCACAGCGGGAATCATCCTGGCCATTATGATTTTGCCGTTTATCTGTGCCGTCTGCCGCGAGGTTTTTATGATGGTACCCGAAGTGGTGAAAGAGGCAGCTTACGGAATGGGCGGTACCACATGGGAAGTGACACGTAAAGTGACAATCCCCTACGGACTGCATGGCATCCTGGGAGCGATGTTCCTGGGACTGGGCCGTGCCGTAGGAGAAACTATGGCCGTCACTTTCGTTATAGGTAACAATCATAACATCTCGGCGTCGCTATTTGCAGCAGGCAACAGCATTGCTTCAACATTAGCCAATGAATTCACCGAAGCATCGGAGCCACTTTATTTAAGCGCTCTAATAGAATTGGGCCTTGTGTTA
The DNA here is from genome assembly GCA_964601355.1 of uncultured Pirellulales bacterium. Taxonomy (GTDB): domain Bacteria; phylum Planctomycetota; class Phycisphaerae; order Sedimentisphaerales; family Anaerobacaceae; genus CAZRNB01. The sequence goes on from CAZRNB010000087.1 coordinate 12,875, forward strand.
ATGGTACTGACCTTTGGATTTCAGGTAATTGCCCATTTATGGCTGCAAAACATTCGTAAAAAAACAGGGGCCGGATTATGAAGCCGAGGTCAAAAGCCAAACGTGTTTTTATTAATCGGCTGGTAATGGCAATCTCAGCCGCAGTATCCGG
>CAZRNB010000088.1:0-12941 GCA_964601355.1 uncultured Pirellulales bacterium
ACTATGATTGCCTCGACAGGACATTCGTCCGCGGCCTGCTGAACGGCATCTTCGTACTGGGAAGGAACCTCACTGACCTTCACAAAAGCCATGTCATCGCCCATTTCAAAAACTTCCGGACAGGTATCGCAACAAAGCCCACAAGCTGTGCAAGTATCTTCAATTCTTACTATCATGATAAATCCCCTTTATTGAATTATTGGTTACTCATGCTATATAGCACGCCGCTTTGCACAGTAGCATTGGAGTTCGCAATTATGCAAACGGTATTTTTGATAGTCAATAGAAAATTATACGTATTTTGTCAAGTGGTACTTCAATAATTTTTGCTGAAACCTTCACTGCTTTGGACCATGGAGAAATCAGTTGATTCGAGATGGCTAAACATTTAACTGGAATAGTGTCAGACGACGTTAACCGGAAATATTTTCCTCAAGACAATCTATTATAGCCCTTGCCTTGACGACTTTATTGCCTTTATGGCCTTGCCAATGGACGTCTGAGTTTTTCTTAATCATCTCTTCGACCCTTCTGCAGGCCAAAAGCACTGTGGCATGATTTTTATTGCCCATAAATCGGCCTACTTCCGAGGATGACATCCTGGTGTGTTTTCTGGTCAGATACATGCTAAAATGTCTGGCCAGAGCTACCGTTCTGTCTTTCTTTGAGGAGTGTATATGAGCAGGTGTTGTACCAAAATAAGCGGATACGGCTGATTCAATATCTGATATATGCACAATAGGATCACATCTTTCCATATGGTCAGCCAAAACCGCTTGTGCCATAGGAAGGGTAATTTTTTCGTTTTGAAGCGCCGAATATGCAATCAGCTTCAGCAGAGCACCCTCCAGCTCCCGCACATTGGTACGCAGATTCTCAGCTATGAACCGTATTATGCTTTCATTTATTTGACCTGTTTTTGAAAGGCCATCATCAGAGAATTGCTGATCAAAATGAATTAGATTTTTCAGTCTATGTACCAAAAACTGTCTGCAGATTTCACAGCGAGTTTGAAAATCGGGTGATTCAATCTTTACGACCATTCCCGAAACAAACCGGCTAACCAGCTTTTCCGACAACTGGTCTATCATTTTCGGGTGAGCATCCGAAACAAGGATAACCTGCTTGCCGGCCAGATTAATCGTGTTGAAAGTATGCAGGAATTCCTCCTGGGTTGAAGGTTTATTGGCTAAAAAATGAATATCATCAATGGCTAATAAATCCGTTTGACGGATTCGGCGTCGAAATTCCTCGAGCTTTTTCAATTTCAAGGCAAGCACGAACTGATTTGTAAAATCTTCTGCCGACAAATACTCAAATTTGGCTCCGGGCCGCTTTTCGGCCAGGGCGTTACAGATGCCGTGCAGAAGATGCGTCTTGCCCAGTCCGTATCCTCCGTGAATGAAAAGCGGATTAAAAGGACATTGCTTTTCCCTTACGACGGCCCTTGCGGCATTGTAGGCCAGCTCATTAGACGGACCAACAACGAAGGTTTCGAGAGTGAGCTTGAGCTGCTTTGAAGGTCGATGCTTGTTTTCACTCGAAGGATTTGTCTCTAATACCGGTAGAAATCTATTACCGGGGCCTGCACCGCGAAATACGGGCTTTGTGTCAAGTGGTGCTCGTCGTATATTCCCGGCTAATTCCGGATCAATGGCGAATGTAATCTCCAGCTTGGTCCCGGTGGCTGCCCGAACCGCCTGGTGTATTTCATTTAAGAAATGATTTTCAATCCAGCTCGCTATAAAAAGGTTCGTCACCCCAATTTTCAGGTTACCATCCGCAAGCGTGAATTTAGCTGAGTTCTTAAACCATACCCTGTATTTTTGGGAACCAATACTTTCAGCAAGAGCCTGATTGATAGCATTTAGCTCGTTAGGTTCCTGACCCGGCTTAGGATTTGACTCCTGTTTGCCATCAGTGACAGCCGCTTGAGGATTTTTGACAGCGGTAATTTGGGACTGGGCCCCCGCTTTGGAGAAACCCGACCCGGCGGTGCGGGAAAATTCATCCGTGATCATACCCTGCATTGTTACGCTTCCTTGCTAACTGATCCGCCGATGGCGGCCAGGGTCCTCACCCTGCGAGGGCCCATCTGCTCATCATTGCCTTCCCAGTCGCAGCTCTCCTCTGTAATGTTTATGTCACGCAATGCTGCGTAAAACAGCACTGCCACGAACAAGGAGAAAAACTACTGACTTTAAAATCCTTCACCATAGCAAAAACTACAAATGGAAATGTCTGAAATTCGCAGTTCTGTTCTTCCTTTATAACACCTGCTACGGAAAAGAAAAGGTACCCTGCCTTACAGCAGAAATAAAACTTTCTTTATGCTATTATTAACTACTAAAAAAGCAAATCAACAACATTTTGACCAATTTCTTTTCCACTTTTTTGAGGTTGTTGTCTGTATTGAGTTTACGCTCGAAAAAAATTATTTCTTAACAAGTTTTGCACGCTGCAAGCTCTTGTTGTGGAAAACCGGTGGATTGTAATTTCGCTGGTCCTTCAGAGAAAAAAAGACAGAAACTCTTACTTCCATTGACTGTTGTCCTCCATTCATATATTCTGTGCCAGCCAAATGAATAAGTGATATGCAATTTAAATAGTTTTTTAATTTTTTGCCATTATAACCACGTAGCATCCGTCCCTGTCGAATTCATTGGCAGACGGTAAAATAAGCTGCTCAGATTCGAGCGCAAAGCCCGGGCGGCTCCGTAAAAATTCCATTACCAATCGGCTGTTTTCAGCCTTCTGTATGCTGCACGTGCTGTAGCAGATTTTTCCTCCCGGTTTTATTATTGCAGCTACTTTATCCAGCAGATCACTTTGTACCTTTGTCAGCTCTTCTATCGTTCCGGGTCTTAATCTGTAGCGTGTCTCGATGCGTTTGGCCAAAACGCCGGTATTTGAACACGGAACATCCAAGAGCACTACATCAAATTTAGAATGTAGAATTGAGAATTTAGAGTTTTGAAAGAGTTTTTCATACTCAACGATAGTGACACTCTTTATTCCCAGCCGGGTGACATTTTCTTCCACTTGTTTTAATCGTTCGCTATCAATGTCGGTTGCTACGATTTTTACTGAGTCATCGGTTAGTTCTGCTAATTGTGTTGTTTTTGTGCCGGGAGCCGCACAAAGGTCCAGTATCGTCCAGCCAGGCTGCGGCTTTAGAAGCCTAACAGCCTGCGAAGCGGTTATATCCTGGATGGTGAACATGCCCTCCGCAAAGCCTGGCAGCTCCGTCACCACCTGCGGACTTTTGAGCCTGAGCATTTCCATTTCGGGTACTATTTCCGCCCCAACATTTGCCCTGCAGAGCTTTTCGAGCAATTCCTGGACGCTCGTTTTTAATATGTTCGGCCTGATATAGATGCTCGGCCTGCGGTTGGAGGCAAAGCATATCTGCCGGGTTTGCTCTATGCCAAACTCGGTGAGCCACTCGGTCACGAGCCATTTCGGCAGCGAAAAAACGGTGCCGAGGTAATCATCCGGCGAGGTTTTCGGGTCCGGCAAAAAATCTATATCAAACTGACAGCCGGTCCTGGAAACTTGCGGAATTGTTCTTTTCGTCTCTGCCTGGTCAAGAGAGATTTGTCGGTCGGTAATGTGCCGTGTAATTTGCCGAAGGACGGCGTTCACGAAAGCAGTTTGTTTTTTGCCTTCAACTGTTTTGGCAATTTCGACTGCCTCATTGACGATCGAATAATCTGGTGTGGCTGGCGAATAGACAAGCTCAAAGACAGCTACCCGGATGATATTAAGCAGTTTGCTCGATATGTTTTTGATGGCTGCTCCGGCAAATTTTTCTATCACAATATCGATAGTATTTCGGTTTCTTATTGTGCCGAAGACAAGGTCGGTGGCACGTTGTTTCTCGACGGTTTGACAGATGATTTCTTCGAGAATTACACCGGCATAGTCACATTTCGGCTCGAAACGGTTCAGGACCTCCACGGCAATGTCACGGGCGGTTCTGGGTTTTTTACTATCCATGTGTGGTTTAAAGCGTTAGAGCAATTATTTTTTGCGTGGCTTGCGAATACAGAATATCTTCCGGGGATAATCAATAGTTAAAATATATTCGCTTAAAAAGTTCTCGACGCCCAACAGAGCGTATGATGCTTTCAAATCTGGTGCAAAATCAAAAAGGATTTTGCGAATTGTGATTACAACATTATCATAATCAACTCTCGGCTTTTCTATAGTGCCGGTCATGGCAAAAACATAAACTGTACAATAATGACTATAGGCCTTACTGTCACCGCCAGCCGTACCTATAAATTTTTGTTTGCCTTTTTCCAAGGAAAGACCAAGTTTGCCAGCATAGAATCCTGGAATGGTACATTCATCCGCGCCGGTATCAATAAGAGCAGGCATCTGCTGACTGAATCCGTTTTGAGGATTAACTACTTCAATAATGAGAAATGGCTGTAATGGTGAATCAGGACCAAGCCTTGTAAATGGGTAGTCAATAATTGGCATTAGTATATGTTAACCACACCTTTAGGTGGAACAAAAATAACAAGAGGATTTTTGAAACCTTTGCGTTCTGCTCTGTCCATTACCTCGATAGGGTCTTTGCCCGAAGCTATCACGGCCCTATGGTTAAAGGACTGAATAACCACATATTTACCCATGTACTTCCTATTATTAACCATAACACGGTTTTTTTTTGCCATAGCTGGTTACCTCTAGCTTTATCCTATAGAGCAAACATTCCTTTAGGTGAACAGGTACAAATATTCAGGTTAATTATAAAAAATAAGGTAATAATATACAAGCTAAAACCTAATAAAATAATCTTTGCTAAAACGGTTTCATCGCAGGTTTCATCTGCCGGTGTTCTTAATAAATACGTCGCCGGGAAGGGTGTGCTGGCCGTTAACGAAATCCGCAAAGTCCATAAGCCGGGAGCCTTCCGGTTTAATCCTTGTAATCTTCAGGCTGTCACGTCCGCAGATAATATTTAAATTCTCATCGAGCGTCCCTGCCGGTAAGTTTGATGGATTTGAATTTTTGACAACCTCGGCAAACGCTATCATTACACCAAGTGATTTCTGTGTGTTTTTTGAAGAATAAACTGCTAATGAGCTGGGCCAGGGCCAAAGGCCGCGAATCTTTCGAGCCAGAACTTTAGCCGGCTCATTAAAATCTAAAAAGCCGTCGGATTTTTTCAGCTTCGGTGCAAGAGTAGCCTTTGAGTGGTCCTGCTCGGTGCAGGTGATTGTGCCGTCAGCAATGCAGTCTATGGTCTTTATCAATAGCGGCGCTGCTATTTGTGCTAATTTGTCGTGAAGATCGCCGGCTGTTTCGTTGGCGAGTATCGCGGTTTTCTCCTGTGAGAGGATTTGGCCGGCGTCAATTTTTTCAGCTATGGTTATTATACTGATGCCGGTTTGGCTTTCGCCGTTGATTATAGCCCAATTTATCGGCGCTGCTCCGCGGTACTTCGGCAGCAAAGAGGCGTGGACATTTATAGCACCCTTCGGCGGAAGATTTATCAATTCTTTGCCAACCTTCTGGCCAAATGCAATCACGACAATCAAATCCGGCCTGAAATCAGCTATTTTGCCAACGGCTTGCGATGTGTTGACGTTCTCTGTTTCAATGAAAGGTATTGAGTTTGTGCTCGCCCATTGGGCAACAGGTGTAGGCAGAGGTTTTCTGCCGCGGCCCGCCGCCCTGGTCGGCTGGGTGACAATAAACCGCAAATCATGCTTTGACTGAAGCAAGCCATTCAGACATGGGACGCCGAATTCGCCGCTACCGAGAAATACGATGTTCATGTTTATTTCGCTGCAATTGATGATGGATGAGGGACGATGGATGATGGACGAGAAACAACAGAATGTCGAACATTGCAAAAACTCTCTACCTTTTGTTCCATCGTAAATATCATGGCAAATATATGCTCATACTTCCCGTCCAGTCTTTCAAACGTTTCTTTATCAATATAATTACAGGCCAACGCAAACTCCAGCCATGTTTGTGTTTCAGCAGCTTCTTGTGCTGCATCCGATAGTTTGTTAATAAAGACCGCCTGGTATTTTCTTTTACGCCAGCCCTCTGAAAGATTTGTACAAACCGATCTGGTAGATTTACGCACCTGGTCGGTTAAGGAATATGCTTCTTCTTTCGGGAAACTGTTGGATATCTCAAATATCTCCATTGCTGTATCAAATGCAAGTCTATAAACCTCTAACTCCCTTACACTACTAATTCTATTTGTCCTTTGTGTCTGTTCCTTCATTTTTTCGTCCTTCGTCCCTCATCTATCGTCCATCGTCATAGCCTCTCGTGTTGTTCTCTGAGTTTTTTCAACTGCCTTCGATGTGCGATCTTGGCTATCGGCAGCATACGGTTGACAATTGTTACTCCCTCAATATGGTCGAATTCGTGCTGCAGAGCCCTTGCATAAAGGCCTTCGGCTTCCTCGCTAAAGACGTTGCCCGACAGGTCCGTGGCGGTGACTTTACATTTGCTGTATCGACGGATTTTCGTATAAATGCCCGGCACCGACAGACAACCTTCCTCGTGCTCATCAAATGAGCTTGTTTCCTTATCAGTGATAGGCGTAACAGTTGGGTTTATATAGACGCGGACCTTTTCTTTACTGCCGTCCAGCGATATGATAAACAGACGCAACGGCACGCCCGCCTGTGGCGCCGCAAAACCAACGCCTTTTCTCTCCTGCATAATCTCCGTCATCTTTTCGACCAGACGACGAATATCGTCGTTGATTTTCTCGACCGGCCTGGCAGGTGCCGCCAGAACATCATTCGGGTAATGCGTGATTCGACATTTATCAAAATCTATCATTTGCGTATATCCCCAAAAGAAGCTGCTCACATTAGCTGGTATGTACATGTCCGGAGATTATCTGTTGTCAAATTCATTGCCGGCGAAGGTAGTGCCAAGGTAAAGCTCTCTGATGGTCTTGTCACGGACGATGTCAGCCGGTGAGCCTGAGCCAATTACCTTTCCGTGGTCGATAATGTAGGCCTTATCTACCACCTCCAGCGTCCGTTCGACATTATGGTCGGTAATAAGAACGCTGACGCCGGTTGCGACAAGCCGGCGAATCTCCTGCTGCAAATCCTGTACCGTAATAGGATCAACGCCGCTAAAAGGCTCATCCAAAAGAATCAACGAAGGGTCAGTTACCATCGCGCGTGCTATTTCAAGCTTTCTTCGCTCACCGCCGGATAAGAACCTGCCATGGCTGTCAGCCACCTCGGCCAGACCAAAACGCTCAATGAGCGCACCGGCCTTATTACATCGCTCGGTATTAGTGATAGACATCGTCTCCAGAATAGCATAAAGGTTATCCCGAACACTGAGCCGTTGAAAGATGCTGGGCTCCTGTGAGAGATAGCCGATACCCAGGCGGGCCCTCTTATACATAGGCAGCTTAGTAACATCCCTGCCTCCAAAAATGACCTGTCCGCTATTGGGCGTAACCATACCCATAATCATCCTGAAGGTGGTTGTTTTGCCGGCTCCATTTCGGCCCAGAAGTCCGACGATATTGCGATGACCGATCGTAATGGAGACCTCGCTGACAACGACTCTGCTGGAATATTTTTTTACCAGTCCAAGTGTTTCAAGTAACGTTATATCTTCCATTTTAATATCCCATACCGATATGTTGAGTGGCAACATTATAGCAGCACTGATGAAAAAGTAAACAAATTGCATAATTTATAGATTCAGTGCCATTCACCGTCGCCGTTCTTCTCCATAGTTCTCCTTCGTATTGATACTCCAGAGAACAGAGTAGAACTGCGAAGGATGAATGCCGGCGACGGCTAAACAAAATATGTTGCCCCACAATACATCGTGGGGACTTTTTCCAACAAATATCTGGCATTTCAAAGATTTTTTTGGTATAAGGTTTTTTGTCTATGATAGTGTATTTTCTTTATTCAAGGTAGCTTATGTTTGCGATTTTGAGCGACATACATTCTAACATCGAAGCCTTAACTGTTGTTCTGGCTGATATAGACAAACGCGGCATCAAGACAATTTATTGTCTTGGCGATGTGATCGGCTACGGCCCTAATCCCAAAGAATGCCTGGATTTGATCGTAGAAAAAACCCAGTGGTGCGTCCTGGGCAATCACGATTACGGCGTTTTTTACGAGCCCACCAATTTCAACTATGGAGCGGAACAGGCAAGTTTCTGGACGCGTGAAGTTCTCGAAACCGAACGGAACAGGCTTGAAAGCGATAAACGCTGGAGCTTTTTGGGCAATCTTCCAATGCGGCAGTCAATGGAAATCGAGATCGGAACCAATAAAGCGATCATGGATTTTGTTCACGCCTCGCCAAGGAGACCTATCAATGAGTATATTTTTCCTGACGATGTTTATACTAATGCGGCAAAAGTGCGTCTGCTGTTCGAGCGAATCAAGCATATCTGCTTTGTGGGCCATACACATATGCCCGGCGTATTCCTGGACGAGCCGGACTTCTACCCACCTGATGAGCTGGGCAATGTCTATCCAATTGTGGAAAATGAAAAGGCAATCATCAATATCGGCTCGGTCGGTCAGCCGCGAGACAGAGATGATCGGTCGAGTTATGTGTACGTGGATGAAAACAAGGTGCACTTTGTCCGGCTGGAATACGATTTCCAAACCACGGCGAAGAAAATTCTGGCAATCAAACAATTGGATAATTTCAACGCAGAACGGCTTTACGAAGGAAGATAGAAAACAGAGCCGCAACCGTCAACAGAGCCGCGACCGTTAGGGAGCGGTTAGACGATGGACGAGAGATGATGGATGATGGACGAAAAATAACAGAGCCGCGACCGTTAGGGAGCGGTCATCGGCAACCCCTTGAGATTCAAAACGGGTGTATATCTTTCGGCAGGTCTTTCATGGTATCCTGTTATCCTGATCGCCTAAATCTCTTTCGACTTGGCTCAAGACAGGCTGATTCACTGAAAACCTGATTTCCTTTTGAAGCCGTTATTTTTGTTTCATTTTAACCGGAAAAATAGTTTGACAGTTCCGACAAAATCACTAAAATACGTGTTTTTAATAGAGATGGAAATTTGTAAATGAAGACCTTATTAGCTAAGAAAAACACGGTTGAACAAAAGTGGTTTCTGGTAGATGCCGAAGGGGCCATTCTGGGCAGAATGGCCGCCAAGATCGCTCCGATTCTTATGGGCAAGAACAAGCCGCAATATACACCCTACATCGATACCGGCGATTACGTCATTGTTGTAAATGCTGAGAAGGTAAAGTTTACCGGCAAAAAAGTCCAGCAGAAATTGTATGATTTTTACTCGCGTCATCCCGGCGGCCATAAGTACGTTAGTCTTGCCGAGATGATGGCCAAAAAACCTGAAAAGGTGGTTGAAACAGCGATCAGAAAGATGCTGCCGAAAAACAATCTCGGCAGATATATGTTGAAAAAGTTGAAGGTTTATCACGGGCCGGACCATAACCACCATGCCCAGAAACCACAAAAGTTAGAACTTTTTTAGGAAAATAAGCAATTATGGCAGAAAAAACTGGCAAGCCCGATATTGATAAAACTCGCCAGGCTGTAGAGATTCAGCCCAAGCCGGCGTCAAAACCGGCCAGCGAGCCTAAGGGCGGTTACTGGTGGGGCACCGGCAGAAGAAAAAGCTCCGTAGCGCGGGTCAGAATAAAACCCGGCGAGGGAAAATTCCTCATAAATAAAAAGGAGCTTAACGATTATTTCAAGCTTGAGCAGGATAAACAAACGGTCACATCTCCGCTTCGGGCAATCGAGAGTGAAAAGAAATTTGACGTCTTTGTGAACGTCCGCGGCGGCGGCATCACCGGGCAATCCGGCGCCACCCGGCTGGGAATTGCACGGGCATTAAAGAGCTACGATGAGAGCCTGGCTCAGATATTACGAGACGGCGGACATCTGACACGCGATCCGAGGATGGTTGAGAGAAAAAAGCCGGGCCAATCCGGCGCAAGACGCAGATTCCAGTTCTCCAAGCGTTAGTTTGCCAAATTATCCTTTGAATATTAAAATAGCCGCTTAGAGTTTATCTTTGCGGCTTTTTTTGTAAGAGGAATAAACAATGATAAAAGTTGCGATAATCGGTGCAAGCGGCTATACCGGAGCCGAATCAATTGAGATTCTATTACGCCATAATAAGGCGGAGCTGGTTTATTTATCCGCACTGCCCGAAGAATGTGGCGCAGCAGCGGACGTCTTTCCACGATTCAAGGGCCGATGCAATCTGCAAATCGAACCGCTGGACCTGGATAAGCTGGCGGGATTAGCAGATGCTGCACTTTGCTGTCTGCCGCATAAAGTCTCCATGGGATTTGTGCCAAAACTTTTAGAGGCGGGGCTGAAGGTTATTGATTTCAGTGCCGACTATCGGCTCAAAGATACAGCGGTTTATGAAAAATTCTATCAGGTCAAGCACACGGATAAATCCAATCTCGCCAAGGCGGTTTATGGCCTGCCGGAGCTATTCCGTGAGGAAATAAAGGGCGTCGATTTGGTGGCAAATCCCGGCTGTTTTCCGACCGCTGCGATATTAGCTCTTGCTCCGCTGCTTGAAGAAGGGCTTATTGAGACGGATTCGATAATCGTAAATGCGGTGACCGGCATATCAGGAGCCGGCAAAAATCCATCCAACAAATTTCATTTTCCCAATATGAATGAAAATTTATTTGCCTACGGCATCGGCTCACACCGCCATGCGCCGGAGATGGAGCAGGTCGCCAGCCAAATCGCCGGTGCCGACGTCCAAATACTGTTTCAGCCGCATGCAGGGCCTTTCGACAGGGGAATCCTCTCAACGGTCTATTGTCAGCCTAAAAGTAAAATCGATGGTAAGCAATTATCCAGCCTCTATGAAAAATTTTACGCGGACGAGCCTTTTGTCCAGGTGTGCAAAGATGCACCGGGTGTCAAGGACGTGGCCGGGACGAATTATTGCCATATCTTTCCTACGTGCGTCAAAGGCAAAGTCGTGATTTTCTCTGCGATTGATAATCTCGTAAAGGGCGCCTCCGGCCAGGCGATTCAGAATATGAATATTATCTTCGGCTTGGAAGAAACGCTTGGCTTGAAGTAACGATCTCTACTCAAACTGACCGTTTTTTTACGATGAATATTCATAAGTAGTTGTGCAAGAATAAGATAACAACGAATGTCCTTCCCGCGAAGCTTGCCCTCGACCTGATCGGGGGGCGGGAGTCCATAAAAAGCAATAGAAACTGGATTCCCGCCTGCGCGGGAATGACAAACGTAGAGTATTTCTAATTTTGTTAGAGCCTCTTAGAATTGGCATAGGCTGATGTCCTTTATGGGATTCTGCAAGAACTGGTTGTTAATGGCTGGGTGGAATTTATCCAGCATCCAGGACTTTCTGCATCATAGAACAGAACTTGAATGTTCGGATTTATTCGCTTTATTTTTTTCTCATTCTTTGTGCAATGCTGTTCGAGCGTCTCACCAGCTAATCTGTTTCGGTGCACAGATATGGCAATTGTTTTAGTGTGTTGGCACAATTGCTTCAATATGTGCTCATCATTGTAATCAAGCGACCAACCATAGATAGCTAAGGATCCACTTAAACTAGGAATCACCGAATTAAAGACTGTAGACAAGTAACCACTTCGGCGTATAGCGGTTAATTTCTGTTTGGAATCACCTTCACTGACAAAAAGTGGAATTTTTGAGTTTTGTCTCCACACGTTTACAATTGCATCCAATAATATAGTGTTTTCATCCTGTCGAATTATTTTATAGTCACCTTCTTTTGGATCTGTAACCAAGCAAAGATTTCCGTGAGGATAGAATACAAGTGTAGAAGCGTCTGCTTTATGTGGTTCGCGTAATCTTTGCCAGTTTTCGGTGAAACGGCCATTTACAAAGCAGTCTTTGAAATGGTTGCCAAGTTCTCTCTTTGCTTCAAGTATTGACCAATAAACAATAAGGTCATAGTTCAATGAAACAACCGTTTGGAAATTTTTCATAAAACTATATATTGGTTTTAAGAGCTGCTCAATTTCGTTTCGCTGCGGGTGGACTTTGTGGATAGTTTCTATCAAGGCGTTTTGTACTTTTTGATAGGCTTCTTTTGCAGATTGAGTCTCGACTTTAAGTTTCTGGTTAATGTCACTAACAAAACCAAGAGTCCATAAAACAAATTCGAAGTCTTTTGTTCCCAGATAGTTGAATACTTCATCGACGGAGTTATTTATTAGGTTTGCTTCTTTAGCTTCTTCGAGCAAAGATTGGTAATCAAATCTTGTATCGACAGCTATACTTGCACCGTTGCTAAGCACCAAAGTGTCTTTGAACTCATTCGCAATATCTGACCATTTTCCCAATTCCATGATTTTATCCCCCTTTTTCAAATACGGTTCAAAATCTAGGAAATTCAGCAGATATGATTTGTGTTAAATCGATGATTATGTCGGTAGAATTCGGCAGCAAGTTTAATGGATTTCAGGAAAGATCACATGAAAAAAGAGGCACCTGCACAGATAATATTCGACCGTGGTTTCAAGGACCTCTAATATTGACACTTTTTTCTTTCAGTCATAGCTTGTTTTGAAGTTTATGTTAGAATGTTGGCATAGGTTTTTTAAGATATTGTTGCTTAAGTCTTAAACAACGCTGATACAAAACAACCTACAGTGTCATTCCCGCGCAGGCGGGAATCCAGAATTAGATTATGAGGCAGTACTTTGTCTATATGCTTGCGAGTAAAAAGAACGGTACTCTTTACATCGGTGTAACAAATGACTTGCTTAAAAGGGTCTATGAACATAAAAATAACTTAATTGAAGGTTTTACTAAAAAATACGACGTTCATAATCTTGTCTATTACGAAATATATAGTGACATATACGATGCAATTGAAAGAGAAAAACGCATGAAAAAATGGAATAGAGAATGGAAGATCAATCTGATTA
>CAZRNB010000089.1:0-12910 GCA_964601355.1 uncultured Pirellulales bacterium
GAGGCGAACTGTATCGTTGGCTGTTTTAATCGTGTCGATTATCGCCTGGCTGCCTGTTCGTACTGCAATTTTGATATCAATATTTTTGCATCGTGCGCTGAGGACAGAATACGATGCGAATATTGCCTTGATGAACCAGTTCTGGAATCCGTGGCTGCACTTGGTGCTGCTGGCTGGTCCAATTCTGTTGTTGTTGCGGTTTTTGCCAAAAACATTCGATAGTCAAGACATTGGTGTCCCCGAATGTACCATGGGGCTGTCCAAGAGGCTCGTGGCAGTGTCTTTGGTTTTTGCCGGCATCTTCATGCTGACCACGGGCCTGATTCTGGACCAGCCGGGGCAGCGAAAAGCCGGCCGCATATTTGTTGATGAGTATCACTCACAATGGGAACGCACCGATAGGCCCTATGACACAAACTGGTATGGGCAGGAATCCGGATACAATTATGCGTGCATCTATGATTACTGCTCGCACTTCTACCAGATGTCCCGGCTGAACACGCCCATAAATGACGCTGCTCTTGGCAGCTGTGATGTCCTCGTGGTCAAGACTCCAACCTCCGGATATGGCCGGGAAGAAATCGATGCTATCGAGCGTTTTGTCAAGCAGGGAGGCGGCCTGCTGCTGGTAGGCGAGCATACAAACGTCTTCAATACCGGCACGTTCATCAATGAGATCGCTGCCGTCTTCGGCTTTAGGTTCCGTTACGACTGTCTTTTCGGGATTGATTCCGTTTTCGAGGAGTTGTACCATCCGCCATTCATACCCCATCCTATCGTTCAGCAGATGCCGCCGCTGGATTTTGCAGTGTCCTGCTCGGTCGATCCCGGGCGTAGTCTTGGCCGGGCGGTCATACGTTCCACCGGCTTAAAAAACCTCCCGGCGGATTACCACGCGAGCAATTTCTATCCTCAGGTGCAGGACCGCGCGGAGATGCGATATGGTGCGTTTATCCAGCTCTGGGCAAAAAGCTGCTATGCCGGTCGCGTGCTTGGATTCACGGATTCAACGATCTTCTCCAACTTTGCGGCCTTCGAGCCGGGAAAGGCCGAATTGATGCTGGGTATGCTCGAATGGCTCAATCACCGTAATTCACGGCCCGACCTGCGCCCGTTCCTGATCGTTCTGGGGCTTGTGCTTAGTGCCGCCGGATTAATATTTTCAAAACAAAGGCGCCGGGCCTGGGTAGTTCTGCTGAGCGCAGGGGTGCTCGGCTGGGTTACTTCCGCTGTGAGTGTGCAGGCTATTCATCGTCATTCTATGTCAAGCCCAAAAGGCTTAAGACCTGTGGTTCAGGTAGTAATCGATCGCACTATATGTAATGGGCCTTTATCCAGGAGCGGCTTCATCGCGGGCCAGAAAGATGGCTTCGGAATCTTTGAGCGGTGGATACTCCGCCTGGGCTATTTTACGATACGAAAGCAAAATACCGATGTATTCACGGGGGCGATTCTCGTGTTTTTACACCCTAACCAGACTGTTTCAGACCAGTTTCGTCAGGCCGTCGTCCGGTATGTCACAGTTGGCGGCAAAGTGCTTATTCTTGACTCGCCGGAGAATTCCAGCTCTACTGCGAACAGCCTGCTGTACCCATTTGGCATGGCCGTGAACCGAAGCACACAGCTCCGCGGCTCACTGAAAGCTAAGCCTGATTGGCCAACCATTGCCATCAGCTCTTCCTGCCAGATAGATGGAGGAAAGCCGATTATGTGGATAGATTCTGCTCCCGTAACCGCGACAGTTCAGCATGGCAAGGGTACTGTCACAGTCATTGGATTCGGCTCACAATTCACAGATGCGAACATGGGAGTTACAGGTGACGTGATTCCGGATGAGAATCTGCGAAAGGTTTATGAGGTGCAGTTTCGTCTCCTAAGGGTAATAGCCGACTTAAGTTTCTTGTAAAAGAATACAGAAGACAGGGGTCAGAATTATGAATTCTGTATTCTGTCTTCTGAATTCTTCTTTTCAAGGGAGACATATATGCGTACGATTTTTATTACTGCGATTCTTTTGTGTTTCAGTAATATCTTTATGACGTTTGCGTGGTATGGCCATTTGAAAAATCTCGCGCATCGCCCGTGGATTGTGGCGGCTTTGGTGAGCTGGGGGATAGCGTTTTTTGAGTATCTTATTCAGGTGCCTGCCAACAGGATCGGCCATCAGGTAATGAACATCGGCCAGCTCAAGATTATTCAGGAGATAGTGACATTATCTATTTTTGTTCCTTTTTCGATTTTGTATATGAAGGAGCAGGTCCGCTGGGATTATTTATGGGCCGGCCTGTGTATTCTGGGTGCTGTTTTTTTTGTATTCCGCCAAAAACTCTTCGGTGCGTGATGTTATGTTTTAGTTTGACACTCGCAAGATAAACCAATAGACTAATCTACAGGAATAATTTATAGAATACAGGTAAATATGATAGAAGCGATAATAGAGCACAAACAGGAGCTTCATAGCCTTTGTCAGAGATTCAACGTCAAGAGGCTGGATATTTTTGGATCGGCTTTATCCGAAAAGACATTTGATGAGCACAAAAGCGACATTGATTTTCTTGTTGAATTCGAGACGATGGAAGCGATCCGTCACGCCAAATCTTATTTCGGATTGCTTCAATCTCTTCAGGATATATTTTTGTGTCATATAGATTTAATTGAGATAAAAGCCGTACAAAATCCATATTTTCTTGACTCAATCAATAAGAGCAGGAGTCAGATATATGCAGCCTGAGAGCTTAAAATATCTTTACGATATTCTTAAGGCCTGTGCTGTCGTGGACAACAAGAGGTTCTAACAACATGAAGAATGCTCGCAGATTGTCATTCCCGCGAAGGCTGGAATCCAGTTCCTTATAGTTTTTATGGACTCCCGTTTGCACGGGAGTGACAAATAAATTCTACTATTCATTTGTGAGATGCTTAAAACTATCTGGGGGATTCTGCAAGGCGATATTCCTGGTTTATATGACCAAGTCAAAAAGATTCTTGGGCGAGAGTAGGTCATCGCCAGGATTTATAGGCCCCACTCGTGAGAATCAACGGGGCTTTTATTTTACGCTATTTTTTAGCCACAGAGGACACAGAGAAGGATTCTTAAAGTGGGGATGAAAAAAACTTTACGAAAAATAAGGTGTTAATGTACAATCTGCAGGCATGAATAAGGCGTTAAAAAAGAAGTATGATCGATGCCTCTTAATTGGAGTTTTTGCAGGTGTGGCCTCAGTAGTCTTTCTCGGTTTTGCCACATGGGTAGCTACAATAAAGATCCCTGAGATAGAAGATAAAATTCAGCAAGAGACGAGAATCGTTGAGGAACTCAGATACAGAATAGAAACAGACTTAATCCAGGGATTGTACGGGATGGCACCCGAAACCCAACAAGGGATTGATGTTCTTAATATTCAGTTGGAGCAAATTAAGACTAAATCTAAAAGCATGCTGGAGGATTTACTCATAAAAAGGGTTGTGCAAGCGACGATAGGTGAAATCCAGCGTTGGGATTCACTGTTTATCTATGAGGAAGGGGCGAAATCTCAGGTTGGGATATCTCCCTTGGATCCTAATGTATCACCGGAGAAGATAAGAGAACTTGAGCAAACCTTGACAAAAGTTAAGGAGAACGCTTTTTCGAGACTTGGACGGATGGTGGAAGAAATCCATCAGCATAATAAACTAAGAGCTGAATATGAAAAGGAACAGGATACAAAACAGCGGTGGTTAGCTGTTTTGCAAATAGTGGGTTTAATAGCACTTGTGGCTGCCACTATATGTGAGGGAGTCGAAAAGCTGAGTTCGAGACGAAGGGAGAAACAAGTAGCCTCATAATTTATTGGATACTGACGGGGAAACACCTGATCTCATTCCGAACTCAGAAGCTAAGCCGGTGCGGCTTATGGAATCGCTTTGCGGCGAGTCACAATTAAAATCTGGATTACATCCCGACAAATCAGAACTCCAATCCGGTCATCGCAAGAAGTTACATCCCGACCTCTTGGCATTTTTCTACTTCATGGTTTAAATATGTTTTGAAATTTGTTTAGCCATTGTGTATAATTTAGGTAAGGATGGATATGAGAAATGCCGACCGTGCTTAGATGGAAGGGTTATAGGTTTTTCTTTTTCTCGAATGAAGGTGATCCTATTGAGCCAGTGCATGTTCATATTCGCAAAGATAGAAATGTAGCAAAGTTTTGGCTCGAACCTGTTGTAGCACTTGCGGAGTCTTATGGTATGAACCCACAGGAGCTTAATAAATTACAAAAGGTGGTTGAGAACAATGCAAAACTCTTCAAAAAGGCATGGTATGAATACTTTGGCGAATGATGCTTTTGCAACCAGCGTTTCCTTTGATTCCGACAATATGTGGATGGAATTAGCCGACGGCAGGAAACTTGGTGTGCCTCTTGCTTATTTCCCAAGATTATTGCACGCGACGCCTCGCCAGCGTAAAAACTACATAATCAGTGGAGGCGGCACCGGCCTGCACTGGGAGGATATCGACGAAGATATTTGTGTCAAGTCGCTGATTATGGGCGTGGGTGACAGAACAAAGCCACATTTACGCCGCAGACCCGCAACTAAAAAAGCAGTTCATTCAAGCCGATAGTAGCCAATTTGGGATACAATAAGAATGGACGCCGAGTGATAATCGCTATCGGCTTTTTGTTTGCGCAGATTTTCTTTTGACTGTGAGGAATGTTCAAACTACACTGAGGCGTGAGTATGTGTTTAGCTGAGGGGAAGACCATCCCCAAAGCCTTCGGCTTTGTGGCTGCCACCCAGTAAAAGTGAAAAATGAGTGGCAGCCCCAAGCGTGGGACTCCAGCAATGCTGAGTCCGAGCTTGGGGATGGCCCCATATTTCGTATCTAGCTAAACACGTATGGACAGAAATATGTTTACCAACTGAAAGGAGCAAGGATATGAAACGGATAATCTTTTGCTGGATAGCCCTTCTAACATTTGTCAGCACACTCGGCGCTCAGAGCGATCCTAATTCGGCGATCAAGCTAACCGATCCTCTGGCTACAGCCGAGACGAAGGCCCTCTATCAAAACCTGCACAAGGTGGCGCAGGAAGGGGTTCTCTTCGGCCATCAGGATGCGCTCGCTTATGGTGTTGGGTGGAAGGCTGACGCAAACGATTTTGATAGTGACGTCTTCCGTGTCTGCGGCAAGTTTCCCGCCATCTTCGGCTGGGATATTGGCCATATCGGCATAGACAAGAACATCGATGGCGTCCCGTTTGAGAATATGAAGGTCTGGATCGCAAAGGGCTACGCAAAGAGCGGTGTCAATACGATAAGCTGGCACGCCCGCATTCCCGGAACAAACCAAAACGCCTGGACTCAGCAAAAGGTTGTGAGCCGCCTGTTGCCTGATGGCGACCTGCACGCGGCCTATCTGGCAGCGCTGGATCAAGTCGCAACCTTTTTCGCTGATTTGAAAGGTCCCAAGGGCGAAGCAGTCCCCATTATCTTTCGACCATTCCATGAGCATAATGGCGACTGGTTCTGGTGGGGGGCTAAGTGGTGCACGCCGGACGAATACAAACAGCTTTGGCACTTCACAATAGATTATCTAAGAAAGACAAAAGGCCTGCATAATATCATTACCGCTTATTCTCCCGACCGTTTCAAGAGCCGCGAAGAATATCTCGAACGTTATCCCGGCGACGATTACATTGATATCCTCGGCCACGACAACTACGGCGATTTCAAGTCGCTCCAGACAAAAGAGCAGGCTGTCCAGGCGTTAGAGATTTTGGTCTCATTAGCCGAGGAACGGAACAAGGTTGCCGCCCTGACCGAAACAGGTCTTGAAACTCTGCCTAATCCAACGTGGTGGATGGACGTGCTGCTTGAGGTTATCAAGGCAAGCCTCTCGACTAAAAAACTTGCCTGGGTGCTGGTCTGGCGGAACGGCCGACCGGATCATTACTACGCCCCGTATCCCGGCCAGGCCAGTGCCGAGAACTTCAAAGCCTTTGAACGCGATTCATTGACTTTTTTTATGGAAGATTTACCGCCGATGTATAAATGATAGTGTTCTCTGTTTTTTCCTGTTTTTTTGAATATGGAGATAATTTCATGCCTACAATTTTATTTGTAATGGGCTGGAGATTTTTCTTTTACTCAAATGAAAAGAATGAGCCGATTCACATTCATTGTAAGAAAGCTGAAAAAGAATGTAAGTATTGGCTGGATAAAAATAATTTTGCTCTCCAGGAAGCATACAGTTATAATATGAATAATAAGGATAAACGAGATGTAAAGAAGATTATCTTTGAATATTTTGAATTCATAGAGCAGGAATGGAACAGGTTTCAAAGACAGGTTAAATGATGAATAAATGTCACAAAATTGAAAAAGTTTCTTTTGTTAAAGAGAAATTGATTTTAAATATTGATGGTAAGAAATATTCGTTTCCATTAGCTGATATTTCCAAAAGGCTCGCTGGTGCATCGCATACTGAGAGAGAAAATTATGAAGTTTCGCCATCGGGATATGGGATACATTGGCCTTTGATAGATGAGGATTTATCAGTTGACGGTTTAATCCGCGCCAAACACAAGCAAACGCTGAAAAAAGAGCATGTTTCGACTTGAAAAATAGGTTATTACTGAGATTATGAGAGGCGATCGGTTTTAGTAAAATGAAGGCAGGTATCTCAGAACTAAAAGACGAGGAAAAGCAACTTCTTCTTGAAGAGTTTAGGCAAGCATGGGAGCACTATCGGCACCTCGAGAATGCTCGTGCATGGTATTTAGGATTCTTCTACACAACAGCAGCTGGAGGTATAACACTTATTATGTATCTGCTGTTCAGAGATGTTTGCGTTGAGCCAAGTTTGAATGTCGTTCTTGGAACTTACCTAATTTCCTGTGCCATCGGCGTGTTGGCTCTGATTGTTCTCACGACAGTTACAGCAACAGGCGTTGCTCTTAGCCACTATGCTAATGTTTTCGAAGTAATTAGGAAGACAATATACAGTAAAACACTCTTCGACGAGGTAAATCCAAAAATAGATGTTTTTCTTAATCCAGCAGTTCAGATGGCTCATAAAGGTGGAGCTTCAAAAACTACTAAAAAGATTCTATGGGGTGTTTTTTTGTTTGTTCTTCTATATTTATTACTTTTTGGAGTTTTCTTCCCTCTGCAAGTGTGTGCTAATTGTGGATTGGCTCGGTACGTTAGTGGTGTAGGAGCAATTATTATAGCCGTAGTTGGAATCTTGACTAATAGACAAGTGAAAAAGTCGGAAAAGCTTGTTTTAAAAAAATGGTGAGGCGAGAGTAGGTCACCGTACCCGAACCAAATTATGGCGGTCGCCTATTTCGTGCGGGGCAAGCAGGATTATAAAGGCCAGGACCCAAAAGGTTCTGGCCTTTTCCTTTGTGCAGATTTTCTTTTGACTGTTGGGAATATTCAAACTACACTGACGAGAAAAATTATAGTTTGCTTGAGAGGAATAATTATGCAGAAATGCTTTAGAGGTTTTATATATGCAGCTTTGGGATTAGCACTCTTGTGTTTTCTTTGTCCTTTGGCATACGGTTATCAGAATTTTAATGTTGCAATTTACTGTCGGGCTTATGAAACGCGGGAGATGAAAGACCCGAATTGGCTTGAGCCGCGATGGAATGAGCTGGCAAGGCAAGTCAAAGTGGATAAGGTTTATCTTGAAACGCATCGTGATATGATTTTAGTCGATGAGGACACAATCGCCAAGGCCAGGAAATTCTTCCAAGATAAAGGTATCCGAACAGCCAGCGGTATAACTCTTACCGTCAATGAAAGAAACCGTTTCCAAACGTTCTGCTATACCAAACCCGAATCCCGCCGGCGCGTTAAGGAAATCATCGAGTACACGGCAAGACTCTTCGATGAAATTATTTTAGATGACTTTTTCTTCACCAACTGTAAATGCGAATCCTGCATTAAGGCCAAAGGCGATAAAAGCTGGACACAGTTCCGGCTTGATCTGTTAGAAGAAGCATCGCAAGAATTGATTATCAAGCCAGCAAAAGCCGTCAACCCAAAAGTCACGATGGTCATTAAATATCCGAACTGGTATGAACATTTTCAGGGACTTGGCTACAATTTGGAGGCTGAGCCAAAGCTCTTTGATAAGCTCTACACCGGCACGGAAACCAGAGATCCCATCCGCAGCAGCCAGCACCTGCAGCAGTACCAAAGCTACTTAATCTTCCGTTATCTTGAAAATGTCAAGCCAGGCGGCAACGCCGGCGGCTGGGTCGATACGGGCGGAATGTCGTATATAGACCGCTACGCGGAGCAGCTTTGGCTGACTCTATTTGCGAAAGCGCCAGAAATCACGCTCTTTGACTTTAGACAGATGCAGCGGCCCATCCGTGACTCAGACCGTTCAGCCTGGCAGGGACAACAGACCAGCTTCGACTTTGACGAAATGATGAAATCCATTCAGTTAGACAATGGAACATCGGTGCAGCCGAGCACGATTGCTCGAGCTGCTGGTTACACCTTTGAGCGGGCTGACCGCTTCGTTAGCAAGCTCGGCAAACCCATTGGCGTTAAAAGCTACAAACCCTATCATTCAACTGGCGAGGACTTTCTGCATAATTACCTCGGTATGTGTGGAGTGCCGATAGACCTTTTGCCGGAATTTCCAACCGATGCAAATACAATCTTTCTTGCTGAATCCGCGAAGTTTGACAAATCAATCGTGGATAAGATAAAGAGTCAATTAATTGCGGGTAAGACCGTTGTTATTACATCAGGTCTATTAAATGCCTTGCAAGGCCGGGGGATTGAGGATATTGTTGAGCTTGAATATACCGACAAAAAGGCTGTAATACGGGATTTCATTCTTGGCTTCCGCGGCACGTATCAGGCGAAATCGGATATTGTTATTCCGCAGATAAAGTACCTGACCAACGATTCCTGGGAGGAGATTTCCTGTTTGGCAAGCGGCATCGGTTATCCCATCCTTCACTCGGCTGATTACGCGAATGGCACTTTGTATGTTCTGACCATCCCGGATAATTTCGGCGACCTGTATAACTTTCCCGCCGAGGTGCTGACGCGGATTAAAGAGACATTGTGCAGAGACCTTTACGTCCGACTTGAAGCTTTCAGCCAAGTTGCTTTGTTTATTTATGACAATGATACATTTATCGTGGAATCCTTTTTGCCGGAGCCTGTCGATGTTAATATTGTCACCACAAAAAAAATTAGCAATCTTCGTGACATCCTCTCTGGTGAAATACTGTCACCAAGGACTGAATCCTCCGGCCCAGGGATGTTTGGCCGACGTGGCCGTGGTGACAGTAACATTAGGATTGTTTTCAATACGCAAATAAAGCCACACTCTTATCGTGTGTTCCAGTGTGAATAAAATAATGGTGGGGCAAGTCGCCACCCTACAATATTTCCGGGCGTTTAATCCTCAACTGCTATGGTGAATTGCTTTTGCCTTCAGGCTTTGAGTTTTTAGTTGGCCGATATATGAGCATAAAAAAATTAAGTGATACACCTGGCTTTTATTTTAATGCTAAGTGTGCTACAATAACTGTATGAATGTTATAAGAAACCATGTAAAGCTCAAAAAAATGACCCGTGAGGATGATTCATTCGTTAAGGCAACACCAGCCGAGCGGGTCAGCTTTATATGGGAGCTTACAAAAGAGCTGTGGTCGTTGCGGAATCGTCAGGATGCTGAACAAAGACTACAAAGAAATGTTACAAATCTTATTAGACAACAAGGCTAAGTTCCTTGTTGTCGGAGCTTATGCGATGGGGGCATACGGATATCCCCGCGCTACCGGCAATTTCGATGTATGGGTTGAAGCATCTGACGAAAATGCAAAGAATGTATATCTGTCGCTGGCGCAATTCGGCGCACCGCTCGGCGAGCTTACGGAAAGAACTTTCTGCGAAAAAGGCGTCATTTTTCAAATTGGCGTAGCACCCCGGCGAATAGACATAATAACCAGAATCGATGGCGTCGAGTTTGATAAGGCTTATGCCGAGAGACAAGAAATAGAAGTCGATGACATTAGAATACCATTTATTTCGAAAGAAAACTTAATTAAAAATAAGATGTCAACGGGACGCAAGAAAGATAGGCTTGATGTAGAATATCTGCAATCAGGTATGGATACTTAACGCAATAAAATCTTTAGATAGTGACATCAAGTTTTGTGAAGGGTTTTAAATTATGATTAGAAAAGGAATCAACCGGCGGCAGTTCATAAAAGGCACGGCTGCTTTAGCCGGCTCCACTTTTTTGTCATCCTGTGCTATTGGGCCATTGGGCGGAAAATGTAAACGAACTGCTGTGGACCAGGTCGCCTTAGGCAAGACGGGGCTTAAGCTGAGCCGCCTTGGTATCGGTACAGGCATCAATAACGGCAAAACTCTGCGAGACCTGGGAACCGAAGAATTTAAACTGCTGATACGTTATGCGTATGACCGGGGCATTACGTATATCGACACGGCTGATAACTATAAAACCCACACAATGATCCGCGATGCAATCAAAGGTCTTCCCCGTGAGAGGCTGTTTATCCAGTCCAAGATGCCAGGCGTTCCCGAAAAGCCGATGGATGTGCTCGACCGCTATCGGCAGGAGCTGGGTGTCGATTACATCGACAGCCTGCTTATGCACTGTGTGATGAAAGCCGACTGGGATCAGACACACAAAAAACTAATGGATGCCCTGGAAGAGGCCAAGTCTAAGAAGATCATACTCGCTCACGGTGTTTCATGTCATTCGCTGGGCGCCTTGAAAAAGGCAGCCGAGCTGGACTGGGTTGACGTCAATTTAGTACGAATCAACCCGCAGGGTTCGAACATTGACACCCCGGTTGAGGACTGGAATGCCAGGAGCGATGCGTCACATGTGCCGGCGGTGCTTGAGCAAATCAAGGTCATGCGGGAAAACCGCCATGGCGTCATCGGCATGAAACTTATAGGCGACGGCGATTTCACAGACCCTGAGAGCCGCCAGAAGTCCATACGCTTCGTCATGCAGTCCGGCCTTGTGGATGCGGTTGTAATAGGGTTCAAGAACACTGCGGAAATTGATGAGGCCATTCTGCGTATTAATCTCGCCCTTGCAGATACCGCGTGAACCCCGTTAGAAGCCCTTCCGTCAAGGCTCGGCTCGTTCGTTTGCTTTATAATATTCAGTACGTTTCTTGCCGGGACTGATCGCCTTTCTAACGGGATAAATATTTTCATCCCCAAGGCAATCCACGGGGCATTCTAACGGGGTGAAGGCGTAGCTCAGGAATGTTGGATATAAGAGATGCTGCCTGCAGTTCGTTTTTAATAGACCGCCGGTGCAGCGTCACAAAAGCTGTTCAATTTGCCATTTAACCAATCCTGCCATCGCCGTCGATATCACTTTTGTGAATCTCTTCGAGCTTTCTGACGAGGTTACGCAATGTGTTCTGCGTCAGTTGAAGCTGGTCCTCAAGAGCCTGTACCCGATCCTCAATCGAATTGGATTTTCGATGTTGGCCATACATCAAGCCGGTTTGTACGATTTCCCAAAGTACGCCCATTTTTCTCCTTAATTCATTTTAGTAAGTCTTCGATGTTTATTTTGCCGACACCTGCCTCCGCCGTAATTAGAGAAGGAACAACAGCAGCATTATCGGTAACGTAGTAATAATAGACTGAAGGGTTAAACGCATTCCCGCGAGTCTCAGGTGAGCCGCTATTATCAAAGATATTGTTAAATTCCACAATGTCCCCCGGAGATGAGGAGCCGTATCCGGAATACATAGGATGCACGACGTTTTTGAAATAATTTGCCTCAACCACTAAATCAGCCTCTTGCGTAGAGGCGATTCCGTAGTCCATTCCGCCCCGGCTGTTGTCGTAATAATTATTGAAAACGTGGCATTGGCCGAATCTGACGCGTGGATGCCTGGAATTGGTATTGTCAAACCAATTGTGATGATATGTCACTTTCAGCCGACCGGCATCTTCTGTTACATTATCGTCGGAATGCCCTAATAGACAGGTCTTTCTGTGATTGTAAAAATGATTCCACGAGATAGTTATATAACTTGCTCCATGTTTTATATCCAGCAAACCATCGTGGCGAACGCCCTCGAAATCAAAGTCGGGAGAGTCGGAAAGATTGCAGTGGTCGATCCAGATGTGGTGTGACCTTGTTCCTTGAATATTTATTGCATCATCCGGGCAGTCTCTGAACCCGATGTTGTGTACGATGATATTGAAGCTTTTATCAATATTGAGCCCGAAGCCTTCGATAATTGCATCATTTCCATCACCAAGAATAGATAGATTATATGTTTCCTTTATGTCCATCATCTCATCTTCAGGAAAAGACAATTTGCCTTTAATAATGATTGTAATCGGAGGATAATATTTTTCAAATTTTGGATCATTTCTGCCGCGCAAAAATGTATTAAGCTGCTCACCAGCCGTGACCTCAACGATGTCGCCACCTTGTCCTCCTGTAGTTGTGGATAAACCATTCCCTTCTGCTGCTGCAAAGCCGACTAAGGCAAAATTTTCGTTAGGTTCTGATACATTGTTTGGGTCTTCTGCCCCTCTCTGCCGTTAGGTAACGGGCCGTTGTGCGAAAGACAGCGAAGAATAAGCAAATAGAAAAATTGCAATATAAAACAAAAATCGTTTGTATCGGTAGGCTAAATACATTCGACCCTGTCAACCCTAAAACTTTACAATAGCAATTGCTATAATTTTCTCAAACTGACCGGTTTTTACAATTGATTATACGGCAACGAGATAACGACGGATGTCATTCCCGCGAGAGCGGGAATCCATTGCTACGAAATGATAAATGGATACCCGCTCTCGCGGGTATGACAATACAAATTGGTCAGTTTGAGTAATTTTAATTTTATTATCGCAAAATAGATTTGGTCTG
>CAZRNB010000090.1:0-12856 GCA_964601355.1 uncultured Pirellulales bacterium
TCCTGTTCATACCTCGCGAAATAGCGTCTGCTCTTATTTCACGGGTTAAATCCAATAATTTACTTGACACTTAACATTTATTATTGTATAATATATATCGAACTAATGGACTGTTCATAGTTAATAGTTCGTAGTCAATCGTAAATTAGGGGGAGATTATTGATGGCCGCAGAATCACAAATCTTCGCCAATAAGCAAAATGAGCAAAAATCCAATAAATGGCGAAGGCAATACAACAAAATGAGGCAAATTAGATGGGAAAATTGACACTAATTATGCAAAACAAAGCCAATTTTCAAAACAGAAGACAGAAAACAGAAGACAGAAAACAGAGGTTTACCCGCCTCTGGCGGGACAGAAGACAGCAAAATCAGGGAAAATCCACGCCCAAACTACGTTTGAGCGTGCCACCCAGTCGTACAAAGCTAAGCAGCGTTGCGTTAATGAACTGAATTATGCAAAACAAAGCCAATTTGCTTAAGGCCCAAATGAATGTAAATTCACTTTTGACAAAGGAATATGAAAATGAGCGCCTTCGCAGGCCGCCTGGAAAACAAACCCAAACAAAGCCAATTTCGCAGAAACGTTAGTTGATTAGTGAATTGGTGATTGGTGATTTGGAGACAGAATAAGGGTATCAGATAATCAGGGTAACAGGGTGCAGGATATTAGGATAACAGGAAATCAGGAGATAGAAGTTTACCCGCCGGAGGTGGTTTTGACCTTCTGCCACAAGGTTTCAATTAGTTCTTTGATTCCGGAACCGGTAACTGCTGAGATTTCGTATATTGTTTTATTTAACTTCTTTTTAAGTTTCTTAACTGTTTTTCCCGCCGGATCGAGGTCAATTTTGTTAGCAACGATTACCTCATCTTTTTCTGCTAAGGACTTGCTGTATAATTCCAGCTCCCGGCGTATCCGGTGGTAATTTTCAGCCGGGTCGGAGCCGTCTATCGGCATTATATCAAGAATGTGCACTAAAATTTTGGTTCTTTCAATGTGCCTTAAAAATTCATGCCCGAGTCCGGCTCCTTTATGAGCGCCCTCGATTAGGCCGGGAATGTCAGCCATGACGAATCGGCGGAAATCGCTTAGTTCAACAATGCCGAGCACCGGCTCGGTTGTAGTAAATGGATAATCGGCGATCTTCGGTCTTGCGGCTGAGCAGCGGGAAATTAAAGTGCTTTTGCCGGCGTTGGGCAGGCCGACCAGCCCAATGTCGGCGATGAGTTTAAGCTCAAGCCGAATTTTTCTTTTCTGCCCTTTTTGGCCTTGCTCAGCATACCTCGGTGCCTGATTGACCGGCGTGGCAAAGGCCTTATTGCCTTTTCCACCTTTTCCGCCTCGACAGACACATACCTTCAAACCTACTTCGTTAAGGTCTTTCAAAAGCAGATTCAGGTCAGCATCGTAAATGAGCGTGCCGGGCGGAACGGGGATCACCAGGTCACGGCCATCTGCACCATGCCTGTTACTTCCGGAGCCTTGCCGGCCATTCTCCGCATGCCAATGATATTTGCCGGTAAAATCCATTAAGGTATCGAGGTTTTCTACCGACTGGAAATAGACACTGCCCCCCCTTCCCCCATCGCCGCCGTCAGGGCCGCCCTTCGGGATGTACTTTTCACGCCGAAAGCCGACGCAGCCGTTGCCGCCGTCTCCCGCCCTGATCCAGATTTGCGCCTCATCAATAAACATAATTTTCATAATGCGTACCGCGTTTATATAAAAAAAGGATGGTAAATTACCATCCTTTTTTTATTAGTTGCTCAGGTTTCATTAGACTACATGAATTTTTTTTCCCTGGAAGCGTATTGTTCCATCTGCTGTGGCGAATAATGTAAAGTCCCTGCCTACGCCGACATTGAAGCCGGCAAAGAATTTAGTTCCGCACTGCCGAACAATAATTGAGCCGGCTTTTACCGCCTGGCCGCCGAACAGCTTTACGCCTCTATATTGAGGATTGCTGTCTCTGCCGTTCCTCGTAGAACCTTGTCCCTTTTTATGCGCCATGAATAATAACCTCTAATTCAGTACAAAACACAAACATAACAAAGCAATATTCCAATTTTAACCACTTCGTCTAATATTGTCCAGAGAAATCCCCGGTTTCTTACACGTTGCTCTCAGCCTCATTTGGCTTGCAGGATAGACCTGATTTCGTTTAACGACAACATACCAACAGTAGCAAGCTTTATTCGGCCCTGCGGATCTATAAAGAAACTACAAGGAACAGAATTTACCAGACTGAACGGTGCTGGTAAAGCTTCCTTGTTTGAAAAAACCGTGTAATTGATTTTCTGCTGAGCGATGAATGTATCCAGTACAGTGACGTCTTCATTTGATATAGCAAGCATGGCAAGTTGATCTGCGCCAAACGTATTTCGCAGCTCAACCAAAGATGGAATTTCCATTCTGCATGGTCCGCACCACGTTGCCCAAAAGATAATCATCACGTTCTTGCCGCGATAATCGCTCAGCTTGTGCTGCTTTCCGGTAATATCTGTTAAGGTAACATCCGGTGCTGGTCTGCCGAACCAGACTTCAAAAGCCGGCCCCCAGGTCTTGGCAGCCTTAATGACCTCTATTAAACCCGGCCTTAAACCGCCGCCCACACCTGTAAGCGGGTTAGCCGCCAAGCCCTCGCCGACAGTCTGGTCGTAATCTTGCGGATTAATTTGCCCTTCATCTGTAGGCTCAACAGATTTGGGTTTTACCAATGCCCATACCACTATAATAGCAACTATAATTGCCGAAATCAGTACGGCCACTAAAGGATTTTTTTGTTTATTTTGTTCAGCCATTTAGTAATCCTCCATGCAATTACCTATCATTGCCGGCACTATACTATGGGGAATATGATATGTAAAGGTTAAATTACTAATTTTTTAAGATGTTCCTCTGATGTACTAAAAAAGTTGGAATTTTGCTTGACATTACCGCGGTTAATTTGGTACAAATTCTCTATATTATACTGAGGACTGCGATTTTATAGGACGCCATGTTTATATTTACAGAAAAATCACATCTCGCAATCGCATATAACAATATGCCCTTCGCAACAAAGGAAAGCAGTACAGTCAAAATACAAAAGTGCCGATAAATAAGCTTATGATTTTGTAGGAAAAAAGTTAATTATTGGTTTCTTAGAGAATTGTTTAAGATAAGCCCTGTTAGGAACTTAAAACAGTAAAAAAGGTTCTCTTGAAGTTAGCATCTAACAAAGAAGATTATAACAGAGGCGAATTGAAAACAACAGAAGTTTTGGTTGGTAGCCAAAGCACTCTTCATTATTCTATCATTTTGAAGGAGGTTTATTATGAGTAAGAAATATAGTTATTTGTTTTGTTTTGTTTTGATGCTTGGTTTGTTTCTGACCAGCGCATCAAAAGCTTCCGATCCGAATCTCGTCGGCTGGTGGAAGCTTGATGGAAATGCGAATGATTCGTCCGGCTACGGGCTAAATGGCACCGTATCTGGCAATCCGATGCCGACCTATCTGGCAGGTCCGACTTATGGCGCTGGTCTGCCACTTTATGCCGACAACAACTCAATCATCCTCAGCGGCAGTGCTACCGAGCAGCAGCATATAAATTTACCCATCGGGGATGTTATCTCTAAGCTGACTGACTGTACCTTCTCTTTATGGGTGAACTATCGCCAAATCGGTGGCGGCAACAGGAATCAACGCATCTTCGACTTCGGCACCAGCACTACTAACTATGTGTCCCTGAGGCCACGCTATAGCAGCAGTCCCTCTACGCATTTTGAGATCAACGCTAATGGAACTGCACAGCGAGTAAGCTGGGGTCCCCTCGGCGCTGGGGCAGGTGGTTCAGTCATACCCACCTTTACCTGGACCCATATCGCTATAACGATCGACGATGTCAATAACATCTTCAGAATGTATATCAATGGCCGGCAAGTTAGTGAGGCTAACGGTACTAATGCTACACTTGCCCCTATAGATGTTGGAGTTACCACCGAGAACTATCTCGGCAGATCAATAGACCCTGGTGTTGAAGGTCCATACCTTCCAGGCTATCTGGATGATTTCCGCATCTATAATCGCACCCTAAAACTGGAGGATGTAAGGCAAGCGATGGGCATTCTGACTGCCACCTTCCCCGCGCCGGCAGATGGTGCTGTTCTTGCTGTGGGCACAACAGAATTGAACCTTAGCTGGGCTAAGGGAGCCAATGCGGCTACAGTCAATGGCAGCCATCTGTATCTCGGTAACAACTGGGAAGCTGTAAATAATTCCGCACCGGCTGCGGATAAAGGCCTTATCAGCGGTTCGGCTTATGCTTTAACTAATCTTGTTCAAGATGTAACTTACTACTGGCGTGTCGATACAATTGATCAGGCTGGTACGATATACAGAGGTGATATCTGGAGTTTTATGATTCAGCCTCGAATTGCCTATTCTCCAAGCCCGGCTGACAGAGCAGAATATATTGCCCCTAAGACAACCCTTCGTTGGCGTGCAGGCACAGGAGCTGTTCTGGGACACAACGTATATATCAGTGATAATCTCGACGAGGTGACTAATGCAGCCACAGGCTCAACTGCACCGCCTTTCAGGATATTCTTAACTCCGACGGTCAGCGATCCAAACTGGACACCAGCGAGATACGGATTTTCTCTTGCAATCAACAAGACATACTACTGGCGAGCCGATGAGGTCGAAAATAGCACGACCATCCATAAAGGCCTGGTCTGGAGCTTTACGACCGTCTCCAGCGGTCCACCTGTTACCGACCCGAATCTTGTTGGATGGTGGAAGTTTGATTACGATGCGATCGATGCCTCTTTCGGGTGTAACGGTACTACCATTGGTAATCCAACTTATGATGCGGGTTACTTTGGCGGCTCAATTTATCTGAACAATGCTAACAATCCCGATCCTGCTGACGACATTTATGCCAGCTTGCCCAATGGTTCGGTCATCTCTACACTAACCAACTCCACCTTCGCTATATGGGTGAACTGGATTGTGGGCGGCAATAACCAGCGAATTTTCTCCTTCAGCACTGTCCCTGCAAACTCCATGTATCTTGCACCTCGTGCTAGTTCCAGCGCACCGACACATTTCCAAATTGCAACCGGTGGAGTTACGCAAATGGTTGGTTATGGCTCAAATGCGACCAACGCCGGCACCGTAATGCCTGCCAATGAATGGCACCATCTGGCCGTGACTATTAACGCAGACAGTGACACCTTCACTCTATATCTCGACGGTCAGTCAGTCGGCAGTCTCACGGCTGCCACACTTACACCGAGCAGCCTCGGCGTTACTACCAACAACTGGCTCGGTAGATCTGAAGACCCCACTCAGCAGCGGCAGTTTCAAGGCTATCTGGACGATTTCCGAATCTATGACAAGGCATTAACAGCAAACGAAATAGCCCAGTTGATGGTACGTTTAACTGCTGCCGATATCTATCCTCATCACAATGATCCAAACGTCCCCGACACACCCACTCTCAAATGGGAAGCAGGGCAAAATGCTAACCAGCATGACGTGTACTTCGGCACGGATCAAGCCGCTGTTGCTGATGCGACTACCGCAACAGCAACTATATATCACGGCAGGCAGGCCCTTGATCAAACCACCTATACTCCCACTGAGCTTCCTCTTGCCTGGGGCCAGACCTACTACTGGAAGGTCGATGAAATTGAAGCAAATGGTACAGTAAACAAAGGCAACGTCTGGAAATTCACAACAGCCAGCTTCATCGTGGTGGATGACTTTGAAACCTACAGCAATGAAGCCGGCACTACAATATACGAAACGTGGGCAGACTGCGTCGTGAATAATACCGGCATGACCGTGGGGCACTTAACCGGTAATTATGCCGAACGGGCTATAATTCGCAGCGGCCGCCAGGCTATGTATATGCGTTACGACAACGATGGTTCCATAAATGAGGGCTATGGTCCTCCACTTGAAATAGTCGGAACGAAGCTTTACTCCGAAGCCGAACGTGAATGGCAGACTCCACAGGATTGGACAATAAATGACGTTAATACCTTAAGGCTGTGGTTCAGAGGATTACTTCCTACTTACAGCACCTTCACAAAAGGGACAACAACCTGGACGATGGGCGCACGTTGTACGGATATCACCGGCACGGCTGACCAACTCCACTTTGCTTATCAGAAACTCTCAGGCAACGTGACTATAACAGCGAAGGTAATGGCACTGACTAACACCAGCGGCGCAGCTAAGGCGGGAGTGATGATCCGTGATACGTTAAACGCAGACTCGGCCAACGTAACGGTGGTTATGACGCCGAGCACCGGAGTTCTCTTCCGGTACCGTCCCAGCGCAGGCGCTACTACCACGCAGGTAGCTGCACAGACCCCCCTCACCGCTCCACAATGGGTGAAGCTGGAACGTAACGGCAACACCTTTAGAGCCTATTATTCAGCTAATGGAAATGACTGGACACAGTTAGGCGGGCCGACTATGGTGAACCTGCCCGCTGATACTTATGTAGGCGTATGCGTTGCGAGCAATAACGTCAATTCAACGTGCACGGCTATATTCTCTAATGTCAGCCTAACGGGACCGGTGGAGCATAAGGACATAGGCATAGCAAGCAACGTCCCTGAGCAGCTCTACATAGTGCTGCAGGATAGCGCCGGCAACAGCAGCCCGATGATCAAGCACACGAATCCTAATGCAACAACCCTAAACACTTACACGCTGTGGACTATTCCGCTGACAAATATTACCGGCGTGAACGTGAAGGCTATAAAGAAGATAATTATTGGCGTCGGCGACAGAGACAATCCAAAGCTCGGCGGCGCAGGTGATTTGTACATCGATGATATAGGAGTACGTCCATCTACGCCATAGCAGCCGGCTTAGGTTAATACTGCTTTAGTCTGTTTGAGTCAATTCGGGGCTTATATCGATATATTCGGTGTAAGCCCCGCTTCTTTTTGTCCCGCCTTGTTGACTGCTTGACAAAACAAAGTAATGATGGATGATTTGATATATGAAACTATCTTATTCTATTACTGAGTGAGAGCCGTGTATCCGATAATCAGCATTATAATATCGCTGGCTGCCCTGGTAATGCTTCTTCGATTAAAAGTTAAGATCGGCCTGGCTATGGTAATCTCAGCCTGTATGCTGGCGGCCTTATTACGCGTCGGCCCATTACAACTGGGCAAGACTTTAACGTCAGAATGGCAGCTTGAGCCTCTAACGCAAACGACGGGTTATTTATTCGTATCATTGACCGCCCTTTTACTTTTGGTAAATGTCTTTGGCTCAGCGCTGGAGGAAATCGGCCTTTCGCAGCGTTTAGTTCCCGCAATGCAGGGTTTATTTAAAAGCCGCAGGTTTGCATTAGCCATGATACCTTTGCTAATGGGTATGCTGCCGACGCCGGGGGGGATTATGCTGTCGGCGCCTATGGTCCGACAGGCCGGTGACAAAATCGGCATCGAACGTAGCCGGCTGGCCGCGATAAATTACCTTTTCCGTCATCAATGGGAGCCTGTTTGGCCGCTTTTCCCGGCGGTTCCGCTTATTCAAAGCCTGCTCGGCATTTCCGCGTTCACCTTATTCAGCTACCATATCGTCCTTTGCGCAGCGGGAATCGTCAGCGGCGCCGTGAACCTGCTGATGTTCGGCATACCGCCAAAACGTTCCAATCATCAGCATATTGAACATCATATTGGCCGCCATATTCTTGATTTAATACATACCTTTTGGCCCATTGCGTTCACCGCCGTCTTATACATCGCTTTTGACCTGCCGCCGGCCATCGGTATATTCCTTGCAATCGTTGGATTGCTGACACTGCACAAAGTCCCTGTTAATCGCTGGCTGCATATCTTCAGAGCCGCCTTGGAGCCGGATATGGTGCTGCTTATTTTTGGTGCGTTATTATTCAAAGTCAATCTTGAAGCCGGCGACGCCATCCGCGGTGTGGTTCAGTTTATGATTAACGCTCACGTGCCGCCGTCTTTGCTGTTATTCATGCTGCCCATGCTGGTCAGCTTCTGCACGGGCGTAACTATGCCGACCGTAGCGATTACCTACCCATTTCTCATCGGCTTTATCGGCAGAGGCGGAGAGACCAAAATGGGATTGGAAGTGCTGGCTTTTTCCGGCTTAATTGTCGGCTTGTCACTGACGCCTATCCACCTTTGCCTGTCCCTCTCGGCGAGCTATTTTGAGACTTCTCTGATCAGGATTATCCTGAAGCTTCTGCCATCGGCAGCAGCCGTAGCCGGCGCCGGTCTATTGATGGCGGTCTTGTTCAGATAAAATCCCT
Organism: uncultured Pirellulales bacterium; assembly: GCA_964601355.1. Lineage (GTDB taxonomy): Bacteria > Planctomycetota > Phycisphaerae > Sedimentisphaerales > Anaerobacaceae > CAZRNB01. The sequence continues at coordinate 8,298 of CAZRNB010000090.1, forward strand.
CGGGAAAAACCCCCGGATAAATCCGGGGGCTAAACATTATTATTATCATTACTTTTTGACTCGGCGGATTCTTGCGCACCGGATATAACAACTACGTACTCGCCCTTTGGCGATTCCTCGATCCCTGCCAACAATTCAGACAGTCGTCCGCGTTTTACCGATTCAAATATCTTCGTCAGCTCTTTAGCCACGGCAGCCCGGCGGTCTCCCAGCACATCTAAAGCATCGTTCAGGAAACTATGCAAACGATATGGGCTTTCGTAAAAAATCAGCGTATGCGGCGAGTCTTTATCGACAGCCAAGAAACGGCGTCGTTTGCTGCTTGTGCGAGGTGGAAAGCCGCGAAAAGTAAAACTATGTACGGCAAGACCCGATAAAACCAGGGCCATCACAAACGCCGCAGCTCCGGGGACCATCGTCACCTCTACGCCTGCTTCAACAGCACAGCGCACCAGCGTAAATCCTGGATCAGAAATGCCCGGCGTCCCCGCATTAGTAACCAAAGCAACCGATTTGCCCTTAGTAAGCAAGCCGATGATCTTCTTCGCGGCTTGAGTCTTATTATATTCATGGAAAGATACCTGAGGTTTCTGAATATCAAAATGTTTAAGCAAAATGCCGGTCTTACGAGTGTCTTCGCTGGCAACGTAGTCCACCCGGCGCAACGTCTCCAATGCACGCAAAGTAATATCCGAAAGGTTTCCAATAGGCGTGGCTACCAAATAAAGCATATAGGCACAACCAACGAAATTATGCGCGGTTTAGTCCCTTGCGTCTATTGGCCAGTATTTTTCGTCCGCCTTTGGTTCGCATCCGAACTCGGAAACCACACTTTCTTCGTTTCTTGATATTGCTCCTACGAGGATTTTCCATAGTCACTCCCGTTGTTGACAGGTTACACCAATTTTAATCATGATTCTCGATATTAGCCACCAGAGTGCCTAAAATGACTAAAGTGAGCTAAAGTGCCTAAATGGCTTTAGACACTTTAGCCACTTTTCACTTTACACTTTAGGCACTATAACGTTTTCCGTGACCGTTTCAAGAATATTTAAAAGGATTCCAACAAAATGGAATGCGTCACCGGTTCAACTGGTCCAACTCGTACAGGATAACCGCTGAGGCAACAACAGCGGCAGTTTCGGTACGTAATACCCGTTTTCCGAGGCTAAACACAATAGCTCCACAATCGACGGCAGTCACAATTTCCTGATCTGTAAAACCTCCCTCCGGCCCAATAAACAAAGCTAAAGTATGCACTTCATTGCTCCTGGCTTGCAGAATTTTTCGCAAGTTCGCAGCCTGCACTCCGCAGGACACCTTTCGGCGCTGCGGAGAGCCGATAAGACGGCAGTCAAAGCTGCCAATCTTAGCTAAGGCATCTGCGAAACTAACAGGCGCATCGAGCTGTGGTATTCGGCCTCGGCCTGATTGCTCAGCGGCTTCTGTAATGATGCTTCGCCAGCGTGATAATTTATTTAGCGATATTTCCGTCCGACGGACAATACTTCGTTCGGTTATCATCGGCACAAAACACGTCACGCCCACCTCGGTACACTTTTGCAGCACCAGTTCGAACTTTTCGCGAGCCAAAAGACTCTGATAGAGTGTAACCTGTATCTGCGGCTCTGCCTGGTTCTGCTGTCGTGATATAACTTTACCCACGACCTCCAGCCGGTTGACTTTTTTCAATTCTACCGTGTACTCGCAGCCTGTATTGTCCAGTACGATGATTTGCTCTCCAGATGCTAACCGCAGAACATTATGAATCTGATGAGCCTGTCGCCCCGTGAGAACCACCTGTTCGCCCTGAAAACTCTGGTCAGTAACAAAGAAGCGATGCACGACGTTCATACCCCTTTATGTAAGGTTATAAACCCGTGGTAAAACCACGTGTTAAATTTTGCTGACGACATCAAACCTTAACCTATTTATAATACTACCTTGTGACGAATAATTCAGCAATTCAAAAACGCGCTTATTTTTACGCTTTGGCCGCGGTTTTGCTGTGGTCAACGGTGGCCACGACCTTTAAGCTCTCTCTGCGCTATATAAATGTTCTGCCGCTTCTTTTTTACGCCTCGGTTGTTTCGACCGCCACGTTCTTTTTATACTTATTATTCTCCGGAAAAGCTGTTTCACTTAAAACCTTATCGAAAGGAGATTACCTGCGGTCTGCTTTATTTGGTTTTCTCAATCCTTTTCTCTACTATGTCGTACTGCTTAAAGCATACAGCATCCTGCGGGCACAGGAAGCCCTGACGATAAACTGGGTCTGGCCGATTACGCTTGTTCTGCTGTCAATCCCCCTGCTTGGCCAAAAAATCAAAATTAAAAGCATCGTTGCGATAATTATCAGCTTCACAGGCGTATTTGTAATTGCAGCGGGCGGAAATATTTTGGGATTCAGGTTCGGCAAACCTGCCGGCGTCCTTTTGGCCCTTGTAAGCACTGTAATCTGGGCGATATCCTGGATATACAGCGTAAAAGACAAACGTGATGAAGTCGTTGGATTATTTCTGAACTTTGCGTTCGGCTCAGTTTATATATTTGCAGCGATGTTCGCTTTCACAAAAATAGAGCTACCAGGCCGAAATGGTATTTTAGGAGCTATTTATATCGGATTATTTGAAATGGGCGTCACGTTCTTAGTTTGGCTGCGTGCGCTAAAATCATCGAAGATTACCGCACACGTTGCTAATCTTGTTTATTTAGTTCCATTTTTTTCGCTAATAATAATTCACCTCGTCATCGGCGAAGAAATCTCACTCTCAACCATAATCGGGCTGGTTTTCATTATCGGCGGTATAATATTACAAAAAATTTAATCCTTTTACTTGTCAACCGATGAACTATGATTAACGTCTGAACAGATAAATATTATGCTATTTGCAATTTAACCAAGCCGGCTGTTCTTGCATATTTATCAATAGAAAAGCGTAGAAAAGGAGAATACAATGAACAATATGAAATGCCTAAAAATTATAACTATGGTTTTTCTTTTTGTGGCCCGTTCTGCGATGGCGGAACCTTCACTGACAATCTATAACCAGAATTTTGCAGTGGTACGTGATAATCTGAATCTCAACCTGTCGAAGGGAATAAATGAGGTCCGTATCACAGATACAACTGCGCACCTTGAGCCTGACTCCGTGATTCTGCGCGATCCGAAAGGCAACCATTCTATTCAGATTCTCGAACAAAATTACAGAGCCGATCCTGTTTCTGAAGGATTGTTATTGTCACTGTACGAGGGAAAGGAAATCGAATTTCTCATTAGCGGCGAGAAAGGTGATGAAAAAATCATTCGTGGAAAGATAATCCGAAGCGGTTACGTTCCTCATCAATTGGCCATGCGCCAATACGGGCAACAATATGCTATGCGGCAAACGGCTTATGCAGGCGGCGCAGCCGGCCAGCCCATAATAGAAGTTGATAATAAGCTGCGCTTCAGCCTGCCCGGCATGCCCCTTTTCCCATCACTGGCGGATGATACAATCTTGAAACCTACAATTCACTGGGTCCTCCAAACCGACAGGAAGGGAAGCTTTGATGCAGAGCTATCCTACATAACCGGAGGTATGAGCTGGGAGGCGGACTATAGTATGCTTGCTCCGGAACAGGGCGATACAATCCAGGTCATCGGCTGGGTGACCATTGACAATCAAAGCGGCAAGACGTTTAACAATGCACGCATCAAACTCATGGCCGGCGATGTCAGCAAAATCCAGGAGCAGGAACGCTATGGTTACGCAGCGAGGGATTATGAGATGGCCGATTCAATTTCAGGCCGGCAGCCACCCGTATCAGAAAAGGCGTTTGAAGATTACCACCTTTATACGCTGGAGCGTCCTACCACGCTTCACGACCGGGAAACCAAGCAGGTTGAATTCTTGCGGGCGGAAGATGTCAAAAGTGAGCGTTTATATGTTTATGACGGCGTCAAGATTGACAGGAACCGATACCGCAGCAATCAGCCGGAATATATTCGGCAGGAACGGGACTACGGCGCACAGTGCAATCCCAAAGTATGGATTATGAGGGAATTTAAAAATTCCAAAGAGAACAACCTGGGCATCCCTCTGCCGCGAGGTTTGGTGCGATTCTATCGACGTGATGATGACAGCCAACAGGAATTCACCGGCGAAAATTACATTGACCATACTGCCCGTGATGAAACAGTGCGAGTCTATACAGGAAATGCCTTCGACCTGGTAGGAGAGAGACGGAGAACCGATTACAAAATTGATGTATCAGCTTCCTGGCTGGATGAATCGTTCGAAATCAAAGTTCGCAATCGCAAAGAAAAAGACCCTGTGGAATTCAGAGTGGTCGAGCACCTGTACCGGTGGATTAGCTGGGAGCTCGTCGAGAAGTCGAATGATTTTCTGAAAACAGACAGCCAAACGATTGAATTTCGCGTCAACGTCCCAACAGGAGAGGAAAAAGTCATTACCTATAAGGTTCACTACACCTGGTAAATAACTAAAGTGAACTAAAGTAATTGTAACCGTTCACGGCCTAAAATGTTGAATTTGGTTCATTTTACGTCATTGCGA
>CAZRNB010000091.1:0-12496 GCA_964601355.1 uncultured Pirellulales bacterium
GTGATATAGACCAGAAAAAACATAAGCGCTTCATTAAACGGGACCCCGACCGTACAGAGCTGCGACCGTCAGGGAGCGGTAAGACAATTGACGATTGACGATTGACGATTGTCGATTTACGATTGATTACAGAGCCCCGACCGTTAGGGAGAGGTAATTTTGCCCGCCACTTTATATTTGGTTACTGCCGGGCGCACTTGACTCTTATAGATTGATATAAATTATTTATTGCTTTTACATTTCTCGGCAGAAAAGACTTAGCGTCATTTCGACCGAAGACCCGATTCATCGGATCGGGACGAAGCGGAGAAATCTGCTCGAGATGATAATTTCTTCTATTTTCTGAAAGGTACTTTCACATATTATATACGTAAAACGCGTACGCACTTTACGTATGAACCTTTTCCTGCGATATGTTTGGTATAATCTGAGCATTAATCAGATTTTCTTGATCTGGTTACCGAAGATTTTGCAAGCAGCAGTACTTGTCTGAATGCGCTTTTGCAAACATGAAGCAATGAGAATCTCAGTGGAATCATTTTGGGTAGCTGGAAATCCATACATATATTTTTTGGAAATTCATCGCCCAGGATTTTTATTTTGTCCTTATCCGGAATGTTGATTCCCATTTGCTTGGCCGTTTTGATAATCGGCACATCTTCCGGCTCAATATTGACCAATCTGGAGCAGACAGCTTCAATCGAAAAGGGTTCAGCTCCGCCGATGAAGTATCCTAACATTCTGTTTCGTCCGCGAATTGGGCCTGGGCCGTCCATTGCAACGACCCCGTCAACGATGGTAAAAACAGGATTTAAGAATCTGAAAATCTCAATCAGAAGCTCACAGAAATCGGATATATTTCCGCCTTTTCTAAAGTGCCATAATGCTTTTTGCTTGCCGCTGACACAGCCGAACATATTTTTTACTGCAAACGTTGTCAACAATTGCTGATGCGTCTTGAGCTTCGGCAGATTTATAATTTTGTCGGCCTGCAGCGCAATTGAGCTTATGCCGACTTTGATGTTTTTCGCTCCTATTCGACAATACACGGGCTTGTCTAACTGTTTTATCGGCACGGATAATTTCTTCAAAGGCTCATTCAGTTTTAGCGCCTTTGCGCATGTGAACACATTGCTCCAGGCCGGCGAATCGCCGACGTAAGGTTTTGCCCCGAAATCTTTCAAAAGCCGGGCGACCTCAATTATCACGGCAGGATGGGTTTGTGTGGCATGACGGTGAGACCTTGGGGCAATGAAATTCGGCTTGAGCAGGACGGTATCGCCGCGTTTTATAAACTTACCTAATCCGCCTAAAAGTGTGAGCTGGCGTTCGATTGCTTCAGCAATTTGGGGCCGGCTGTAATCGCTGCACCGGATTAATGTCACTGTTGCTTCGGTCATACGCTCGTCAATTACTCATTCCAACACAGGTCAATAAAAACACTCTAATAGCCGGCTTAAGCTTAGGTGCTGTACGTTCGGTTGTGCCTGGGAAAAGACTGCCTTGAGGATTGCTGAAGAACAGGCCGTCTAAGGTTGTTTGACCTGCAGTTGGAAGATTATTTTTTTCCGGCCCCAGCATGATAAAATCACCGGGGGACATTCTAAGGCCAAAGGCGGCAGAAAGAAATGAAAACTCGCGTGACTTTGCGCGAGCGGATAATTCCGGGATTGAGCTGCTTGCCGGTACCGTGAAAACCGGATAGGCGGTAAGCTCGCATACGTCTCTTAAATCAGGGATTTTAGCAGCTTTTATTCGCAGGCAGAGAATGCCGGGCCCTATAGCCGCACTTTCTTTTTGACCATCGGCGCTAATATAAAAGACGCTTTGTTCCGTGTTTAATCCTTTAACAATAATGTCGTTGGCCTGACCGTCAGGCAGCAATAGTGAAACGGTTACTATTTTTTGACCGCCTGCGGCACGCAGCATATCATTGATTCTGTCCCACATTCGAACACGGGCAAAGCGGACTACAAATGAACTGGCCGTAAAGGCCTGGTAGCTGTGGTATCGTAACGGCTCCGTGTATAATAATCCCCAAGCATCGTTTATTTTGTCGATGTTTTCAGCCGGTATTTCAAAGATGTGGACGTCAAAATCAATTGTGTTTATTGACTTGCCGACCGGCTGCTTATCACCGTCGGAAGGGGATATATCGCCGATTTTGACCTGCTCAGACAATGGCTTTCTTTGCTGCGAGCCTTTACACCCCGTAAGATATAGAGCCAAAAAGCAAAGAGTCGTGATTTGGAGTGTACGAACCCCGTTAGAAATTCCGCTTGTATGTTTTATTACAAACTGATCGAAATTAAGATTTCTAACGGGGCGAATCATAAACCAAGATTAGCAGTCAAGAAGGCATCTGTCAACGGATAGCTCAATACTCATTACTCGATGCTCGATTCTTGTTGTTCATTGCTCGCTGCTGGTTTTGTCTTATTTCGAGTGTGACCGATCAGCCATCTGCCGAATGGCGGCTAACTGGTAAACTTCTTTGTCTATCGCCTGGGGAATGCAATATGTATTGATGTCAGACCAGTTTGCCGGCGCTGTATTTGGCTTCAGAGGATCGGTTGAATAAGCATACGGCGAACAATACAAGTAACCGCCCAAAAGATTTGCTTGAGCTGTGCATATTTTTACCCTCCTTTTAAAAGGTCGAGCATTTCTCAGTGTGTTAAAGATGATTTTATAACTTATTGAGGCCGCAGTCAAGATTTTTGCGGGCGGAGTTTGGAGAAAAGCCAGAATCAAGTATCAAGAATCAAGTATCAAGTACACGTCAATTTTCTTGACCCTTCATCCTAAATTGTCTTTAATATGTCAGATTGCTTTGTAGAAAAGGCCTATTGTCATTTCGACCGAAGCCCCCGTGTCTTCTGTCGAAGACAGAAACGGGGACGAAGTGGAGAAATCTACTAATAGCAGATTTCTCGACTCACCTTCGGTTCGCTCGAAATGACTCGTCTCGGCGAAGGCCGAAGACGGAGCGGGATAAGATATATTGTTTTCTACAGAGCAAGATCAGGTTCGATAAAAGAAACTCAAATTTGAAAGGTGTGAAAGAATGAAAGTAAGTAAAAGAGCACAGGATGTGCCGCCATCGGCGACTTTAGCTGTTACTTCACGTGCTCAGCAGCTAAAAGCACAAGGTATAGATGTCATTGGCTTCGGGGCAGGTGAGCCTGATTTTGATACGCCCGATTACATCAAGCAAGCGGCAATAGAAGCATTGAAGAATGGCAAAACAAAATATACTCCTGCTGTCGGTATAATCGAGTTGCGAAAGGCCATTTCGGCCAAATTTAAAAAGGACAACGGCCTCGATTACACGCCGGAGCAGATTATTGTTAATATCGGTGGTAAACACTCCGTTTATGAAGCGATGCAGGCGGTGCTCGATCCAGGCGATGAGGTGATTTTGCCCACGCCTTATTGGGTAACTTATCCGGAGACGATAAAGCTCGCTGATGCTAAGTCCAAAATTGTTCAGACCGACAAGGCTAACAGCTACAAAATCACTCCTAAGCAGCTAAAAAACGCTATCACCAAAAAAACCACTATGTTAGTGCTTAATTCGCCAAATAATCCAGGTGGTTTCACATATACACCACAGGAGCTAAAAGATATCGCAAAGGTCCTTGAAGGTACAAATGTTATGGTTATGTCGGACGAGATTTACGAGAAGCTTATTTACGGCGACACCGAATTTGTGAGCTTCGCTTCATTAAGCCAGGATGCTTATAACCGAACATTGACCCTGAATGGTTTCAGCAAAACCTTTTCGATGACGGGATGGCGTCTGGGTTATACGGCTGGTCCGCTTGAAGTGATAAAAGCTATGGCACGTTTGCAGGATCATAGTACATCGAATCCCGTGACATTTGCTCAATATGCTGCTATCGCGGCCCTCGGCGAGCCTGCTGAACAAGCGATAGAAAAAATGCGCGTCGAGTTTGAAAAACGGGCTAAATATATGGCTGAGCGATTAAATGCTATTAAGGGGGTAGAATGTCCGGAGCCGACGGGAGCTTTCTATTGTTTTCCTGATGTTTCAAGCCATTATGGTCGAAATATTAACGGCACGAAGATTACCGGCAGCATTGACTTTTCACAAGCACTGCTTGAGCAGGCCAACGTTGGCGTTGTCCCGGGACTGCCATTCGGCTGTGATAACAATATTCGCTTGAGTTTTGCCTGCTCTCTTGAGCAAATTGGGAAAGGATTAGATAGACTACAAGAATGGCTAAGTCAGTAAAGAACAAAAATCGCCGTCCCCTATATGCACCACTCGATGAGTCACGAGGGACGAGAAGAGATGATGGACGAAACTTCGTCCTTCCTCCATCGTCAGTTGTCCGTCGTTCATTATCGGGCTGGCCAATGATTATCGCATGGCTGGGTATGCTGATTTTTGCCTGTCACGCCAGCACTCACATGGTCGCAGCCGGCGATACTTGGGTGGCACTGGCCTGTGGACGTCACTTCGTCAAGCATGGTGTAGATACTGTCGAGCCTTTCAGCGCAAACTCACACAAGTCAGGGCCTACACCTGAAGAGATCGAAACCTGGCCAAAATGGGCGCAGCGGCTTACGAATAAAGTCGGCATTGAGACGGTAAAAAAGTGGCATCCGACCGGCTGGATAAATCAAAACTGGCTGACCCATGTGATTTTCTATTGGCTGTCAACAAGGTTTGGTTCTGAGGAAGAGCCGGATTACAACGCACTGGTGTACTGGAAGTTTGCAATTTATATACTTGCAGTCGTTTTTCTTTTTTACACCGGCGTAATCTTAGGTGCTAATTCTGCTGTGGCTGCTGTTTTTGCCTGTTTTGCCATGTTCATCGGGCGTTCATTTTTTGATATTCGTCCTGCCGGTTTCTCGAACCTGCTGGTGGCTGCCTTTTTGTTTATACTTGCACTTACCACGTATCGAAACATGCTGTATATATGGCTTATCGTTCCGCTGACGGTTTTCTGGTGTAACGTCCACGGCGGATATATTTATGTTTTTATAATGCTCATACCGTTTACAGGGCTGTATCTGCTGACGTGCTGTAATAAAAAGTGGACTGCTATTTTATATAATGTTGCTGCCTGGCCGTTTTTCTACTTTGTTGTTTCGAAAGCTGGCTTTACATTAGCAACGCTTCTTTTTTTGGCGCTGCTGATTGCTCTCGATTTCATACTTGTTTTTTACAAAAGAAACCTTGTTACCATTGGATGGAAGGGCGTTTTGCATACAATTGCCGCAGGCGTTGCTGCTTTTTTGGCTATGGTTTTGTTTAATCCTTTTCATCTGACCAACCTGACTCATACTTTTATCATCAGCGTCAGTGAGCATGCGGCGAGGTGGCGTGACATCCATGAATGGCAGCCTGCTTTCGACTGGGACAATCCCGTCGGCACAGCGGTACCTTTTTTGGTAATGTACATTGTCGCCTTGGTAATCTTTGCTATTTGGATTGTAGCTCCCATCCTGATTTCCCGCTCCGTAGGTGGTGAACGCAAGCGAAAGGCAGATACCTCTGATCGATATCAATGGCCTAAAATTGATGTGCCCTTAATGATTATTGCTGCTCTTACCATCTATATGGCTGTTCGTTCCCGCCGATTTATACCGATAGCAGCTTTTATTGCCTGCCCCGTTATTGCAGTGCTCCTTGACCGGATTATCTCTGCGATTTCAGCAATATATAACTTTCGCAAAAACAATAGCTTGGTTGTGCCGGCGATGTCGTCTTATCTTCAATTGTTTTTTACTCTTGGCGGCGCTGCAGCGGTTTTATTTTTCGGTACATGGTGGGGGCTTAAGTTTAAGCACATTTATCTTGATCCCTGGCCGTCAGAATTAGATCCGAAGTTATGTTCTGTTTTTATGCGGATGACTGCTTCCGATGCCAAGCCCTTTGAGGCCTGTGGGTTTATCAAATGTAACAAGCTGAAAGGCAAGATGTTCAACTACTGGACTGAGGGAGGTTTCATTGCCTGGGGGCAGGAGCCTGACCCAAACGCAGGTAAAACACCTTTGCAGCTTTTTATGGATGGCCGTGCGCAGGCAGCTTACAATCGTGAAGCTTTTGATCTCTGGTCAGCTATTATGTCCGGAGGCTGGACCGCTGCTGAGATAGTTACAGGTGCGCAGGCCAGACGTAAAAGATTAAGTGCCGCCGATTATATTAAAATCGGCCAGTGGCTTGATGAGCAGCTAAAAGAAAATAAAGTCTGGATTGTATTAATGCCCGTAGCGGTTTTTGGTGATCCGCCTCCGGAAGAATATTATCAGCAAAAATCGTATCATGCTGTAAAAGGTCTTGAATACAATAATAATTGGCCGGTAGTATTTTATGACGACAAGCAAAAGATATTTGTTGACTACACAACACCACAAGGCAGAGAGCTTTTCGACGGCATACGCGGTGGATCAACTTTATATCCTGATGAATACCATAAGAATCTCATGATTGCCTACATTTTGCTTCGGTATAGTACCAGCGCGGCTGGCAGGAAGGAGGGATTGGATTCTGCCATTAAAGCCTTCAACCTGCAAAATGTCCCTGCCCCAATGCTTGAAATCATACTTGCTGGCTCGCGTTTTCCCGAGATAAAGCCCGATGTAACAAATTTCTGCAAGACTTACATCGATGACTTCGTAAAGAATAAGGAAGCATACGCTAAGCAGAACGGTTACCGCGTAAGGGTTGAAGCTGCGAGATTAGCATGTCTTAATTTGGCAACTAATGCACAGGAGCAAAAAGATACAAAGCTCGCTGACTTTTATGCCGCTAAAGCGATGGAATATGCTAATGAGCGAAACAAATCGAATAAAAGATGGTGATCATGAATCGTCTTGCGTCGTGCGTCGTGCGTCGTGCGAAACGCAAACTGAAATACGCAATACGCAATCTATCAGTGTTTTTTTCCCCTGTTATAATGAGCAGGAAAATATTATCAGTACCGTCGAACATGCGCTTGCAGTTCTGGGAAAGCTCAATATCGATTTTGAGATAATTATTGTTGATGATGGCAGTGCCGACTCTACAGGTCAGGCTGCCGATAAGATTGCCAATCGAAACAATAGAGTCAAGGTAGTGCACCATCCCGTTAATCTCGGTTACGGGGCCGCTGTTCAATCCGGCTTTAGGACGGCTGCGAAAGAGCTGGTCTTTTATACCGATGGTGACGGTCAGTTCGATATAAATGAGCTGTTGCCGTTGCTGCCTTTAATAAAACAATGTGACATTGTAAGCTGCTACCGGCTTAACCGTCAGGATAACCTCATACGCAAAATCAACGGCTGGTGCTGGACAAAACTGGTTTGTTTGTTGTTCGGCATGAAAATCCGTGACATCGATTGTGCTTTCAAACTATACAGAAGAAGGATATTTGATGATATTAAAATGTCAAGCACGGGAGCTCTAATAAATGCTGAAATACTGGCTAAAGCAATACGGCGAGGTTATTGCGTAGTCCAAACGGGAGTGCATCACTACCCGCGAACGACCGGCAGGCAGACAGGCGCAAAGCCGAAAGTAATTTTTCGCGCTTTTAAGGAGCTTTTTAAGCTTTATAAACAAATTAAATTGGATACTTGATGCTGGATAATGAAATAAAGTGTCTAAAGTGTCTAAAGTGAGCTAAAGTGCCTAAAATGAGTTAAAGTTTAAGTTCATAACTTTAGGCACTTTAGTCACTACAAATTTTAGGCACTTTAAGCGGTTCGGCATCGAGCATCGGGATATGAATGAGACAAAAGTAAATTTATTTATCTACGGCTCACTGCGTGACCCGTGGATATTGAAGTCGGTCAGCGGGCTTGGCTTTACGCTCAACGTGGTACAAGCCGATAATGAAACGCTTGCGGCGGAACCCGCCTTTTTGCCCGGCTATCGAAAAGTCACGCCGGATAATGTTTATTTCTATGCTGTCGCAAATCCAACATCAAGAATTGAAGGGATTGTAATTTTTGATGTCCCTGCTTCGGCTCTTGCAGAAATCGATCGTTATGAAGGAAGGCGTTATTACAGGGAAACCGTCCGCGTTAATACTGCCAGGGGTGCCGTTGAGGCACAGGCCTACCTGGCATCGCACGAATCAATGAAAAAGCACTTCGGCGACAGATTCCACGTTAATTTAATGCACGAGCTTTGGCTGCGAAAACGCATTGAGAAATTTTTGGAGAAGCACACCCGCCCGGGCGAACAAACAGCCGACGCGGAATTGGAGCGGCGGGCGGATAGAGAGCTGCTGGCGACCACGGAAAGAGATTTAGTCATAAGCCATTATCGCAAAGTGCCCGTTAGCGATTATTATCTTGAGCACGAGCTTGACCGGCCCCGGTCGAGTATAAAGCATTTGTATAGAGACAGCCAGGCTCAGCCATTTATTGAAAAATATTTGGCTATGGTGGTCAAACAGGTCTTGCTCAACCAGTTAGATGAAAAAATCCAAACCCAGTTTAGGTTTGAAATTGAGCACATGCTCACTTCGGAAAGGTACTTCAGACGCTCCAAGAGCCTGCTCGTGGCGCTGCGAATGATAAATGATAATAGCTCCAATGTTAATCTGCTTATTGAAGAATGTCTTAGAATAAAACCATTTTTTGAAAATATTGAAACTCCGGCTGGAGGCCGGTATGACCTTATTGACTACGTAAAATATGCTGTGCGAGCGGCTGACAGTATATTCGATAGCCGTGTAGCCAAATCGCTTTTGGAATGGGTCAGGTCTAATCTTCAGCCGGGGTTAGTTCCCCTCGGAGCGGAGCTGGAATTGAGCAATCTCGGCATGGCTGCCGTTGAGCCGCAAAGGAACATTCAAAAGGCGTCTGATCCTGTATATGACAATTTCAGATATTTTTACGATTTCAGCCTCGATGTACTATGCTGGAAGCTTGGCGGATATATCGATGACCATACAGACGCAACCGATCGCAGGAGGCGGCTTGGCTTTTTGGAATTAGCGCCCGGCAGGCTGAACGTCGCATCGGAGCTTTCCCGGCCAGCGACAGCAGACGCGTGGCTGCTTAATAGATTGATAAATGAAATTGTTGATTTCTATGACGTTCGGCCGCACAGCATGCATCTTTCTTTTCAGCTTCGCAGAAAACAGATAGGCAGGCAAAAAGTTTTACCATTGGGTTTTGTCAAGTGTCTCCTTGCGCTCGGCGGCGGCTTTAGCCAAAAAGACGACGGCAAATTCTGGATATCAAGAATGGGCTATGGCGAAATAAGACAAGAGCAGGATAGCGGGGGACTCGTTTTTGCCAGGACCAGCAAGCGAGGCTGGTACCTCGGTGAAGACGAAATTGCGGACAAAATTCCCGTTCAGGCGACTGCTTATGTGCAGCAGTATAAATTTGTTCGCCTGGAAAAAAGGGCCAGCTATGAGCCGCTGATTCTGTGCCTTAAGGGCCTTCAATTGGAGTATAATCCGGCCGATTACTTAACTGCCGAGCAGCTAAAGGCGGACAAGAAACTTTCGCATGACTATGAGGAATTAAAACAATGGGCTGATGAGCCGACCGAAATCAGCCCTATGACAATTTCCACGTTTATCCATACCGTTCAGCAGGGTTTAATGAATGAGGCACATCGTCGGCCTGCTCACAACCTGCATTATATAGATTGGGCCCTAAGCGCCATTGATATACAACTGCGAATGTTCAACAAAAAAGTGCACAAGGAATAGGTGCATATGTGCATAGGTGCTTAATAGGCTATAAAAAAATAAAATGCTCTACGACTGTCATTCCCGCGAAGGCGGGAATCCAGTGTTTCATGGTTTTTCATAGACCCTCGCCTACGCGGGGGTGACAAACAACAAACCATACTACTCATTCTATTTAAGGCTCTAAATATAAGTATTATATACTTATGCTCTTGTGCTCTTATGCTCGTTCTCGATATATTTTTTCGGCATTCAAGTTGATCTGTAGAAAACAATGGATCTTGTCATTTCGAGCGAACCGAAGGTGAGTCGAGAAATCTTCTTTGAAGGCAGACCTCTCCGCTCGTCCTTGCGGCCTCGGTCGAGGTGACAAAAGAAGGCTCGCTGTTAACGATTGTGATAACTCGCCGTGCTGCGCTCGGCGCAGCAGGTAGGCAATAGAATAACCTGTCTTTACCTATAAATGTGACATGCACCCAACTTCTACCGGCACCACGGGTATGCCGGCTAAACGTCGTCTCTCGTTATTCGTGATTCGGGATTCAGCATTCTGATTTCGGTGAACAGATTTCGGAGAAAAATTTACCTGATGCCTTTTTATCCTGATACCCATTACCTGATACCACGATACTCCGATATCCCTTCCGCTAATCCCTCGTTACATCACCCAACGTCAATCGTTGTTCTTTGTTCGGTGTTCAGAGTTCGTAATTCGTTATTCGATGGTTTGTCCCTCGTCCATCTGGCATCCGACATATACCTGCACCGCAGGAGTGCCGGCTAAACTAAACGCTGTACGCTAAACGCTATACGCTGTAAACTATACTTATGATTGCGCTGTCTGAGAATATCTACAACAGGCAAGCTGCACGGCATGAGCCGAAGTTTAAGCTCTGGCGTTCGGCAGGTTTGCTCTTGACTTATAAATGCAACGCGGCATGTGAATTTTGTTATTACAACTGCTCGCCGCAAAAGAATGGCCTTATGTCTGTTGATATGGCTATTGGCGCGTGGCAGTCACTAAAAATCCTTGCTGGCGAAAATGCAAAAGTTCATCTGACCGGTGGAGAGCCATTCCTATATTGGGACCATCTGCGGCAAATCTTAGAACAAGGGAAAAAACAAAACCTCGGCAAGGTAGATTTAATCGAGACGAATGGCTTTTGGGCTACCGACGAAAAAATTATAAGGCAGCGAATAAAAACTCTCGATGAGCTTGGAATTGGTCGGCTTAAAATTAGCACTGACCCATTTCATCAGGAATATGTTGATATAGAGCCGGTCCGGCAATTAGCGCTTATGGCAAGTGACATCCTCGGACCAAAGAGAGTGTTAGTCCGCTGGCGGAAATATCTGGAAAAACCTGTCGAGATGAAAATCTTATCGCAAAACGAACGCCAGCAGAAGTATGTTGAGTCGATAAAAGACTACCCATGTCGCTTCACTGGCCGAGCAGCAGGCAAATTGGCTGAAATGGTAGGGTGTGCACTGCTCACCAAAACGATAATTGGTGGGGCAAGCCCCACCCTACAATGGATGGCGATGAATTGTAAAAATAATTTTTTGTCTGCAAAAGGCGTCCATATCGATCCGTTCGGCAACGTCTTTAGTGGCACATGCAGCGGCATAATTATTGGCAATGTTAATCAAACGGCGCTTACAGATATCTGGAAGCAATTCCATCCGAATCAAAATGAATTTATCAATACGCTTTTTAATCATGGACCTTTCGGCTTGCTGGATAAGGCTGAAAAATTAGGTTATAAAAAAGCAAAAACATACGCGAGCAAACCCGCCACACGCTGGGCGGGCAAGTGTCATCTTTGCACCAGTATTCGGCAGAGTTTATTTGAAAATGGTATAGAAAAATCGACAATCGGTCCTGCGGAATGTTACCGTGAAGATATTGATCCGTAACAGTTCAAGTGATGGGTGTCATTGCGAGCAAAGCGAAGCAATCTAAAGCCTAACGGATGAGATTGCCACGGCCCTTCGGGCCTCGCAATGACAACCATTCGAACCAAATGTACAAAACATTATTTTGCTGCCTTCATTGCGTCGGAAAGTTTCAGTGTGCCTTCGTAAAGGCTTCTGCCGATTATTGCGGCGGCGGCGCAGAGTTTGGCCAGTTTTTTGATGTCATCTATTGTGCTGATGCCACCGGAGGCGATGACAGGGACATTGACCGCTTCAATAAGTGCCTGTGTTCTTTCAAAGTTTGGCCCTGCCATCATGCCGTCTTTGGTGATGTCGGTGTAAATTACCGCTGCTATCGGCAATTTTGCCGCCCCGGCTGCAAAGTCTAACAAAGATTGCGGGATATCCTGCGTCCAGCCGTGCGTAGCGACCTTTGAGTCTCGTGCATCAAGGCCGAGCACAATTTTACCGGCAAATTTCTCAGCCATTTGGCTGAACCATGCAAAGTCACTTACGGCTTTGGTGCCGATTATCACTCTTTCGACGCCGACATCGAGCAATTGTTTTATGGAGGTCTCGTCACGGATTCCGCCGCCAACCTCGATTTTAAGTTTCCCAGGAGCAGCAATTGCTGAAATTGTATCTGTATTGACCGGCTTTCCAATCTTGGCACCATCCAAGTCAACGATATGCAGCCAATTTGCACCGGCTGAGCTAAATTCTTCCGCCTGCTTAACAGGGTCGTCCTCGTATGTTATCTGGCGATTATACTGACCCTGAATGAGTCTGACGCATTTACCCTTTATCAAATCGATTGCCGGTATAATATACATTGCAAAAAATCAAAAATCAGAACGCTCTGTAGAAAACAATGTGTTATTGTCATTTCGAGCGAACCGAAGGTGAGT
>CAZRNB010000092.1:0-12161 GCA_964601355.1 uncultured Pirellulales bacterium
TTCACATCCTATATAACTGATAAATCCAAATATCTAAACTCGAAATACGAAACAAATCCGTCAATAAAATTAAATATCAAAAATTAAATATCAAAATCAATCTTTGTTCATTGTTCATAGTTCGTTGTTCGTCGATGAACTATGAACTACGAACTCATAACTCTTATATTTTGATTTTTTCATTTTAATTTTTGATTTTCTTTTCGTGCTTCGGATTTTGAATTTCGTATTTTACCTTCTTATCATGCTTTCTGCCATTGAACATTTGTACGTTTGATTGGCGCCGTCAGTTTCTCCGTATCTATTTCCAATAGCCTTAAAATCTCCTCGACTCGTACCGAGCCAGCCGGGGTAATTTTACATACAATCACGATATTCTGATTATCCAATTCTATCGATTCCAAAAAAGGCCTGACATCCACACTTTTAAGTTTTAAGTTTTGAGTTTTGAGTTTTGAGTCTTTTGTGTCTCTCCGCCGCTCTAAAATAAGGCTCTCACTCGCAAGCAGATGATCAATCATAGCCTTTAATTTGTCATTTAAATATTCCTGCTGGATCGGAATTATATAAGTAGCCGAAGAAGGCTGGGGGTAATCTGTTTGTGCAAAACTTGCCGAAAGCAGCTCGCAGCCGTTGGTCAATTGCGCTGACAATCCGGTTTTAATCTGCGATTCATTCGGGTCGCTAACTATCTGAACGCACAGCAATTCGTCATCCGATTCGACGCCGACCGGTCTTGGCAAAGGAAGAGACAATTTCGGATGTGGATTAAAACCCTGGCTGTGCTTTATTTTTATGCCGGCACGGGCAAAGGCTCGCTGAAAAAACTTTAGCATCTCGGCGTGGGAAACAAATCTTAAAGTACCGCGAATCCTGAATTTAATAAGTACGAAAATAGTCTCATCCGAAATAACTATGCAAATATCTCCTTATTGTCTTGGCTGATATTCTCAGCGCTGTTTAGAGCTAATTATGTAAGCATTATGGCTGGCTTTGTTTTAAAAGCAAGCATTTTCAGCCATTTGAGCAGGTACTCCTGAACAAAAATCGGAAAATTCAAAAATTTTTTGTTCCTTTATACCCTATCCCAACTTTCGCAAGGGTGCATGTCACATTTATAGGTAAAGACAGGTTATTCTATTGCTGAGTCTCAGGTGATTTGAGGAGTTGTCATTGCGAGGAGGCCGAAGGCCGACGTGGCAATCTCATAAATCAAATGTCAGAGATTGCTTCGCTTCCGTCTTCGCCAAGGCTACGACGGACAAGTCGCTCGCAATGACATCCATCATTCAAACTGCGACAGAGTACTATTTCCTACCTGCTGCGCCGAGCGCAGCACGGCGAGTTATCGTAATCGTTAATATCGAGCCTTCTTTTGTCACCTCGACCGAGGCCGCAAGAGCCTGCCCTGTCCGGCTACGGCTCGGCGCTTCGCCGAGACGAGAGCGAAGTCGAAGGGACGGAGGACAGACGACGTTCAACGATTAGCCGGCCCACCTGTGGGGCTGGCAGATGAGTTCGTAGTTCGTAGGCCGTGCACCGCACACCAGAATTTCTGTGCACTGTCCCCAGATACTAATAGGAGTCTGATCATAGTTTTAATAAATATGCCCAGATCTTTATTGCGGCGCCTGCCAGAGCACCTTGCCGTCCGGCTTAAACAAGAGCAGGGACGATTCAGGATAAGTGATGGTCTTTCCATCCGGTGTGATAGTTTGGTTAATGCCGAGCGCTGAGCGTGTATAGCCGTTCTTGTCGGAGAGGTCCAGGCTCGGCCCGTCCTTACCCACGTTCAGACCGGCGCGGAACTTGCCGTTCTCGTCGGCCAGTAACAGCCTCGGCCCGTTCGCGTCCACGGCCAGACCAGCGCGGACCTTTTTGTTCTCATCAGTCAGGACCAGCCCCGGCCCGTCCTTGAGTACGCCCAGACCGGCGCAGGCCTTTTCGTTCTTGTCAAAAAGGTTCAGCCTCGGCCCGTTCACGTCCACTCTCAGAAAGGCGCGGGTCTTGCCGTTCTTGTCGAACAGTCCCAACATCGGCCCGTTCTTAACCACAACAAGACCGGCGCGGGGCTTTTCGTTCTCGTCGAACAGGTTCAGCTTCGGCCCGTTCACGTCCACGCCCAGACCGGCACGGGTCTTGCCGTTCTCGTCGAGCAGGCATAGAATCGGCCCATCATTGAGCACAGCCAGAGTGGCGCGGGGCTTTGTGTTCTCGTCGTACAGGCTCAGCAACGGGCCGTTCTCCACCACAGAAAGACCGGCACGGAACTTGCCGTTCTCGTCAACAAGAACAAAAGCGTTGGCCTCGACGACCTTCTTACGGCTGCCTATTCCTTCGTTCGTTACTGCTGCTGCGGTCATTATTACTGCTGCAAGAAGCATAACAGCCAGCAATAGTCGATTGCGTCGCTTCGCACGTTCAATTTCTATTTCCAGCTTTTCCAGTCGTTGCTCATTAGTCATTTGAGATATATTTGCCATAAATAACCTTGCCTTTCTTTAGGGATTATTAGGGCGAGTCACCGTGTTCTATACACTATATCAAGCGATTAATAATTGGCTGTCTATATTATTTATGCTCATCGTTTCCCCGAAGTTAGCTGCATCGATTAGTTAGCCTACTATTTTTTTGATTTCTTTAATAAAATTAATTAAGTTTGATAGCCACTCTGGATATCCAGTGAAAACTCCTACAATGAAGGCAATAAATAATAGAGAGGCAAACATAAGCCACAGTTTTACTGGGACATGCTTAACAAGCCAATAAAGTGTTACCTTTTGTGGATACTCCAGCCCTTCGCTTTCTTTAGGTAACATGCTACGTAAGACTGCAAGAACTTCATGAGTTTGATGCAATAAGGTTGAAATTTTCTCGTTTGTAGACTGCTCATTACCCGCAAGATCGTATAGAGGCAGGTCTTCCAAATTTAGATTTGCGTGTTCTTCTGGAAATAAGGTCTTGAACTCTTTTATGCAGGAATTATAGGTTGTGAAAAATGGCTTATATCTTATGAATCCATATTTTTGCTTAATCGTATCAGCACCTTCAACGACACTAATTAGGCTTTCCAGCCGTGCTATTAATTTATTTAAAACTGGCACATCCATAAGTGTTACCTGATATGTGTAATAGCTATTGCTTATATAGTTTCCACATAACTAAAAACTCACCGGCCGCGTCTTAACCCGGTCTGAGTCAATTGAGTTGTTAGGAAACCCAACCTAATTCATAGTATTTTATACAAGATACTTCTTACCTTGCTCAGTAAGTGAATATTGAAGTCCATTGTAGGTTTCTATCAATGACGGACGAATCATGTTGTCCTTCTTCAGTTCGTCGATTGCAGATTCGATTTGAATCTTGCTGAAATTAAGGGCCGGAATAATCTCAGATTCCTTAAACAGTTTAGTTGTATCACGCTGGCGATAGAGGTCTAGTATTGCAAGTGCCACCTCTGATAGCTTTGAAGAAACGCTGTTATAGTCGAGTTGGGATAATCTTTGAGTCAGTTCGGACACACTATTTTTAAGTGACTTATTTTCCTCTTCAAGGTGATCCACTTTCTCCTGAAGAATTTTATTGCTTTCCTTAAGTGCTTCGTTGTTGCTCTTGAACTGTTCAATGTTCTCGTTTTGGAGATCATACACACGTTTTAAGAGATCATAGTTCTTGGCATCAAGGACTTTGTCTTTGACCCCATTCAAGATAGATATCACATCCATAGTTTTTCATCCTCTCTTTGAGTATTACCGGCGCTGCATACGCATCGTCCGAGTGCAGCCGTTTTATCCTGCGTAGATTCGTGCGAAGCAATGATGGTTCGGACAATTATTTCGTATCCTTCGATTTCGCTCAGGACAAGTTGCGTATATCGTATTGCGTATTGCATGAATCACACAATGAACCGGCTGGTGGGCTAAAGCACCACCATACAATTGGTTTTGTTCGGTTTTTCCATCAAAGGTGTGAATCCCGCTTACCGGCGATATTATGAGTGCTATTGTCGAGAAATGCAAGAAAAATCCGTCGCTTGTACCTCGTATTTCGTCACTTTTAAACCAGCACAACAGGGGTGCCGGCTAAACATTGAACATCTTCTATTTTTTGTCTCCTGGCTATTTACGCTTGCCCATCAGTGGGGCAATTTTAGGCTCCATGGCCTCGGCCCAAAACTTGTATCCGGCTTTATTGGGATGCAGAAAGTCCGGCATTATGTCCTTAGTCAATAAGCCGTCGTCTTTCAGAAACCTGCTATTGATATCAAGGTAATAAATCATCTTGCCGTCAGCAATCTTTGAGGCCGATAGGCTGGCTTCTGTATTCTTCTGACGCTGAGCCGAGGGCTTGGGATCGCGTGGGAATATCGCCAGCAAGAGTATCTTGGTACTGGGAAGCCTGGTGCGCAGCCGCTTACATATAGCGATGATTCCGTCGGCGATCTCCTCGGCTGTGTTGTCATTGCCGTTTGAATTGTTTGTTCCAATCAATAGCACCGCAAGCTTTGGAGAGATGTTTTCCAGGTTCGAATGATCCAGCCGCCACAACACGTGCTGCGTCCGGTCTCCGCCAAAACCCATATTGACCGCGTTGCGCTTTGCATAATAGGCATTCCAGATTTCCTTGCCCGTGTTTTCCCAGCCATTGGTAATCGAATCACCAATAAAGAGCATATCGACATTTCCTTTTTTCAGCCGCTCATTAACGGCCTCATGGCGTGGCAGCCACCATTTGACCGCCCATTCGGCGGTCTGCTGCACGGGCGTGACGGCGGAGTGATTCTTGCCTTCGACCGATTTAAAAACAAGCTGCTGTTCCTGCTGCTGACCGGCACAACTTATGAGCATGGTACACGTCAGCAATAAAACGATAATGGCTATCATCCTTCGTATCATCTGTTATCTCTTTTCTCTTTAAGTCCTTTAAAGTTACAAATCCAAATCGCCGCATGTATAGCATCTATGTGCAGCCAGGGATTCGGACAATAATTTCATACACGGGGTGGATAGTGTCAAGTACAATCGAACCTTTTGTGAGATATTGATTAGGAAGAGGCAATTAGACGTTGACAAAGCCATATTAGGTATGAATAATCACGAAAATACTTGTTCGGCCGGAGTGGCGGAATTGGCAGACGCGCGGGACTCAAAATCCCGTCCGGATCACCCCGGGTGTGGGTTCGAACCCCACCTCCGGCATCTTCCATGATGCGTTCTCTCATGTATGCTCATGTCAAACATCTAAAAGGTGGGATTCGGATCCTATCTGCCTGCCGGATGCTGGTCTTCCCCGGTCATTTATGCCCTTCTATATAAACGCTGACCACGTAATCGTCAAGAGATTCGTTCTCTCCCAAATCATCCAAAATGGCCCTGGCTATCGGGTCTTTTGTATCGGGGGCTATGCAGGCGGAGCTGCCCTTTGGCGTAATTTTCATGCCTTTTAAGCCGGACGCCTCAACTATATTTCTATACCTGTCGATAAGTATCGCCCCTGCAACACACCCGACATAAGCTGTAATGTTATCCTGAACGCTCCCGGGCAGCTCTTTTATCAGGGCAATATCGGAAATTGCAATTCTGCCCCCCGGTTTTAAGACCCTGTAAATTTCCCGCAGAACTCTCGGTTTATCAGCCGACAGGTTAATTACGCAGTTACTTATAACTACATCGACCGACTCATCGGCAACCGGTAAATTTTCAATCTCGCCGAGATGAAACTCGACGTTTTTGACGTCATTTTTTCTTGCATTATCACTTGCTTTTTCAACCATCTCACGGGTCATATCCACGCCGATGACTTTGCCTTTTGGTCCCACTTTGGACGCAGCCAGAAAACAATCGATCCCGCCGCCTGAACCGAGGTCAAGCACCACCTCTCCTTCCCTGATGCCGGCTAAAGCTGTTGGATTGCCGCAGCTTAGAGCAAGGTTGGCCTCGGCAGGGACAATCTTTAATTCTTCTTCTGAATAGCCAATAGATTTGGCAAATTCGCTGCTGTTCGGCCCACAAGTGCCGCACCCACAGCCTTGTTGCCCTTTGGCAATCCTGTCGTAGGCGCTTCTCACGATTTGTTTAATGTCCTTGTTTGCCATCTTGTCCTTCTCGTCTAAAGTTATTTCGTTTCTATTGCCGACCATTTGTCTAAAAAGCGAGTGACTTTTTCGAATACGGGCCTGTTTATTGCACAATACACCCATTTGCCTTTCTTTTCCGTCGTAACAAGACCGGCATTAACAAGCTCTTTTATATGGTGAGAGGCCGTGGGAATAGCGACGTTCAGCGATTTGGCCAAATCATTGATGCAGGCCTCATTCCGGCATCGCAGCACCTTGCCTTTGCACCGATGTTGTCTGTCATAGATATACAGCAATATCTTAAGCCTGTTTTGGCTGGAAAGAGCCGCGAATATTTTACTTAAAGACGCAAGACTATTTTCCATATCGTTTTCTCCATTATTTAGACATTTTGATAATTGTCTATATGATAATCAGAGGACATGTATTTATCAAATATATTTGATAAGTATTTTTCTTAAATATTTGCTAATTGTTACAATTGTTGTAAATACCATCAACCGCAAGATTGGAAAAGCAACTTATAGAGTAGGATTCATCTTGCAGGCCGGTGATTAGTAGGTTCAAAAGGTATCGACATCGACATCCGGTCCCGACGCAACACAAGAATTTGTGCTGTCACCTTCCGTTATTCACTTTGTTCATAACGGAGAGGCCGGGCCCGACTACGCTAACGCTTCGCCGGGTAAAATTCCTCTCCTTGCCGACGCGACACAAGCAGTTGTGTCGCTCCCCTCCGTTATTCGCTTTGCTCATAACGGATAGGGCGGGATTCGAACCCGCTTTCCACTATTTAATGCTAATAAAAAACAATTTTTGCAGCAAGTGTTTTCATGCGACACTGGTTAGATTGACTGAACGGTCGTGCAGGAGCCCGGCCCTATTATATTCACGGCTGCAGGTGCATCCGCATAAACTTCAGGAACACATCCCAGTCGGGCGGAAGGGTTCCATGTCCGCCGGCGTGCATATAATAGCCAATCGTGTGCAGGATTGGCTGCCCGGCAGGTGGTATCTGGTCAGTGCCCAAATCCTGACCGCCCAGCAATCGATATACCGGCCCAGCCGCAACAGCGGCCAGAAATTCGCCCTTCGGGTCCGACCACGTATCCTGATCACCGGTTTGCAGCAATACCGGACGTGGTGTTATCATCGAAATAAGCATGTGTGCATCGACAGGGAATTGCTCAACATGGTCACCGTATTTCTGGTAATTGGCACAGAACTGATATGGGTATCTTGATGGCGCCGTCAGATGTGCGATGGTTTCGCCGTAATTTCGCCGGCTCAAGGCCGCTCCACCCTCACCAGAACAGCTTGCAATCACCATTGCAAAACGTGTGTCGCGAGCGCCCGCCCATAACACGGTCTTTCCGAGGCGCGAGACTCCCAGGATGACAACTTGCTTTGCATCCACGTCTTTATCGGTTTCCAGGTAATCCATCGCACGGCTCAGACCCCATGCCCATGCCGCGATCGCACCCCATTCGTCAGGCTCAGGCTCCATCTGCCCCGGCTTGAGGTACAGCCTACGTACACCGTACTGAATACCGCCTTGAAAGTCCGGATCAATGTCACCGTAGTAAACCGAAGCCACTCCTATGCCATGGGCCAGAAATTGGGTAACGTTCAGCTTTCCGAAATTCATGTTTTTCGGCGCAGGCACCTTCTTCTTGTCCCTGCCCCAGACTTCACCAGGTTTGATACCCGGATCGTCTACCACACTTGAGTTAGCAAAAAAACTCAGATTCAGCAGAAGTGGAACCGGCTTGTTGGCGTCGGCAGGCAGATAGATCAGCATATCCATCTGTGGCCCGGTCTTGTCCGACGAGAAGTACACCGTCATTTGCCTGCGAATGGCCCTTCCATCCAACGCGGGCGTTCCCTTATCGTACACATCGAAGCTCATGTCAGCGGGACGCTCAGGGCTGCGGCCAAACTGGTTCTCCTCGAACAAACGCACAAGCTCAGGCCGACGTTTTTGATACCAGGTGTTGGCATCACGCACCGGTTCTCCATTGGCGAGTAACAGCGGGTCAGGAAGGGTATAAGTTCCGACGAGCGCCTCATCGTTGTTGACGGGAATGCCTGCTACACTCGTTCGTGGCGTATTAGTTGGCTGACCATTCGCGATGCAAGGAAGCAGCATAATCAAAGAAGCTACCGATAAAATTGCACAACAGTATTTGGATGACATAGATACCTCCTGTATATATTCAATTTACGCAATCTAATGAGCCACAACTAAAACCACTGTTACAGGGCCGATTAGTCCCGATTCAACAAGTGGCGGATTTCCACCAAAGCCTCCCATCATAGAACCACTATCGGAAAGCACCTTCTTATCCGGTGGAACCGTTCTATCGCCGGTCAGCCGATTCGTCCACTCGTTAGTGACCTTGATTTCCAATTGATTCTCTCCAGGCTTCAGCACATCCGTGACATTCAACTGGTACGGCGCTTTCCACAATATACCTAACGCCTTATCGTTGACCGAGACCTCAGCGATATCCATCACCATGCCGAGGTCGAGCAGGATTTTCGCCCCCGCCTGAAACCAGCTCTGTGGTGCCTGCACCGTTTTGGTGTAGGTTGCAGTGCCGGAGAAATACTTCACTCCTTCATCGGTGTTCGCCGTCCAGGATTCGAGCTTGGCAAATTGTATTTTCTCCGGCGCTCCGAGGTTCGGAGGAAAGCTGACAATCCACGGCCCGCTTATCGTTGCAAGAATCGTTCTTGTTGCCGTCGGCAGCACGCGGGACGGCGATGAAGCTGCCGTACGGAAGACCACGAACACTGACTGACGCTCCGCTAAATGTACCGGAACCGTGGTGCGATTATCCGCGATCCTGTATTCTGCCAGCTCAATAGCTCCTGTGTCAGGATGCCAGAGTTCCGCTTCTTTGCCACTTACACGAAATCGAACCTCGATCTTCTGAGGACGGTCGGCTAGGTTAGCTATGTAATAAATGTCAATATCGCCTGCGCGGCGATGGAGCCACGACAGATTTACATCCAATGGCCTGCTATACTCGACGTC
Organism: uncultured Pirellulales bacterium; assembly: GCA_964601355.1. Lineage (GTDB taxonomy): Bacteria > Planctomycetota > Phycisphaerae > Sedimentisphaerales > Anaerobacaceae > CAZRNB01. The sequence continues at coordinate 9,117 of CAZRNB010000092.1, forward strand.
TTTGGGAACATCCAATGAAGTGAGGACTTCGGCAGGCGGCAGACCCCAAACTACCATGCCCTTTCCATAGATGCGTTTCGTGCGGCTGACACCATCGAGGTCACCCCACAGCTCGCCGGCAAGCACCTGTACTTGACTATCGGAATCCGGGTATCCAGTAAGACTCGGCGATTTCACGGGCTTTGGACCCAGTATCATCGCGCCACCGTTGACAAGCTCGCGGATTTTACGTAGCACCGGCACCGTCATCCGGTCAATCTCCGGCAGGACCAGCACGCGGTAGCTCATGCCGTCCGGCAAAACAAGCCGGCCTCCCTCGTTCACGGACATCCGGTTGAGCAGGACGTCGGTGTTCACGTAATCATAATCGTAGCCCTCGGGGGGCGCAGGTGTTAGTCCCGCTGCCCAGATGGGCATGGTCGATGGAGCGCCTTCATTCAAAAGGTAAGCGATGTCCGCCACGAACAGGCCCTTCTGCAGAAGAAAAGAGCTCCGTGCTAAGTAAGTCATAAAAGGCCCGGCCTGTTCCGCCCACGTGATGTTTCGATTGATGTGTGTCCCGACCATGGTATTGCCGGGCTTGGTATCAAGCGGCTGATGCGCCGAGGTATGAAAGACGATGCGATTGACACCCTGCGCAAACCAGTAATCGCCGACCTTCTTGAGCGTGTATGGCGCCTCATAACCGCCTCCGGTGAACGATTCGGCTGCTACCAGGGTCTTGCCATAGATGTGAGCCGCCGAGGCCGCACCGCGAACGTCCTGGTAGTACATTAGCTCCGGGTGAAGCGCCCGCACCCAGAATTCGCCCATAGGGATGTCCACCTTGCTCTTATTTAGCAGCGTGTCCTCAGGAATCTCTAAAGAAACTCCGGCGGCTTCCGCGTATGTTCCCACACCCCGCTGCCGAAGCAGTTCGGTCATCACACCATAGTGATAATCGGCAAACATATCAGCCAGTGTCCGGCGGAAGTCCCAGAGGAAGCGGTCGCTCACATCAGCGTTTTCAATCACGCGGCCTGTTAAAGCCGGCAGGTATGGAGTCGGATCGTAGCCCCGCCGATTGCGGAACTCACTTAGCATCTCTTCGGTCCAGTTCTGCATGCCGGCTTCCCAGCTATCCATCAGCACATATTGAAGACCCTCGCCAAAGAGCGGTCCGAGGGACTCAGCTATCGGGTCAAAGTAGCCGTGATAATAGGCTTCAATATGCCTGCGGCTAAGTTTATCGACCTCGTAACCGGTTCCTGCGGGCATGGCCGGTCGGTTTTTGGCTCCCGTCAGGGAATGACCCATGCGCAGAATCGTCCACCTGCCGGCCGGGACATCCCATTCCAGGCTTCCATCCGGGGCCATCTTTGAGGTTAAATCGACGATACTATCGTGTTTGATCGCCGTCTCGGCAGGGACATCGGGTGTCGGTACCGATTCATATTCAAACAGGAAGCTAAAGCCCGCCTTCTCTTCCCAGCGATGGATGCGCGCTCCGGAATGTAGTACCAACTCAGTAAGAACATACTCGCCAGCCGGCTTTGATGGTGCCTGACTCATCGTGGCCGCGGGGCCTAACGGCGCGCCGGCCAGCTCGATCCGATAGAACTTCGCAGTTGTTTCGGAAAACGCAAAAGTCCGCACCTGTCCCTGACGATAGAGCTGCGCACCGGGCAGCGTCACCAGCGTACGAAAGCTCATGCCGTCCTCGCTCGCCAGCACACGGCCAACTGGTATGCCGCCGCGGCCGCTGATGGTGATAGCACGAGCGAGAAAAGGTCGTGCGAACTCAAACTGCACCCATGCCGGGCCGTCTTTTGGGGACGGGATGGTGACCGCAGAATTCAAATCGTCATCGAGCAGCGCTGCTGCGACGATTGTACCGGTGTTAGTAGTTACCTTTGGATTGAGGTCGGCCATGTTGGCTTCCGCTGCCGGGGTGTGATAAGCCACAACTGCGCTATCGCCATAATAGGTGGGGTTCGGCTGCGCGCCAGAACGGCCACCGCGTCCCATGTTGCGGATAGACCCGTTATTCGACGGCGGCTGCGGCAGCTTGTCGCTGAATTTCCGCGGCCCTTCCACGATGGTCTCGCTCCAGACAAGCTTCTTCATAGCCTGTTCGGGTTTCACCCATGGCCCGCCTGTCTCGCTCCAGCCGGCCGAGCTGAATATAGCCATCTCCAATCCGAGCCGCTGGGCCTCAGAGGCTGCATGGCGGACTGCATCCAGCCACTCAGGACTTCCGAACTCGCTTTTCTTCTCGACAGTTTGGCCTCTACCCATGCTGACGTCAGCCAACTGCATGCCGTTGATGCCGACGCGCTTCATCCACTCTAAGTCCTTTGTTATCCCTTCTTTTGTGATGTTGCCGCCCGTCCAGTGCCACCAGGTCCGCGGCTTGGCCGAATCCGGCGGGTTCCGGAAACCTTGTTCGAGAGCATCACCTGTACTCTGTGCGAGCACCAAATCTGTCTGTGCCGACAGTCCCACTATGATTGCTGCCGTGATGAGCACCTTACATATTCGATTCATAATTTGGTCCTTCCAATTCTGGTGTCGTCGGTCTGCAATTATCTTCTTATCTTCCATCTATTTGCTTTATGTTAATTTTTGCCAGCATTGGTGGCAGAACCAAGTATAATAAGGACAGAAAAGTCTCTGAAAAGAAGCTGTGTGCATACCTTAAAAAATGACAGACAGTCACAAGCAATTGTGCTGCTCCCTTCTGTTATTCACTTCGTTCGTAGCGCAGCGAAGAACGGAGAGGCCGGGATTCGAACCCGGGGTCCGCATAAAGCAGACACGGCCTTTCCAAGACCGCTCGATAAGCCACTCTGACACCTCTCCAGATGCAGTTAAACAGTTAAAAAACTAATTGATTATGACTTTCTGCACACCTTTTATTTTCCAAAGTTTTATAAAGTTTTCTATCCATTTTCCGTCGTATAAGTATAACGACAAATTAAAATGGCTGCAAGTAAAGTGTGCACCAACAATTTTGGTACTCACTCATGATATTGGTAAAGAATAACAAGAAAATTGGGCATATTG
>CAZRNB010000093.1:0-12030 GCA_964601355.1 uncultured Pirellulales bacterium
GCGTATCAGGTGAAACAGGTAATTAAAGCTATCGAGAGGTTACAGAATGAAAGCTCTACAAGAGATTGACCGTTATGTGTATCGGGTAATTTGGTCCGAGGACGATGCCCAATGCGTGGGGCTCTGTGCCGAGTTTCCAAGCTTGAACTGGCTGGCACCCACCCCAGAGAAGGCCCTGCGAGGCATCCGCAAAATGGTGGCCGATGTCGTCAAGGACATGAAAGCCAATGGTGAATCCATACCTAAGCCGCTTTGCTTGCGGCGATATAGCGGCAAATTCATGGTAAGAGTACCGCCGGAAGTACATCGCCAGCTTGCGCTCGAGGCCGCTGAAGAAGATATCAGTCTTAACCGGCTGGTTAGTGCGAAGTTATCTTCGTGAGAATTCGCATTTCTACGACGGGATTGAAGGATACGAGATGCTCAAACGGGGGATGACGGAAAAGGAGCGGATCGAAAACGGATACTTCATGGCATACCAGATTGCTGAGGCTTTAGAGAAGAAAATGAAATGAAATTTGCTTTAGTAGATTTCTCCACTTCGCCCCCGTTTCTATCTTCGACAGAAGACACGGGGGCTTCGGTCGAAATGACTTGGAACCTTTTCAAAAGAGCATTGAGAGCTCAAAATCTTTTTTTACTGCACCTGTTTAATAAATCATGGTATAATCTGCTCCGATTGGAGATTATTGGATGAGTCAAAAACTTTCGTTCACAGGCCGGATACGAAGCTTTAGAAACGCATTTCGCGGCGTTGGCTTGATGCTCATATCGCAGCATAACGCCTGGATTCACGCTACCGCGTCTATCCTCGTCCTTATTGCCGGCGCCATATTGCACCTTACAAAGGCAGAATGGTGCTGGTTAGTTATAGCAATTATGTCCGTTTGGACGGCTGAGGCTTTGAACACTGCTCTGGAATTTCTGGCTGATGTGGCCTCTCCTGAATCTCACCCCATTATCGGTAGAGCAAAAGACGTCGCTGCCGGTGCAGTGCTCATTTCAGCCATAGGCTCTGTTGTGATAGCCCTGCTTATTTTAGGGCCGCGAATAATTGAATTCCTCACTCGTTAGGCTCATTGGCATCTATCGAAATTGGGATATCAAAATTCATCTCAACCGGTTTGAAATGTATCTTCGGTTTGTATGTCTTGGAGAAATTATTCCGAGTATTCGTAACGGTAAAGGTGCCGTTACTCTGTGCGGAAACCTTTATTAGCTTACCCTCACACTTTTCTTCCAGGTTGGCGATGAAATCTTCGGGCGCATTTTTATCCTTGCCGGCAATGGAGTAATGTAACTACCAGAGGTCCTTCAGGCCGGCAGAGCTCTTGAGAATATCAAATACTTCAGGCTCGCCGCCCTTGCGTGCTCCATTATCCATTATGGCTGCTTTCGGACGCAGGGCATGGACAAGAAACTTAGAGTTCGAAACTTTGAAGCCATGATGGCTAACCATGAATAGATCCACCGTTCCAACCAGGTTGTTCGGGCACATTAGCTTATACTCAATAGTATTGAGCAGATCTCCCAGATCAAGCATACGGAATCCACCAAACTCAAACAGCAGTCCAACAGACGCAGCGTTGTCATAGACGTCTTTATAATCCGGTTTGGCAGAATTGTCACAAAATTCATTAGGTTGACCGGCTCCCGGAATTGGTTCTGGAATAACGTCACCTCCTGATGTAACAACCGTTATCTTTACATCCTTCATCGGAATCACGTCGCCGGGTCTGACCGACATACGTTTTCGGTCACCGATAACCTTCAGATATGGCTCGTAATATCGCTTTTTATCTTGTTCATTTACCGTTGATAAGACCTCACCATGGTCCACGAAAATTCGCCCCGGAATTTGCGCATCTATTTGTGAAATGTTGCCGGAATGATCGGCATCGTAGTGGGTAGCCACGATGTAATCAAACTGCTTTATTTCCAGGGATTTGGCCGTCTCGATGATTCGATTTGTGTCTCTGTTGTCCCCCCTCGGATAGCCGGCATCAATAAGCATTGTTTCGCCTGATGGTGTCACCAGAATCATCGCCTTGCCGCCGCAGGTGTCTATTACGTAGATATCTAATGTCTCGGTTTTCGGCGAACTCGTTTGAACTGCTGCAGAGATTGCGGAAACGAGCAAGAATGCTAATGGAAAGATAAATAGGATTCTCATAGAATCTCCTTTACAGAGGAATTCAAACATTTTCGACTCGCTGCAGTTCCAAGCCTCCAATTTTTAGGAGCATACCAAATACAATCAAAAAAAACAAGGCTAATTCCACGCATTTTACCCGCCTTAACAGAAACCACGCCCGTCCTCCACCCCGCCAGAGGCGGGTAAACCCGCCACTGTCGGGTAAACCTCTGTTTTCTGTTTTGAAATTGGCTTTGTTTGGCTTTGTTTTCCAGCCGGTCTGCGAAGGCGTTCATTTTCGCAATCCTTTTGTAAATAGTAGTTTACGTTCATTCGGACTTTTCGGAAATTGGCTTTGTTTTGCATAATTTAGTTCAATAACGCAACGCTGCTTAGCTTTGTACGACTGGGTGGCACGCTCAAACGTAGTTTGGGCGTGGATTTTACCCTGATTTTGCTGATTGTCGAAGATTTGTGATTCTGCGGCCATAATCTCCCCCTAATTTACCCCGTGAGATAGGCGCAGCCGCCATCTCACGGGGTGAACTCTCAATGGATTGTACTCTTCGATGCTTGTCCCGAGCAGGCCTGTGGTGAGCCTGCCGAATCCAGTCGAAGGATCCGCTAACCGTGACATGCTATCCGATATATGATATACGCTATATCATATACGATGTCACATTATACAATATAAAGTGTTAATTTTCAAGCGAATTTTTTTCGATCCTCGATTCTCTTTGGTAGGGTGGGCTGTGCCCACCAACTTCAAAATGGAGTGCGGTGCACATCTTACTTTCTGTCTATAAATCTTTTTTCGTATTAACATGCTATATACCTAAAGCGCGTACGCGCTTTAGGTATGTGGATTTTTCTTTTTGTTTATTATTAATGGACTTAGCCAAGCCTACGCCTACGGCGTACAAGTCCCGTAAGGGATGGCCAAGCCCATTTCGGCAGGTGAAAGAAAAGAATGAGCAATGAATCCAAATATTGCTTGATTCTCAATTGTAGGGTGGGCACTGCCCACCAACTTTTAAATGGTGTGCGTAGCACACCCTACATTCCGTCCCGCCAAAGGCGGATAAACTTACGTCTCCCGTCGTCTGTCCTCTGTCCTCCGGCACATTCCGTCATTGCGAGGAAGCCCACTCAGCGCTATGCGGGACGACGTGGCAATCTATTTTCATATTTGGTGAAGGATAAAATCAATATCGAGAATTGTGATTTCTCCATCATAGTCTAAGTCACTACTACTTAACGTATTGGCACACTCATGGCATTTAATAATTGTCTTTAGGTATTTCTTTTCCAATAAAGGCGGGATAAAGTCATAGAACTTCTTCTCACCCGGATATTTTTCTCTATAGAACTCATACAATCCTTTTGTACCCTTTGAAGAATTGCATCTGCTGCATGCCCATATTTGGTTGTGTATTCCCTGAATAATATCGCAGGTCATACACTCAGGCCGAATCCTCAAAGACTTTGGTACGATATGCTCTCTATGAAGGTCACTTTCACCTCCGCAATAAGCACATCTTTTCTCGGCCTCGACAAGTTGCCAATCTTCTCGCGTTATCTCCGACCATAACTTTGCACCGCTTTTCAGTTCTCTGAATGTCTTCTTTATAAAACCGTAGTGTAAACTTTTTGCTTCTTTACCATCAGATACACGGAACGCACTTCTTGCTACAATCTTGGCATACTGATAGTAGATCAAATCCTGAATCGTCTTTACATCTCTATCGGGCATAGCTTTTTCTCTCATTCAAATCTTCTACTTTGAGAGGTTTTTTTGCCTTTCTATCCAGATTTACTCACGAGTATTTTTGACGCCCATTGGAGTATCTGACCACACAGTTTTATGAGTGACTTCGACTCTTTATTTTCACCCTTAAGCTCCTCAAGAGTATAAGCCACCAACATGCTGTTCTTACCTTTGACATCTTCTGTCAGCCCATATTTATTTCTAGCGCTATTTTGTGCAGATTCCCATGCTTCTTTGCCAACGTCCTCCCGAACAGATTCAAGTATCTTTTTTGGCCAAACAACCATATTTTCACACCAGAACATTTCGTCTGGAAACGCTTTTGGTTCCTTTATTCTACATAGGCGCATGAGACATAGATTATCTCTCTCATGCTTAGATCGTTCGTTAGGATCATTCTCATCACCATCCGAATCAAATATTATGAAAAATGGAATATCCAGTTTCGAAGCTATAGCTACTAGCCTACTCATATTTGTTTTTCCGTCTGCTACTACGAAGTGACATCCAAGCTCTCTGAACTCTCTTACTTGATTCGATAAGACCAATTGCGTCGATATATAAGCTACATCTTCTTGTCCCTCAACCAAAACCGCCGCTGATGTAAAGAACAATTCATTTTGTGAAGGCTCTAAAATTTGTCCAAGCCTTGCCATAAGGCTACTTGGTGACTTCGGCTTCTCAAATAGAGCCTCGCTCAGACATTTCTCCAGATCAACAAAAGTAGTCGCCGTAACTTGTGTTCTACCACTGATTTCTTTTCTAACCATTCTGATATTCTCAAAACCCTTGCTTGAGACAAAGTATGGGCTGTGTGTTGTCACGATAATCTGTGAGTTGCCCCCCGGAGATGACAAATTCTCCAATACAACCGCTAATCGTCTGGCTTGTGGCGGATGCTGGTATAGTTCGGGCTCCTCAAATCCCAACAGGAGCTTAGGCCCTCCCTGTGTTTCGCTACCTGCCAACTCGTGCATGAGCGTTACCAGGAATGCTCGCTGGAGCCCATGACCAGACCTCGCTACCTCCCCAATGAATGGACCATCCCCTATCTGTGCCCAAGCAGTAGGATCACTGATTTTTATAGATTGTTTTTCATCATAATGCCACTGCAATTCCAGACGTGCATGGCCCCCTGCGTATTCCTTTAAACGGTTTTCCATCGAAAGCTTGAGACCGTTCAAAGCGTCATTTTGCTTTTCCAACATCTGCCTATATTTTTCTACCACATCTGCTTTAACCGAGTCTATCTCGTCTGAAAAATCTAATTTTGTACGAACTGTTCTTGCCAGCAATCTTCCCAAGGCTGTCTTGCTCGCTTCTTCCTGTTCGCTTGATGGATCCTTAATTGCTGGGATGTATACCCATTGAATATATTTCGCTAGTCTGTTCTGTCCACGCGTCCATCCATATAACTCACTTGAATCATCCATGAGTTTGCATAAATGTGGATGCTTTTCTTCATACTCTCTCAGAGCAGAAGTCATACCGTCCTTTGTTGTGATGTTGGGTAGGTCAGGGAATTTATCTTGCATTTGCCTGTAGATTTCGCGAAGCTCCACAACCTTCTCGCTTTTTTCGATAGCTTCAAAAAACGGTGCAAATTGTTCCATTACGAGTCTCGAACCACACTGCTTAACAGGTGCCTTTCTTTCCTTTTCGTTCCATTCTGCTATGGCATATAGAACTAACTTTTCTTGTCGATAGTAATGTTGGAAATCTTTCTTGGCTTCTTCCGATAGACTCTCGAAGGTAAGCGTAATCTTCACAGGTTTTTTAACATTGCGATGGTGGAAATCCTCTTCGCCAAGCTCCAGCACATCTGTTTGCGTTGACGCACTTTCTCGGAAGAATACATTCAGGGCCATAAGTATCGCCGATTTACCAGATCCGTTTGGTCCTACGAAACACGTGTAATCGTCAAAATGTATCGTTTCATTTTCGAATGATCTGAAGTTCTCGATACTTAGTTCTGTAAGATTCATAGGTTACCCTATATAGTTAACCAAATTTATTTAACTGTTTAAAAATGAGAAGTATCAAATTCGCGGCAGATAAACATATTCCAAAGAACAATACTTAAGCACAAAGAAATTTTCCCACCCACAATATTCATTATCGGCTGAAATTCAATAAATTATAACAGGCATTTGCTACCCAATAGTTGGTATTTTTCCGCAAGAACTTCAACCGGCACAATTCTTTTACGGCAGCACTTAAAACCCTGCCAATAAATGGCAGGGCTAAACGTCGTCCACCTTATGACCGGCACAATGGACAACAAAACCCTGCCATATCCTTCGACCTTGCTCAGGACAGGAATGGCAGGGCTAAAACTATCTTTGCTGAATATTTTGTTAAATGGCCGTGCACTTTTCTTCGAATTGATATTGCTGGATTTGCTGCCACAGACGACTCAAGCCTGGTTATTCCACAGCACAACGGACTAACGCTTATGGCTGCTCCGTTCCCGGTCTGACCAGGTTCACGCCGTTCGTTTGCATGGGACCCGGCTGTCAATGTCACTTGCGGCAGTAGTGACCCAGCTCAACCAATCCTCTGAAAAGAATTCAGCCTCGCTGTAGCGGATTGCGAGTACAGGGTACCGCTAGCACCCCGCTTAGCACGGCCAATAATATTAAAACTCCAAGCAGCGAAAAGAGCAATAACAAAATTTGTTAAAGCATTTGCACCTGGGAAATGCAATCCTTAACCTTCTTTTTGCTGTCAGCCATAAGCGAGATGCAGCAGTATTTGCTTTAGACAGCCTCAAAAAACTCTTGCCGATGTTTCTTGAAGTTCTGTGCCTTGATTTAGTGCTGCCAGGCGTCTTTTTTTTCGTCGGTTTATGGTTCTTCGTTCGCAGCGCGGAATTTCATCATAATCTGACGCAACCTGAATGGCTTCCTGTATCGTGGCGATAAACAAATCAGCCCCAATTTCCTCCCAAAGCTCTTCTGCCCGGCTGAAAAGCCCCCCTGAAACCATTATTCGCAAATGTGGCCAGGCATTCACAGCCTTTATAGTATCGATTAGCCTTCGAACCTCCGGTGCCTGCTTTGGCATGGTCCCATAGATCAACAAAATGTCTGGAGCATATTCGTTCACATAAGCGAGAATATCGTCATTAGTCAAACCACCACCCAAGAATCGAACTTCCCATCCGTTACTTTCGAACAAATCTACCATTATTTGAGCACCGAGCTCCTGCAGTTCGTTTGCAGCACAACAGACGACTATTTTCTTCTTCTTTTCCGGCCGACGCGGCAGCTTATTTTGTAATTGATCTACTATCGTACGATTGATTCGCGTGGCCAAGTGTTCCTGTATATTAGTGATTTTGTCCCTGCGTACAAGTTTTTCGACCTCCATCATAATCGGCCAAATAACATCAATATAAACGGAGTTTGCCGGTATTCCGCTTTGAAGAATTTCCTCAATGACGGAACGACAATTTTTTCGATCACCTCGTAACAATGATTCAAGATATTTCTCTATAATGTTTGACTTTACCATAATTCATATCCTTAAATTGCATTCTTTTGAATATTACCTATATTTTCATTTGGCTATATTTTCCTATTCAATATGATAACATAGGCAACATATATCTGTCATATTACTATCGGAGAGAGCAAGAAAAAATCTTTAGTTAATATAGAGAATATATTCAGAAAAGTTGTGTATTATCTATATTTGCAGTAGTCCTATAATAATGATAGAAGATAAGCGATTAAAAAAAGGATTATAGAACTGAATGGTTTATAAACAAAAAAAGCTACAACGCACAAATGTATGATAGAAAAGAGCAATTGATTATCCCCGGTGCGACTCGAACGCACAACCTTTGGCTCCGGAGGCCAACGCTCTGTCCAATTGAGCTACGGGGACAGAAATCAATATTCTTTAATACGTTAAAACGCCATTTCAGTCAAGGATTCTTTCAGAAGATAGAGGACAGAAGACAGAGCCACGAGCGTCAGCGAGTGGGTAATTACAAGAAATCAGAAGACAAAGGTATTAACCTTCATTTTTTCTTTTTTTACAAAAATATACCGGCCACATCTGTTATAATATAAAGTATATTAGTAACCGTTGGAGAGATGAAAGGAACAACTATGCAAAGTTCAACCCGCGTATGGCTCTTTGTGTTGTTTATTGCCCTTTTTTGTTGGACTCCACAGGTCTCGGCAGACCACTCTGAATGGGTGCGATATGAGGCCAACTGGCGTGTTTCAAGCGGCAAAAGCACAAAAGCAATATACTATCCAAAGGCAAAATCTGTACCTCTTCGCGATAATCGAGTCGGCCAATTCAAAGGCATACAGAAGAAAATCGTTCTAAGACAGCCGTCCCAAAGATTGGCCTTTCCAGAAGATAGTATTACTCAGATAAAAAGCTTTGATACGGCAAACACTTTGGCTGAACCAATCCTTGCTTATACCATTGATTCACCGCCGATAGACGGCTTTGTGCCGTGGATTGCCATCTCAATCACTGATAAGCGTCTTGACGACCTTGAGCTTGATGCCGTGGTGGAAACATCGGTAGTGGGCCGTTATCCGCAAGGTGTTAATCCTCAGACGGACTATGTTATCGGCATCCTTGATACAGGCTCAAGCGCCCATGTGATGAGTTACGCGGCTGCCACTCAAGCGGGACTATTTAACGGCTTCCCAAATATGGTGACTTCAAACACCAGCACCATTGCAGGTGTGATAGGCACGGTTGACGCATGGGTGAGTCAGCCACTCGGACTTTTCGTTGATGGGCTTAGCAGCCTGGACCCGAATGAGCTGCTGTTGAACACATCACAAATGGTCGGCCAGAGCAATGTAGCAACAGTGATCAGCCAGGATCCTGGCAGCAAACCTGACTTTACAACCGCTATCGGCACACCGTTAAGTGTTTTTTTCACAACCTTCATTAATAACGACCACAAGATAACTGTCGTCCGTAACATCGAAGAATTCACTGGCCCGGATATTTTGCTCTATGAGCATGACGACCCATGTATTCCCTCATACTCCAATGTTGTGCCGCTTGAGCTTCGACCTGGCGGCGCCATGGGCGTACAATATATTCCCACTCTCGAGGACTTTTTTGAGTTTCCGCCGATGAGTCCCTCTGTGATAATCAGCAATTTGTCCCAGAGCCTGTTCTTTGTTCACAGCGTGGATTTGGTCGAAGGCGAAAACAGCGCTATTGACAAAGGCCGTTTTCTCCTCGATACAGGCGCTCAAGTAACGGTTATTGGCTCACGCATCGCAGCTCGGCTCAGGTTAAAGCCTAACGAACCGGAATTTGAGGTTGAGATACAAGACGTTACCGGCGAAACCGTCATGGCACCAGGCTTTTATATTGATTCAATCGAAATACCTGCAATCGGCGAATGGCTCAGCTACACCAATGTCCCCGTGATTTTACTGGACGTTTCTTCTCCTGAAGGCGGCACTGTTGACGGCATAATAGGCATGAACCTCTTTGTCGATTTCAATTTAGTCCTTCGAGGCGGCGGCATGTTTTTAGAAGATGAGCCTGCTCTTTATTTCGCGCCTGTAACCGATATTATTGCTGACATCGCTCCCCAGGGTGGTGACAATAAAGTGAACTATTTAGACCTGTCTGCCTTTGCCAAGGCCTGGCTTTCCGTTTCTCAATCCCCCAACTGGAACGAAAAAGCCGATATGACCTTAAACACTAATCCAGACGGCATCATCAATTTTCTGGACTTTGCTATCCTTGCGCAATATTGGCTTGCCGGCATCCGCTAATCTCCAAAAACCCCGTGTAAAACGCGGGGCTAAATATTAAGTACGTAGCATTTGACTACGGTACATTCAAGCACTATCATTGTGTAATTGTATCTTGAAGGAAAAGTTCAATGAGGTTGCTGGTCGTCTCTAATAGGTTGCCTATCTTGATAACACAAGAAAAAGGCGAGTTGAAGTTTCAAGAAAGCGCAGGAGGTCTCGTCTCGGGTTTGAGCGCATACTTGGATTCTTTGAAAGGCTCTTCTTTCACCAAGTCCGACTACAGATGGGTTGGCTGGCCCGGCGTCACTGTTGAAGATAATAAGATACAGGAACAAGTAACGTCCAAGGCTCTATCCGAATTTCGCTCATACCCCGTCTTTCTGACGGAAAGGTCAATGGAAAAATTCTACCATGGATTCTGCAATAAAACAATCTGGCCTTTGTTTCACTACTTCCCATCCAACGCCGTGTATCAGAATGATTTCTACCTCCATTACAAATGCGTCAATCAAATCTTCTGCGAGGTCGTCTCTAATGTAATGCAACCTGACGATGTTGTATGGATACACGACTACCACCTTATGCTGCTCCCAAAACTTCTAAGAGATAAGAAACCGCACATTCCCATAGGATTCTTTCTTCACATACCTTTCCCATCTTTTGAATTATTTCGACTTCTTCCAATTGCCTGGCGCAGCGAGATACTGCAAGGCATATTAGGAGCCGACCTCATTGGATTTCACACTCATGACTACACTCAATACTTTCTTCGGTGCGTACTCCGCATTTTGGGCTACGAACATAATATGGGAAATATTCTTCTTCCCAACCGGCTTGTGAAGGTTGACACCTTTCCAATGGGAATCGACTTTCAAAAATTCCACACAGAGGCAGTTACCTTAGGGTCGCAAAAAGACGAGTCCTTGAAAACATTGGAGAACTTCAAAATTGTTCTCTCGATTGACCGCCTCGACTACACTAAAGGTATTCTCAATCGATTGCAGGGCTATGAGTTTTTTCTTGAGAAAAATCCCCAATGGCAAAAGAAAGTGGTCCTGGTTCTGATAGTAGTACCTTCCCGCGTGGCAGTAGAACATTACCAACAAATCAAAAATCAGATAGATGAGCTTGTAGGAAAAATCAACGGAAGATTCGGCGCCATTGGCTGGACTCCCATACTGTATCAATATAAATTCATGTCGTTTCAACCTCTCGTTTCGCTGTATGCGGCCAGCGTTGTCGCTTTAATTACCCCTCTGCGAGATGGCATGAACCTCATAGCAAAGGAATATATTGCATCCAGAACCAATAAAACAGGAGTTCTGATAATCAGCGAAATGGCAGGTGCAGCAAAAGAGCTGGCTGAGGCCGTTGTGATAAATCCCAACAACATCGAGGAAATCGCCGATGCTCTGAAACAAGCGCTTGAAATGCCCGAAAAAGAACAGATAGAGCGTAACCAAATTATGCAGAACAGGCTCAAACGTTATGACGTCGTCCAATGGGCAGATGATTTTCTTGGTGAGTTGCTTTCTGTCAAGGCAGAGCAAAAAAAACTCCGGTCTAAATTGTTGGAAGCTCCTACAAAAGAGCAGCTCATAAAAGATTTCAAACAAGCCGGGCGAAGACTGATTTTTCTCGACTATGATGGGACACTTGTTCCATTTGCATATGACCCACAAGCGGTCCAACCATCTGACGAGCTTCTGACAATCCTAAGGAACCTTTCGCAACACCCAAGAAACGAGATTGTGTTAATAAGTGGACGTGACAAGAACACAATGCAACGCTGGTTTAGCTCGCTTAACGTTGGATTGGTAGCAGAGCACGGTGTATGGACCAAAGAAAAAAGCCAAGACTGGCAGTTAATAAAACCTCTAAACAATAATTGGAAACCCACAATTCTCCCCATACTTCAAATCTATGCAAATAGAGTCCCCGGCGCATTTGTAGAAGAAAAAGAATTTTCTATAGTCTGGCATTATCGTAGGTCTGATCCTGAATTGAGTTCAATGCGATCAAAAGAGCTCGTGGATGACTTAGTTAGTTTTACAGCCAACATAGATGTACAGATATTGCAGGGAAGTAAAGTAGTCGAGGTAAGATGCGGCGGTGTAAATAAAGGAACTGCCGGTTTGCGGTTTCTCTCAAAAAACGATTTTGATTTCATATTAGCTATTGGTGATGATTGGACGGATGAAGATTTATTTAAAGTCCTTCCCCAAACTTCTTACTCAATCAGGGTTGGAATCAAGCAGTCTTATGCAAGGTTCAACCTACATACCTACATGGAGGTGATAGAACTCTTGAAAGAATTGGGTGCACCTGCTGTTTGTAGGTAGAACTGGCATAAAAATTGCCTTTCATGTAAG
>CAZRNB010000094.1:0-11811 GCA_964601355.1 uncultured Pirellulales bacterium
CATCAAACTTTGCAGCCGGCCGCAATAGAGCGGGTTATTCGGATAGGCTCTAAGTATTTGTGGAAAATGGACTTGACGAAATCTATGCCTAATCAAAAAATTCTAATCAATAAAGCGTATTATAGAGAAATAGCGTGATGGCAAGCCAATAATATCAATATTACATTATTGATGGCCCGAAGCACACAATCTTTCCTGCAATATGTAGAAAATAAAAAAGAATAAATTTGCATTTGTTTGTTTGCACCTTTGTGAAAAATAGATTATATTTTCAATGGAAGCTTTTGTCCGAAGGAGCATGTATATCTTTGGACGTTTTAGCATAATACTCCTTCCTTCTCTCTAAGGGGGGCAGGCCGACCGGCCAAGAACGATATAATGGGGGGTCGCTGTCTCCCTTGTTTTTTGCGCTGCGGCCGTCAAGTCTGCGCCTGATAAACCTGCTGAATCCGCCAAAGAGGATACGCCGATCCGGACCGGTTATGTGGTTTAAAATTTTTAAACTTGCAAAGAGGTATTAATTTTGTATAATCTTCTTAATGATGAAGACATGTAAAACTTGTTCTTTCCACAAGGCTATCTTTAGCCTGCCTGCTTTCCTTTTGCGCCGCAAGGCGCAATAACCATCCGCACAAAATCACTGTTTCTAATCGTTTTTTTCGTAAATTCGTGGAATTTTTGGCCTAATCTCGGCATAATTAGCCAAATTAGCTAAAAATCATGGAGAAAATACAGATGTCTGAAGAAATAGTATTAATTTTCGATACCACATTACGTGATGGCGAGCAATCGCCGGGCGCTTCTCTTTCAATCAGCGAAAAACTCGAAATTGCACATCAACTGGCGGTTTTGGGCGTGGATATAATTGAGGCCGGCTTTCCGATTTCTTCGCCGGTTCAGTTTGAGGCTACCCGACGTGTAGCCGAGGAGGTTGCTGGCCCTGTTATTGCAGCCTTGGCACGAACAAACCAGGATGATATCGAAGCGGCCGGAAAGGCAATTGCATCGGCTCAAAAGAAGCGCATACATACCTTCATCGCAACTTCGCCGATTCACATGGAGTTTAAATTGAAAAAAACCCCCGATGAAGTGCTGAAAATGGCTGTTGAGGCGGTCAAATACGCAAAGTCCTTCACCAGTGACGTTGAATTTTCGCCGGAAGACGCCTGCAGAAGCGAGATGCCGTTTCTTATCGAGGTTTTAACCGCTGTCATCGAGGCCGGTGCGACCACATTAAATATTCCAGACACCGTCGGCTATGCCCTGCCGTACGAATATGGCAGGCTGATCGCCCAGCTTAAATCCGATGTCCCCGGCATAGACAAGTGCGTGATAAGCACACACTGTCACAACGACCTCGGCATGGCGGTAGCGAATTCACTGGCCGGCGTACGAAACGGCGCCCGCCAAGTCGAGTGCACCGTCAACGGCCTCGGTGAACGTGCAGGAAACGCGGCGATGGAAGAAATAGTTATGGCCATCCGTACCAGAGCTGATTTCTTCTCACAAGCCGGTGCAAAGCCGCTGCGAACCGGCATTAATACAAAGGAAATCTACCGCACCAGCCAGTTGGTCTCGCATCTGACCGGCTTTGTCATCCAGCCGAATAAGGCTGTCGTTGGCGTCAATGCCTTTGCGCATGAAGCCGGCATTCACATTGATGGCGTATTAAAGGAGCGCTCAACTTACGAAATTATGACGCCGGAGAGCATCGGCCTTGTCGGCTCGCGTATGGTGCTTGGCAGACACACCGGCAGGCATGGCTTTGCAAAGAGATGTGAGCAGCTTGGCTATAAACTCAATAAGCAGGAGCTTGAGCAGGCCTACCAGAGATTTGTAGAGATAGCCGACAAGAAAAAAGAGGTTTTCGATGAGGACTTAGCGGCGATAATCAATGACGAAATCCGTGTTGTTGTGGAGCACACCTTTGAGCTTTTGTACCTGCACGTTGCCTGCGGCACGGGGACATTGCCAACCGCAAGTGTCAGGATGAAAATTAAGGACGAAGTCAGGCAAGCCGCCGCCTGTGGCGACGGCCCTGTCGATGCTGCTTACGAGGCAATAAAGGAAGCGACCGGCTTGTCACCGAAGCTGGAAAGCTATTCGATTCGCGCTATCACGGGCGGTAAAGAAGCCCTCGGCGAAGCAACCGTGAGAATCACTGAAACTTGCCCTGAGCCGGGCCGAAGGGATGGCAGAACCTTTATTGGCAGAGGTATCTCTACCGATATTATCGAAGCAAGCGCCAAAGCCTACGTTGATGCGATAAACCGCATGGTCGCAGTTCAGAATAAAGGCGAAGAGCCGGGCCTCAAAGTTGAACTTTGAGAAAGAAATTTGAACCACGGATTTCGCAGATTAACACGGATTTGGGGACTGTTTAGCCGTCGCCGGTACGGCGATGGTTTATGTAGTCATGATCTAATTTGAGGGAAGACAAATAGAAAATTAATGATCAAAATGCTTTGAAAAAAAACAGTGTATGTCATTTCGAGCGAGCCGAAGGCGAGTCGAGAAATCTGCTATTGAATAGATTTCTCCGCTTTGGTCTCCACAGGACACCTCTCGGTGGAAATGACAGTGTGTCTTTTCAACAAAGAAAAGTCAAAAATCAAAAGGCAAAATTACAGAGCAAAATGCAAAAAGTGCAGAAAAAGATATGAAACGTCAATTAAAAAAGCCCTGGACTAGGAATCACAAACTTCTTGTGGCAGGAGTTATTGTAGCGGCTGTGGTTGGATTGGTGCCTCTTGTATTGCACTTTACGCCCAAAAAGGAAAAGGACGGAAACGCAGATAAAGATCTTATAAATAATCTTATAGCGTCGGCGAAAACGCAAGGGTGGTTGAAGGTTGAAGTCGAACAACTCAAAGAGCAATTAGCTAAGGCACTGGAACGGGTAAAGAAATTGGAGGCTCATGGCAATCGACCAGATGCAGAAAAGGCTTTGGAACAGTTGCGCATCAGTGGTGATACAGTTCAAATGCTGGAGTTGTTGATTGAAGAAAGGAATAAGAATAGAGATGCGCTTATCCAGAGGAATCGGGAAATTTCGGCGATAGCATTCTTACGAGGTGATTTAAGTATTGCGGAAACTACAGTAGATGAAATCCTTAGGTTAGAGCCAAACGATTTGTTTTCACTGAATCAAAGCGGTCGTATATACCGCCTACAGGGAAGGTTGGCTGATGCTGAGAAGGCGTATCTAACGTTATACGAGCTTAGTTTTAAAGCAAAGAATGATACTTGGCAGGCGGGTGCACTAGGCAATCTGGGAGTGATTTATATAACTAAGGGCGACTTGGATAAAGCCGAAGAAATGCACTGTAAGTCATTGAAGATTAGCGAAAAGTTTGGCTTGATTGAGGTAATGGCAAGTCAATATGGCAACCTTGGTATCATTTATCATAAGCGTGATCAACTTGATATGGCTGAACAAATGTATCGAAAATCCTTAGATATCTACGAAATACTCGGCGACCTTGAGGGAATAGCAGGAAATTATGGAAATCTTGGAAAGATTTACAGGATGCAGGGTAAGCTGGATAAGGCCGAAGAGATGCATAAAAAGACGCTGGAGATTGAAAATAAGCTTGGTCACAAGGAAGGAATAGCAATCGAGTACAGCAATTTAGGGCTGATTTATCAAACTCGAGGTGAGTTGGATAAAGCTGAAGAAATGCATCATGAGTCATTAAAGATTTGTAAAAAAATTGGTAGCCCTCAGGGAATATCTGGGAATTATGGAAATCTTGGCGTGATTTACCGGATGCAAGGTAAACTAGATAAGGCTGAAGAGATGCATAAAAAGTCACTAGAAATTGAGATAAATCTAGGTTTGCTTGAAGGTATGGCAGTTGACTATGGCAATCTTGGGCTGATTTATGGAGAACGAGGTGATTTTAAGAAGGCAATCGAATATTGGGGCAAGTCGATGGCGCTCTATGAGAAGATAGGCATGCCAAATATGATAAAAAAGGTTAAAGAGTGGATCGATGGTTTAGAGCAAAAATTAAATACAAAAATCAATAATGAGGAATGAAAGACGGATATAGTTATGGGAATGAACCTCCGACGCCATGCTGGCTATGGAGGGCAGGCAATACAGGATAAGGATAAATATTTATGTCTATGACTATAACTGAAAAGATTTTAGCTAGAGCATCGGGGCAAAAGAAGGTTGTGCCGGGGCAGCTTATTGATGCAAAACTCGATGTTGTGCTTTTTATTGATGTCACTGGGCCGGCGGCGATAAAAATGCTCGAAGCACAAGGCATCGACAAAGTATTCGATAGAGAAAAAATTGTTGTAACGCCCGATCATTTCCAGCCAGCTAAAGATATTCAAAGTGCCGATCTGCATAAACGCCTCGACGACTGGGCAAGACGCCACAACATAAAATACTACTACAGGCTCGGACGAGCCGGCGTGTGTCACGCACTGCTGCCGGAGCAGGGCCATATTCGGCCCGGCGAAGTCATTATCGGGCCGGATTCGCACACCTGCACGCATGGAGCGTTCGCAGCTTTCAGCACAGGAGTCGGCTCGACCGACCTTGCAGCAGCGATTGCTACGGGCAACCTCTGGTTCAAAGTTCCGGCTTCAATGAAGTTCATCCTCAATGGAAAACTCGGCCACGGCGTGTATAGCAAAGATGTTATCCTAAAAATCATCGGCAGGATAGGCGTCGATGGTGCGCTCTATCGAGCTATGGAGTTTGTCGGCCCGGCTCTTGCCGATATGTCGATGGAAGCAAGAATGACCATAACGAATATGGCTATCGAAGCCGGTGCGAAAAACGGCATAATCGGCTTCGACAAGGTGACAAAACACTATCTTGATGAGCATCTTTCTGCGTCATTGCGAGGGAGCGAAGCGACCGAAGCAATCTCAACCAGCCGTAAATCGGAGATTGCCACGCCCGCAGGAGGCGGGCTCGCAATGACAGGTCGGTATACCATTTTTGAATCGGATAAAGATGCTGAATATGTGGCGGTTGAGGAGTTTAATTGCTCAAAGATAGAGCCTATGGTAGCTCTGCCGCACCTGCCGAGCAACGCTGTTCCTGTTACCGAGTGTGCCGGCAAAAAGATGGACCAGGCCTACATCGGCAGCTGCACGAACGGCAGAATCGAGGACCTGCGAATCGCAGCAAAAATCCTTAAGGGAAAGCAGGCGGCAATCCGTACTATTATTGTGCCGGCTACGCCGAGCATCTGGAAGCAGGCAAAAGATGAGGGCCTGTTCGATATATTTTACGAGGCCGGCTGCGTAATTTCTGCCCCGACCTGCGGGGCATGCTTAGGCGGTTTTATGGGCGTGTTAGCCGAGGGCGAGAAGTGCATCAGCACAACAAATAGAAACTTCGTTGGCCGAATGGGACATCCAAAAAGCGAGGTGTATCTTGCAAGTCCCGCCACAGCCGCCGCGAGTGCAATTGAAGGAAAACTTACAGATCCAAGAAAGTTTTTATAAGTAAATTCAAATCGTCGAACATGTTAATTATTATCTGGAAAAAGAAAAGAAAGGAGACACTACCATGCAAACTATGAAACTGACCGTTGCCATTTTTTTGATGCTTTCTGTTATCAATGTCGGGATTGCAGAAAATGCCGCCGGGCCAGCAGGCATATATGAGGTCGCGGAACGCGTAGCTGTTCAGATTGATGCTAACGCTCCGCGAGTAGCCGTTAGCCCGGAACTTTACGGATTCTTCTTCGAGGAGATAAATCACGCCGGAGATGGCGGACTCTACGCAGAGCTTGTTGAGAACCGCGACTTCGAGGCTAATACTATTCCGCAGGGCTGGCGTGTCGATGCCAACAATGTCTTCACGCCTTTGGGATGGAGGACCCGCCTGTGGTTCGACAGCAATCTGCCGAGCTGGTCATTAGTTGCCTCGGATGGTGCCGAGGGAACTATCCAGCAGGATACTGCCTCACCGCTTAATGAGCGCAATCCCCATTCATTGCGTCTTACAATCAAAAGTGCTGGAAAGCGGTGTGGAGTAGGAAATGACGGATATTGGGGCATTAACTTTCAGGCCGGTGAATTGTACGACCTAAGCTTCTACGCCCGAACCGAAGGTGACTCGAAATTGGATGTGATAGTCTCTTTAGAGAGCCAGAGCGGCGACAAGGTGTATGCTAAAGCAACGGTTGCCGGAGTTGGTGGTGCCTGGAAAAAGTACAGCCAGAGCCTAAAACCCGACGCATCTGATCCCAAAGGACGTCTCATCCTGACGCTCTCGCAGCCGGGCACTATTTGGTTCGATGTGGTATCACTTGTCCCTCGCAAAACATTCAAAAACCGCCCAAACGGCATGCGTCTCGACTTGGCGCAGTTGTTGGCGGATATTAAACCTGGATTCCTGCGATTCCCCGGCGGCTGTGTCGTGGAAGGGGCCTCGCTCTATAATCGCATTCGCTGGAAAGATTCTATTGGTGACATTGCCCAGCGCCGCGGTGACTTTGACCTTTGGGGCTATTACAACACCTATGGATTGGGCTATCACGAATATCTTCAGTTAGCCGAGGACATCGGTGCTGCGGCGATGTACGTTTGTAACGCTGGCATGAGCTGCCAGGCACGACGCTCTGAGATATGCAGCGAGCAAGAC
Source organism: uncultured Pirellulales bacterium (assembly GCA_964601355.1). Lineage (GTDB taxonomy): Bacteria > Planctomycetota > Phycisphaerae > Sedimentisphaerales > Anaerobacaceae > CAZRNB01. The sequence goes on from CAZRNB010000094.1 coordinate 6,620, forward strand.
ATCCAGAATTACGTGCAAGAAGCGATGGACGCGATCGAATACGCCATAGGTCCTGTTACCAGCAAGTGGGGTGCACAGCGTGCTGCCAACGGGCATCCGGAGCCGTTCAATCTCAAGTATGTAGAGATCGGCAATGAGAACCGCGGCCAGGACTATCAGGCGCGCTACAAAGTCTTCTATGACGCTATCAAGGCTCGCTACCCGAAGATTATCACCATAGCGGACACCCGGTTTCAAGACTTGCCGGTTGAGGTCGCTGACGACCATTACTACGTAAATCCCGGCCGCTTCTTTGGCATGGCCAACCACTATGATAACGCTGATCGTAAAGGCCCGAAAATATACGTTGGTGAGTATGCCGTTAATCGAGGCGTTGGCCAGGGCAATTTGCTTGGTGCACTTTCAGAGGCGGTTTTCATGCTGAACATGGAGAGCAACTCTGACATCGTGGTCATGTGCTCGTATGCACCTCTTTTTGAAAACGTCAATAAACGAGACTGGCCGGTGAATCTGATCCTGCTCGATAGCTCCCGTAGCGTCGGCCGTTCTTCGTACCAAGTCCAGAAGCTATTTGCCCTTAATCACCCAGACGTTGCTCTCAAAACGCATGTGCTGTCGCCTCAGGTGGAGCTTGCCGGGATTCCTGCAACTATGCCACGTCGAGGCCAGGATGCATCAGCTCAGCAGCCTGCTAAGCCAGCCCAGGTTCAGCAGCTCTACGCCCTTGCTGGTCTGGATCAGAAGAAGGGCGAGCTTATCATCAAGGCTGTTAATCCGACTCCGTCGCCTACAACCGCAACTATTACAATCAAGGGACTTATTAAGATAGGTGATAAGGCAAAGGTCATTACGCTCAGCCATGCCGATGCTACCGCAGAAAATACGCTCGACAATCCAAACGTAGTTGTGCCGGTCGAATCGGAGCTTGCTGTAGCGGGTGCGGAATTTTCCTGTGAGTTCAAGCCGAATTCACTGACGATATTGCGGCTGCCGGTTACAGAGAAGTAATGTATGTGTTTAGCCGGGTGGAAAACCATCCCCGTCCCGATAAACGGCATCTGGATGAGGATGCCACCCAATCGGCTTCTCAGCAGCAATCGCGATAGAAGGATAAATAACAAATCCGAAAAATTTTATGTAATTAGTGACATATTATGGAAAAGACAAAGAAACCATCGAAATTTTTCGCGGTTTTGTTCACGGTGTCGGCAGCGTGCAGTCTGATAACATTGCTCTTGATGGTTGTCGGTCGCAACATCAGTACGACACTTATCTTGTTTCAATTGCTGACGGTGGTGCTGCTGGTGATCGGTGCGGTGGGTAAATGGTATCAATATGCTCAAACTTATGTTAAATATGAAGTTGAGAGAAGAATGAGTCAAGAGGAGAAGGAATAACAATGGCTAAAGCGCATGTTTACAAACGAGATCATATAAACACAGATGAGATTATCCCTGCTCGGTATCTAAATACCGATAACGAAGCCGAACTGGCTAAGCATTGTATGGAAGATTTAGATGCAGGGTTTGTCAAGAAGGTCGAGAAAGGCGATGTAATTGTTGCCGGCGAGGATTTCGGCTGCGGCTCATCCCGCGAGCACGCTATCTGGGCAATCCGCGGTGCAGGCGTGCAGACCGTAATCGCCAAGTCTTTTGCCAGAATCTTCTATCGAAACGCCATCAATAATGGCTTTTATGTAATTGAATCGCCGGACGCCATTGAAAAAATCAATGATGGCGATGAGTTGAAAATTGATTTCAAAGCCGGCTTGATTAAAAATAAAACAGCAGGTATAGATATTAAGTTTAATCCGCTGCCGGATTTTGCGCTGGAAATAATCAACGATGGTGGACTACTGGAACATATAAAGAAAATCAAAGATTAAAAAGTCAAAAATGTTCTGTAGAAAAGACTTACTGTCATTTCGACCGAAGCGTCCCTGAGGGACGCAAAGTGGAGAAATCTGCTTTATATGTAGATTTCTCGACTCGCCTTCGGCTCGCTCGAAATGACAAATTCTGTGTTTTCTACAAAGCAAAATCAAGATGCAAATTGACAAATCAAAAATCAAAAATTGGATAAGGTAGTGTAAGGGGGGCCAACTAATGTCAGACACAAGAAAGAAAGGACTGAAGTATCTTGAAGAAGTTTTAGGCTATCAGACTTCTGAAATGGTAGCGGTATCAAGACTCTATCCTCCGGAAAAATCATGGACAAAAAGAGAAGCATGGTGGTTTGACCTATCTATTGAAAAAATAAAAAAGAATAAAAACAGATACTATTATTTGCTTGGAGCTAAAGATGCCAGTGAATCTAACTTTGTTATTTTGAAGGTTCCATATAAATATTTTCTTGATAATCTTGAGAAATTCGAGATTAGATATCGGGGTAGAATAAGATTACACTTGGCAGCGTATCGAGAGAATTGGCTTGTTGATGAGCGAGGAAAAGGCAAAGTTCCTTTTTCAAAGTTTGAGTATAAATGAATGGATTTCCGCCTGCGGGTCTATTGTGAAACACTATATCGTGTCATTTGAGATTGCCACGGCCTATTTCATAGGCCTCGCAATGACATAAAAAAGCCACCTTTGTCATTGCGAGGAGCGAAGCGACGAAGCAATCTCCTGTTTGGCAAAGACCCCTGTGCGGGAACGACAGTAGGGGACATTTATAGTTGAGAAACGTGAAAGGAAGAATAAGTGTATAAAATTGCTGTAATTCCCGGTGATGGGACTGGGCCGGAAGTAATTGCTGAAGCGGTAAAAGTATTAAAGGCCGCTGCAAGTAAATTTAAATTCAAGGTTGGTTTGACTAATTTTGATTTCGGCGGCGAAAGATATAAAAAGACCGGCGAGATTCTGCCGGATGGCGCCCTCGAAGAGCTTCGCAAATTCGATGCGATTCTGTTAGGCGCAATCGGCCATCCGGATGTGCCGCCTGGGATTCTGGAAAAAGGGATTTTGCTTCGGCTACGGTTTGAGCTTGATCAATATATCAACCTGAGACCTGTGAGGCTCTATCCCGGCGTTCAGACTCCGCTAAAGAATAAAGGCCCGGAGCATATAGACTTTGTGGTCGTGCGTGAAAATACCGGTGATGCGTACACCGGCACGGGTGGAATTACGATGAAAGGAACGCCGAACGAAGTTGCGGTGCAGTCCGCGGTTTATACGCGTTTCCAGGTTGACCGTTGTCTGCGGTATGCCTTTGAGTACACCCGCAAATTCGGCAAAAAGGCACGCGGCAAAGGGGAGAATAATACGCTTGCTCTTTGCGGAAAAACAAATGTGCTGACATATATCTATGACCTGTGGGAGCGGGCATTTCACGAGATGGGCAAAGCCGATTATCCGGATATAAAAAGGGAATATTATCACGTTGATGCTACCTGTATGTGGATGGTGAAAAATCCGGAATGGTTTGATGTAATTGTCACTGGCAACATGTTCGGCGACATCATCACCGACCTCGGCGCAATAATTCAGGGCGGCATGGGTATTGCAGCCGGCGGCAATATAAATCCGCATGGCGTCAGCATGTTTGAGCCTATCGGCGGCAGTGCTCCTAAATATACCGGCAAAGGGGTTATCAATCCCCTTGCTGCAATCTGTGCTGCTGGAATGATGCTGGCGACATTAGGCGAAGAAAAGGCAGCCGATGCTGTGGAAAAAGCCGTGATGTATGTCACCGCCAACAAGCTAAAATCCCTTGCCGCCGGCCAAATGGGATTCTCGACCAGCCAGGTCGGCGACCTCGTCGCAGAGAAAGTTTAACCACAGATTTCGCGGATTACACGGAATTAAAACCACGGATTTCGCGGATTACTCAGATTTGGAAAAGGATATATCTTGGTTGAAAGTGACTTGCTATACTCTGAACTAACGAGAGACATTATCGGCGCCGCAATGGAAGTTCATAAGATTCTCGGCGCAGGATTTGCCGAAAGTGTTTATGAAGAGTCACTTGCAATTGAATTTGATTTGAGAAAGATACCTTATGAACGTCAGAAGCCTATTGACATTATTTACAAAGGTAGATTTGCCAAACAATTTGTATGTGATTTTATTGTTTATGATAAAATAATTGTTGAACTGAAAGCAATCAAAGCTATATCTGATATTGAAACGGCGCAAGTACTGAATTATTTAAAAGGAACGAGCCTGAATTTAGGATTACTATTAAATTTTGGTGCAAGCTCATTGGAATACAAAAGACTGATTAATACAATTCCGCGTAATCCGTGAAATCCGTGGTTATGTATGCCCGCAAATCTTACACCAGACTATTTTAAGGCTGAGCAGTGGTACCGCCAGGCTACTACCAACGAGGAGAAAATCCTTGCGCTGGAGCAGATGCTTGCGGTTATGCCCAAACACAAGGGAACCGACCATCTAAAGGCGGACCTGCGACACAAGCTCAGCAAGCTCAAGGAAGTCTCTACTCAGAAAGGCCACGGCAAACACGCCGATATTTTCTACATCCCCCGTACCGGCTCAGGCCAGGTCGCTCTTATCGGCACGCCAAACTGCGGCAAAAGCTCCATCGTGGCAGCGCTAACCAACGCGAATGTCAACGTGGCCGACTTTCCATTCGCAACGTCTGGCCCGGTGCCGGGAATGTTAAAATTTGAAGATGTTCAGATTCAGATTATCGATATGCCGCCGATTACTGCCGATTATAGCGCGCCCGGCCAGATTGGGACGTACCGCCATTGCAACTTGATAGCTATTGTTATAGATTTGTCCACCAACACACAAGAGCAGATACGGATATGTCTGGATTTCCTCGAATCAAGGAGTTTATTGATAGATACTGAGAAACCGGCTATTAACCAGCAGGGCAGTTTTCTGGGCAAGAAGGCCTTTTCTATCTGTACAAAGTCAGATATCGCCGTTGCCGGCTCGTTCACAAAATTGATAAAATCGTGCAAATATCCGTTTAAATTTATCGAGGTTTCTTCAAAGACCGGCGCTGGCTTTGGGGAATTACCAGCTGTAATATATAGCCAATTGGGGATTATTCGAATTTACGCAAAACCGCCAGGCAAACCTCCCGATATGAATGAGCCATTCACGATGCCTGTCGGCTCAAACGTTCAGGATTTGGCTAATTCTATTCATCGGCAATTAGCGGAAAAGCTGCTGTCCGCCCGAATCTGGGGCACGGACGTCTATAAAGGCCAAAACGTCCAG
>CAZRNB010000095.1:0-11806 GCA_964601355.1 uncultured Pirellulales bacterium
CCGAAAGAAAACAAAATAATGCTGGTTAAATCAATTACTCGGACAAACTCCTAGGATACCCTGATACTGAAGTCATGTGGGCATATACCATGAAGCGTCAAACATGGTGATAGAGGCATTGCCAGCTCCGACATGGGTAGTATCGTTTGATCCTCTCTCAGATTGGTTCTATGAAAGGACAACTTGTGCTGAGGTCCTTAGGGTTAAGACCGACCAAGCTACGAGAGACGCTGCAGTCAGCTTCGCAGCGGATAGAGTCGGTCTTGCATACGACCTCTATAGTATTATAACAAACCAGAAACAGAATGGTGAAAAAGTGTCACTACTTGGTCTTGATCAGATGTGGTACTGTAGCGAACTGGTATGGGCGGCCTACCTGAAAGCGAGCAAAGGGCAGATAGATATTGATCCGGATGGCGACTTGGTCTCACCAGACGAAATCAACAATTCGCAGTATGTGGAGCTTCGTGGCTACCATATGGAAAACATACCCGGGGATGCGGGGGTTCCCGCCTTTTGGGGACGCACACGATCACCAGTGCACCTGAGCATTACCGATCCGACCGGGCACATTCTTAGTAGTCAGCAAAATGAAATACCAGGTGCCCTATATCAACAAGTTGACCTGGATGGAAATGGTGATTCAGACGACTTCTTTGCCATTCTAGACCCGAAACCAGGTGATTATTTAATACAGGTGATCCCCGAACCTGGAGCTTTGCCCCAAGACACTTACTCCCTCGAATTGGGAGGTGGTAAAAAAGTTATTGTGTTGGCCGACAATGTATCAATCAGTGCGATTCCAGATAAGCCCTATTTAATTCAATCGACCGAGGAAGGAATAAATGCCGCTCCGATAGCTAATGCTGGCAATGACCAGACTGTCTATGCCTGGATTGATGGACTTGCACAAGTAACCTTGGATGGCACTGGCTCAACCGATCCTGATGGTGATGAACTTACTTACACTTGGATTATGGATGGGAAAAAAATCGCGATTAGTGCTAAAGCGACATTTGAACTTTCGGTTGGAGAGCATATCATCGAGTTAATTGTAAATGATGGATTGATAAACTCTGAGCCGGACAAAGTTGTTATAAATGTCGTTAAACCAATTGAGGCCAATTTATTGATATTACCGCCTGTAATCATTCGACATAGCAAAATGGGACAGATATGGGCACAGATTGTATTACCTGAAGGCATTAAAAAGGAGCAAATCGATACCGATCAGACGCTTCTGCTTTATCCAGGCGGTATTGAAGCTACGTATCAATGTTTTTTCGAATACCACAGATTCCGAATTAAATATATAAGCATTTTAGCTTCCTTTAGTATTGCTAATTTTTTGGACGCTGTGCCTGACAATGGGAACGTGGAGATAGATGTTGTCGGACAACTTAAGACCGGACAATACTTCTATGGCACAACTTCCATAAGGATAATTGGATGGTCCTGGCCTTGGAAGAAATGAGCCAGCATGCTTTTTTTAGCAAAATAGTTCGCGGCGTGATTTTGCCTAAGAAAAAACCAGTATGGAAAATATGGGAATGGTTTCCACCTTTTTGGAGATAATAATAGTTTCAAGAATTGCAACTTAATGCAATGATGGGATCACCGCCTACGTGGGAATAAAAGGCGAGCATCGAGGATTAAGGATCGAGGCGTCAGGCCAGAAGTTTCTTTAATAAGGCTCGCTGGAAATGAAGGCGGTTCTCGGCCTGGTCAAACATAATCGAATCGGCAGACTCAGCTACTTCATCAGTAATCTCATAGCCACGATAAGCCGGCAAACAATGCATAATTTTTACGCCCGCCGGCGCCAACTTAACCAGTTCAGAATTGACCTGAAAGCCTGCAAAAGCCGCGATACGCTTCTGCTTTTCACTCTCCTGGCCCATACTAATCCACGTATCCGTGTAAATCACATCGGCACCAGCGACAGCTTCGCGTGGATCATCAGTTTGCTTCACGCTATAGATTGTTTCTTGATTAGCCGTTTGAATCGTCTCGGCATCAAGCTCAAAGCCCTCCGGCGAGGCGATAACCATTTTCATGCCCAGCTTGCTACATGCAAAGGCAAGCGAACGAGCCACATTATTGCCGTCACCGATAAATGCAATCTTAATGCCATCCATACGGCCAAAATGCTCGTTAATCGTAAGCACATCGGCCATCGCCTGGCAGGGATGTGACCAGTCCGTAAGGGCGTTTATCACCGGCACCGTTGCAAAAGCCACCAGCTCAGTGACGGCGCTGTGCTCGAAGGTTCGGGCCATTATACCGTTCACATATCGGCTCAGCACCCGTGCGATGTCCTTAATGACCTCACGTTTGCCGATGCCGCCGATGTCTTCAGGCTTGACATAGACTGCGTTGCCGCCGAGGTCCGTCATCGCCACCTCGAAGCTGATTCTGGTCCGCAGGCTCGGCTTTTCAAAGAGCATGGCGAGCGTCTTGCCGGAGAGGCACAAGTCACGACCGCCGGCCTTGTACAGCCTCTTCAGTGCGATACTTAGCTGCAGCAGCTTTTTGAGCTGCTCGGTAGAAAAATCATTTATACTAAGAAAATCTTTCATTTGAGTTAATAGTTCATTGTTCATTGTTCGTTGTTCGTAGATGTAGATTATGAATTCTATGAACTACGAACTCTGAACTCATTTCGAGTTTTCCGTTAAAACGGCATCGAAGATTTCGACGGCCTGGTCAATCTGCTCCTTGGTGACAATCATCGGCAGCATAAACCGCAAAACCGTATTATGTGTACAATTTATCCGCAAGCCCTTCTCTAAACACTTTTCGACGATCTCCTTGCCGGGGCCGGTCAATTGAACGCCTATCATCGTGCCGATGCCGCGAACACTATCTATAATAAAGTGCTTCCGCTTCAGCTCGGCGAGCTTTTCTTTGGCGTATTGGCCGAGGCGGACAGCATTTTCCATCAAATTTTCCTCTTCTATTGTCTCTATAACGGCAATTGCCGCTGCGCAGGCAAGGGCGCTGCCGCCAAAGGTCGTGGCATGTTTGCCCGGGGTAAGTACCGCGGCGATTTCCTCTTTAGCCATCATTGCACCAATCGCCACGCCCCCGCCGAGGGCCTTAGCCATCGTTATTATGTCCGGCTCGATATCGTAATGCTGGTATCCGAACCATTTGCCGGTCCTGCCGATGCCGGTTGTCACCTCATCTACTATCATAAGCGCACCCTTCTGGTCGCAGAGCCGGCGTATCGCCTGCAGATATTCCTTAGTAGCGATATTGATTCCTCCTTCGCCCTGGATCGGCTCGATTAAAACCGCCGCCACCTCGTTGCTAAAGGCCGACTCCAGTGCGGTGACATCATTGAAGGGGACATAGATAAAGCCCGGCAGCAGCGGCAAAAAGCCCTCGTGATACTTCGGCTGGGCTGTCGCTGTAAGCGTGGCAAAGGTTCGCCCGTGGAAGCCGCCTTCGGCAGTGATAAATTTATATTTCTCCTTCGGCGTATATAGACGCGCCAGCTTCATCGCCGCTTCGTTAGCTTCTGCGCCGCTGTTGCAGAAGAAGCACTTGCCGCCGAACGCACGCTCGCTCAGGAGCTTTGCCAATTTGCCCTGCGGCTCGGAATAAAATGTATTGTCAACGTGAATCAATTCGCCGGCCTGCTTACGGATAGCCTCAACAACCTTAGGGTGACAGTGCCCAAGTGCGCTTACTGCCCAGCCAGGAAACATATCGAGTATCTTATTGCCGTCGGCGTCATACATGTAACAGCCCTGTCCCTTGACGATGGCGCACGGCAGACGGGCGTAATTTGCGATAACGTATTTATCAAACAATTCAATTATCTTCTGTGTCGTCATTTTTCTTATCTCGTAACTGGTAACTGGTTTTCCCGAAGACTCGTTATGATCTGTTTTTTATGATTTCTGTGCCGACGCCTTTTGCGGTATAAATTTCCAAAAGCAGCGAGTGCTCGATCCGACCGTCGATAATATGCGCCTTTTTGACGCCGCCATCCAGCGCGGTCAGGCAGGCCTCGACTTTAGGCAGCATCGCATTAGTAATAACGCCGGTTTCAATCATATCTTTAATCTGCTGCTCGTCCAGGCTGGAGACCCAGCTTTCCGGGTCTTCGACGTTTGTTCGTATGCCGTGCGTATCGCTGACCATAACCAGCTTTTCAGCAGCGACACCCGCTGCGATTTTTCCTGCGGCGCTGTCGGCGTTGACATTGAGCTTGCCGCCGGCTTTATCTATCGCCACTGAAGCGACAACCGGTATGGTACCTGAGCCGCAGAGCGTTTTCAGCAGGTCAGCGTTAACGTTGGTAATCTTCCCAACCAATCCGAGGTCGAGCTTTCGCCCATCTTCGCTGACCAGGCGCAGCGGCTCGGCAAACAATACACAACTGCTCAGCGAATGCAGCCCCATGGGCTTACAGCCAAGCTCATTGAGTATCCGGCAGATGGGAGTATTGACCTTGTGCACTAACGTATGCTCTGCAATGTTCATAGTTCGCTCATCGGTATATCGGCGTCCCTGCACCCAAACAGGCTCAAGGCCGGCTTCGTTCATCGCGTTGGTAATAGCCTTTCCGCCTCCGTGAATGATGATTAGCTGCATCCCCACGGTGGTCATAAAGGCGATGTCGGTTAATAACTTCTTTTGCAGGCAAATATCTTCGAGCACACTTCCACCGAGCTTTACCACCATAATGCGTCCGCGAAAGCTGCGAATATATTCCATCGCTTCGATTAGCGCCCCGGCTTTTGCTATTGCTTCTTGCACTATAACAATTCCTTAAAATCGAATTTAAAGAAAATAAAATTTTATTGATTATTAAGCCTTTCGTCAAGATATATTTAGGAGAAACCAGCCCTCGAGCTCAACAAAAATTCGTCGCCAATTATTCCCATAAAAGCCGTTTGGTCCTAAAATAACTAATTCTTTAACTCACGAAACGAAGTAATGTTAAGAATCATAACTGCAATCCACGATTCTTACTCATCACTCTTGACTTAGGCAAGCGGATATGCTATTCTATAATTACACCACGGAGGGTAAAGCCACGGTGCTGGTTTATTTAAATTCCAGCTCTTTCTTAGCAATAAACTGCCACGGATGGATTTCGAGCTATAATTATTTGTACCGCTATTATTTGTACGGGCAGAGGTAACGTCATATACGCTTATCAGATAAAGCAGTAATTGTCAGAGCTTAAAAACGATTAAACCTGTATGTGTTGATAACAGAAAGGTATTGAAAAATGGAAAATAAATTGAATACAAAAAGGCCTAATATATTGAAAGTCTCAGCCTGGCTTTTCGTTGCAACCAGCTTAGTTTTCGCCGGTTGCAGTCAGCAAATCTCAGATGTCAGGGACAGCCAGATCAAGCTTCAAAACATTATGCAGGCTCACGCTCAGCAAATAACAGCCAATGCGGCAGATGTACATGCTGTCACCACAACTGTAAATAGTATTGAGCAGAAACAAAACACGATGCAGCAACAGATTACAGCTTTGCAAAGCGACAATCAGCTTATGCGCGAGCAGATGATAACCGTACTAAAACAGTTTAAAGATCAACTCTCTCAGATGAGCGCACAAATCGGCTCGCCAGGATTAACAAAAAAATAAAACTTCTTTCGCAGGAATCGGCAAAAAAGCCAAATTCAATCATTCATTAACCTGTAAAATTTATTGCGGGGCAGACCTCACCTCACCATATTTTCAGAGCCGGCTATTTTATCTCTATTGTGCCTACATTTGTTCTGAGGCTGATTTTTCCCTGACCTGAGCCTATCGTCCCTTTTATTGATTTACCGACCTTGCCAACCACAGATACCGGCTTATCGGTTCTTAAGGTTCCTACGTTCGTCGAGACATCCAACTCAGCCGATAACTGAGGCGGGCCGACGAATTCGATGCTGCCGACGTTGGTCGCAATATCGGCACGACAGACGGAGCCTGCGGCATCCGAGTATCTGACCTTTATGGAACCTACATTCGCCTCGAGCTGGAGGTCCGTAACGACCTGGCTGCAAATAATAGAGCCGACATTCGCCGATGCCTTTATTCGTCCCTCAATTCCAGAGGCTTTTATCGTTCCTACGTGGGTTGAACAATTCAATCCAAGCCGTTTTGGAGCTATAATTTTAAAATCAACGACAAGCGAGCGCCTCTTTAGAGCAGCGGGTCTGGCGGCCCTGATATTTACCTTGTCGCCGGAGGCTTCAAATTCTATCCTGACCTCATTAGCAAGCTGACGAGCTTTTTCAATCGTGCGAGCCTTTACAGTAATTGCAGCAGTGATATTGCAATCGGCCACATCCGCGCCTTCAACGGTGATGGAGCCAACGTCTGTTTCGACATTCAATGTGTTTGCATCCGCGACCGGCAAAGAAATATGCTCCGTCTTTTCGCATTCGTAATTGAATATGTCAGCTATGTCGATGCAGCAGCTTGGCAAAAAGATCAGCGAGCACAAAGAGAAAACCAAACCGCAATTTTTAACAATTTGTTTTGTCATTTTTTACCTCTTTGACTATTTAATGAACCCATCTCAGCCGGTCTCCGATTATATGCACGGCGGTCGTTTGTATCCGTATCCTGGATAAAAGATTCAAATTTACCGAAAATCATTTTTCCAGCCGACGTTTGAAGAGAGCTGGTGACACTAATAACCACTTCCCGTCCAATTTTATTCCTGGCGCCTTCAACAACAATCATGGTCCCATCATCCAGATAACCGATACCCTGCTCAGCCTCTTCGCCGGGCTTTATAATTTTTACCTCCATCGCCTCGCCGGGCAAAACAACCACTTTCAGCGAATTAGCCAAATCATTAATATTTATAACGTCAACTGCACGGACCTGAGCAACCTTGCTCAGGTTATAGTCCGTTGTGGCCAGCCGGCCATTACAGCCCTTTGTGAACATCATCAGCTTCTGGTCAACACCCTTGACGTCCTCAATCTCCGGCACCACAGTGTCGTCAATCTGCACGTCAATAGCCGTATTGGTCTGCATCTTATTAAGTATATCAAGTCCGCGTCTTCCACGATTACGCTTGAGCCTGTCTGCCGAATCAGCTATCAATTGCAGCTCATTAAGAACGAACCGCGGCACAACCAACGGAGCATCAAACAATCTGCTCTGACACAAGTCAGCTATTCGCCCGTCAACGATTGCCGAGGTATCCAGCACCAGCGGCCGAGCCCCCTTGGTCTGCTTGGCAAATTCAACATAAGGAATAACAAAACGCACATCATCCTTCGTTCGCATCACGATACTAATAGTAATGTAACATACACATATCCCCAACATCCATTTAATTGCCGTTATTGCATAAGGAGTAATCTCAATCCTGTATGTAGTCATAATCATATCTACCAGAGGCGCCAGCGCCCAGCTTATAAGCACTCCGACCAACAGGCCAAGAAACACCCCCGCCAGAGCGCTGAGCTTGTCCTTGGGCGTAAGAACATCCAGCAGGAAAACAAATATCGCCATTCCCAGACTGCTCCAGACAATCGCATTAAAATTCGCACTACGGGATTCCTCCGAAGGTTTTCCATCTTCGCCCACGGCAATGTTTTGCGAAGTTAAATTAACGAATAAAACCGCTACAATAACTATAAGAAAGATACTTCTAAAAACCCAAAGCAACATAATTATTAACCTCCCAATTATGACGTAACTCTGTTATTTATAACTACAATGGTCATTATACTCTGCCCTATAAACGCTATCAATAAATACGTTACCGCTATAAACCATCTCTCAACCACGGCAACCATAGAGAAATCGCCATCGTTCATCCGCCGCTGCCGGCCAAGTCCACTTTTAGTCCGCTCCGTCATGTTTGCCTAATGAGATATTAACAAGCTGCGAAAGGAAATCAGGCTATCAGAAAATCAGGATGCAGAAAGTCAGAATGCCAGAAAGGACAGGGCAATATAATCTTCCTACATCCTGATAGCCTGATGGTCTGACAACCTGAATTAATATGAATGATTGCCGTGTTCACCATAATATAGCAAAACACGTCTTAACAAGGAAATTCGATACCCGTATTCCTATTTCCGAAGCAGCTATTATAATTTTTGATTTTAGCTGCCCACGTCTATTCATTTTTCTACTTAGGCTTTGCTATCAATATCAAGGGCTTTGCTGAGATTGCTCGGTTTCATCTGTTTCGGATTGCTGCTCAAGCTCGTCCTGCTCTACCTTGCTGTTTTGCTCCTCTACCGTGTTACTCATGCGGACGCTCAGATCGCCAGGCTCAGAGTTGTTATCATCAGCTCTTTCCTCAGTCTGCGCAGGCGGGTCCACTTCGGTTTCAATAGATGAGCCGTGAATATCTGCGGGGTCTGCCTGATGGGTTGATTTAGCGGTTTGCTCCTCAACGTTCCACTGAACCCTTCTCAAGCTCAATCCAATCTTACGGTTCTCAGAATCAACCTTTAGAATCTTAACCTCGACTTCGTCGCCCACTTTCACAACATCCTGAGGCTTCTCAATTTTATGATCTGAAAGCTCAGAAATATGCAAAAGTCCCTCCAGGTCCGGCTCAAGCTCAACAAATGCTCCAAAATTCGTCAGCTTGGCGATTTTCCCTTTGATTATATGGCCTGGAATATATTTTTCCGGAATGGCACGAACCCAGGGGTCTTCGCTCATCTGTTTTACGCCCAGTGATATGCGTTGTTTCTCCTCATTTACCTCAAGGACGACGCATTTCACCTCTTTACCCTTCTGCAGGGTTTCGCTGGGATGACCATATTTCTTCGTCCAGCTCAAATCAGAGATGTGTATCATACCATCAATACCCGGCTCAATTTCCACAAAGGCGCCAAAATTAGTCATACTGCGAATTTTGGCTGTTACAATTGTTCCGGGCGGGTATTTCCGAGCAGCTATCGTCCAGGGATTCACTTCGGTCTGTTTCAGCCCAAGCGAGATTTCCTGTTTTTCCTTGTTAACGCTCAGCACAACGACCTCGATCTGGTCACCGAGATTGACTATTTCACTGGGATGCGACAGACGCTTCGTCCAGCTCATCTCGCTAATATGCACCAGGCCTTCAACGCCGTCTTCGAGCCGAACAAAAACCCCATAGTTCATTACATTTACAACCTTGCCTTTTACCCTTGCTCCGACCGGATAACGCTCTTCAATATTTTCCCAGGGGCTGGGCGCCTTCTGTTTCAGACCCAGTGAAATCTTTTCATTTTCCTTATCAACGCCAATTACAACGCATTCAATTTCCTGATCAAGGTCAACGATTTCTGAAGGATGTGATATCCTGCCCCAGCTCAAATCAGAGATATGCAGCAGGCCATCGAGGCCGCCCAAATCAACAAACACGCCGAAGTCTGCGATGTTTTTCACCACACCCTTTCGCAATTGACCAATCTCGATGTCCGACAGTATTTTTTCCTTGCTGCTTTGCCGTTCATCCTCAATAAGCTTACGTCTCGATACTACGATATTGCGGTTTTCAACGTCGATTTTAAGAACTTTGCAGCTTAATTCCTTGCCAATGAATCTGCTGATGTCGCCGGGCTTTCTGATGTCAACCTGTGAAGCAGGCAGAAACACAGGCACTCCAATATCAATAAGCAAGCCTCCCTTAATGCGCCTTATGACTCTGCCAGTGACAACGTCTCCTTCCTTCTTGGTATTGATAATCATCTCCCAGCCTCTGATGGCGTCTGCTTTGCGCTTGCTCAATAAAATTAGTCCGCTTTCAGAATCGGTATCCTCAAGAAGCACTTCGATCTGTTTGCCCGGCACTATGTCCTCGGGACCTTTAAATTCACCGGCATCCACCACTCCTTCGCTCTTCAAACCGACCTCAACAATGACATCATTTCCTATTTGCGAAACGATAGTTCCCTTTAGAATTGTTCCCGGCAAACGTGAGTCCACCTTCGTTCGCAGTGCTTCTTCGAGAAATTCATTTCCTGTTTCCCCGAATAACTCCTCAACCTGCTGGTTGAGCTTTTCTTCTGATAATCCTAACTTGTTAATTATGTTTCTATCTGCCATATACCTGAATTCCTATGTGGAGTCTCAATTTATGGCATAGCCATTTCCGGCTTATCGGCGCCCCACAAACACGTCGATAAGCCTTTGTGCAACACTGCACTAACTAAATTTCATATTATATCTGGAAAAAACCATTTGCCCACACAGCAAATGCATGTAACAAAATTATATACACTACATTATATACACCACTGAAAGCTTTACTATCTTTCAAAATTATTATATGGCTTCCAGATTCTTAACAAATTCATCTATTATCCACTCAGGCGTCGATGCCCCTGCTGTAACGCCTGCTATATTTTTATTCAAGACCTTACTTATATCAAGTTCATTCCAGTTTTGCAAATGAAACGTTTGCTGATTTTCTTTTTTACAAAGCTCAGCTAATTTTCGTGTGTTGGCACTTTCCAATCCCCCCAGCACAAACATTACATCAACCTTCCTGCACAACTGCACGGCTGACTCCTGCCTTTTTATCGCCTCCTGACACAAAGTATTGATTGCTTTCATCTCGCCGAAACTGCTCCGGCCTATAGCACCGAGCATTCTGCCGAAGTGCTCCGGGCTCTGGGTAGTTTGACAAACAATTCCCAGCCTGGCGTTTTTAGGCAGCTTATGCAAATCCGATTCGTCGGCAATAACCACAACATTCTTGGCGCAACCCACCACTGCCTGCACCTCAGGATGATTTTCATCACCTATTACTACTACTTGATAGCCGTCTGCGGCCAGCTCCTCGGCTATATGCTGCACCCTTTTAACCAATACACAAGTGGCATCGACAATCTTAATGCCCTTGTCCTTCAACTCAGCTATCTGTTCAGGCGCTGCTCCATGAGAACGGATAATAACCGTTCCCGAGTCAATTTCTTTTATGTTATCGATGGTTTTCAGCCCCGCCTTCGCCAATCGCTCCACTACGTTTCTATTGTGAATAATTGGTCCGAGACTATACACTTCTTTTTCTCCACAGGACACCTGACGGTGCTGGGACAGGACTTTTTCAGCTATCCGAATAGCATTTCTTACGCCATTACAGAATCCACATGTCTCTGCGACTAAAACTTTCATAAAAATCAATATAGAGATTGTCTATTCCAGCGGCTCAATATAAATATTACGGAACTCTACCGGTGCTCCTTCGCTTTGCAGACAAATCTTTCCCGACCGAACCGAGCATCCCGTTGCTACATTCTGCAACACGCCATTGACCATCACTACAACCCAGTCATCCTTACAAATAATATCATAAGAGTTCCACTGCCCGGCAGGTTTTTCGGTGCTGTCCTTTAGCTTCATTGTCCTTCGGCTGCTGATCCGCCGGCCACCTTTTGCGTGCTCTTTTGTCTCGACGCCACCAATAACCCAAAAATCACCGGCATTTCCGGCAGCCAATTGGCATTCAAGACCTTTTGGCCAGACCACATCCTGCCCGCTAACATGGATAAACACGCCGCTGTTTCCTTCCTTTTCCGGCCACCGCCACTCTGCGTGGAGCAAATAGTCAGCGTAATTTTTTTCCGTCCGCATATAGCCGTTAGGTTTTCCCTCGCAGCGAATGTTCCCATCGGCAATCAACCACGTCTTTGTAACATCATGGTTAGGGTCGGGGACAAAGAGCTTCCAGCCGGTAAAATCTTTGCCGTTCCAGAGGACGATTTTTTCTTTCGGAACAATCGGCTGCTCCTGTTGCGGCTCTGCCGCCGGCGCAACAAATAACGCCATTGTCACTACCATTGCTACTATCAACATTCCATAACCTCCTAAAAA
>CAZRNB010000096.1:0-11762 GCA_964601355.1 uncultured Pirellulales bacterium
TTTTCAATGTCACAAAGCAGCCGCAGTGGGCGTTCAGCTCAGGATCATCCGAGCATGGCTCAGGAATCGGCCTTCCTGTTATAACCGCCTCAACTGTATCACGAGCAACCTTCAAAAGTGTTTGTTTTTGCTCATCATTCATAAAACCTGCCGCCAATCACCATTTAACCAATTACCATTTAACCAACACTCAATGCATCCATTTTATCACAAGGAATCCGCCAATCAATAGGACTACAAAAGCAAGAGAGAACCAATTAAAATATTTTTCAATCACAGGGCGGATTTTTTCGCCTTTCCAGCCGAGCAGGCCCGCCACAAGAAAGAACCTCGCCGACCTGCTCAACGCCGAAGCAATTAAAAAGCCAATGAAATTTATCATCGCTACGCCAGCAGAAATGGTACAAGCCTTGTATGGAATAGGGGTAAAGCCACAGGTAAATACTATCCAGAAATCGTATTTGCCGTACCAATTTTGAAACTTGGCAAAATTCGCCTCGGTTAAGCCGATAAATCCGAGGTGTGCATAAACCCACTGGCCGATTATAGACCAGAGAAACATTCCGATCAAATAACCAAAAATACCGCCCAGCACAGATGCGATTGAACAAAGAATTGCAAATCTTAACCATTTTCTTGGCACTCCGAGGGACATCGCCGCAAGTAAAACATCAGGCGGCACGGGGAAAAAACTCGATTCGGAAAAGCTCAACGCAAAAAGTGCAACCTCAGCATGTTTGGTATCGGCGAAGTGTACTACCCAGTTATAAAGCCGCCTATGCCAATGCCACCAGGCAACGGATCCGTGGCTCGTCGCTCCCCTCGACTCCGCTCGGGGCAGGCGTCGCTCGTCGCTCGGTTTTGTTTCTTTATTCGACATTCGGTATTCCTTGTTCGATATTCTTCAAATCATTTTGAGGCGAAGCCGAAGGAGTTCGTTTTGGGAATTTAGAATTTGGTCATTCGAATTTGTTTCGGATTTCGTGCTTCGTATTTCGTATTTTATTTTTCTTATCATCTGCGAATTTTCCTGCCGGCCCGCCGGCCGTAAAAAGAATCGCAAACCGCGTCACCAACGCACCTAACAAAACAAATCCCAGAATCATCTGAAAGCTCACCAGGATGTGCGCCCATACGCTGTGTGCATTTGCGTGCATATTCGTAAATCCAACCGTCATCACAACAACTGAAAAATGTATTGCCCGAATAGGAATTAACCACGACGCAACCTTTACTCCATTTCCATCCACGAACAAATAATCTAAAATTCCAGGCGGTGCTATCAATCCCCAAAGATAGAAAATACTTGCAAACACAACAGCCAATATAAGGAAGCACGCGATGATTCGGGCTGTTGATAGACCATAGTCACTCATTAACCAAAACGGCTTGACAAGCCATTTTAATGTCGGATGCTCCTTATACCAATCTTCCCACCTCATCCACCTCTCATTGTATTCCAAGAGTTGTCTCCGAGTTGAGGCAATGCGCGCTGTACTAAGAGAAACACCCCGAAAATCTGTGTTACGGTCCACTTCTATGTACCAAAGCAATGTTAGACAATCAACGTATGCTCCTAGAAATCTTGATCCCTGCAAGTTAGCACTTGTGAGATCGGCGTGTTCAAGATGAGCACGACGGAAAATGCTATATTTCAAATTGGAGTTTTTAAGACAGGCCCCCTTCAAATGGGTGTCTGTTAAGGTCGCGCCTTTCAGCCACGAACCCTCCAAATCTACTCCTTCTAGATACGCACCATCAAGAATTGTGCCTTCTAAAAAGATATCTTCTTTAGGATTTTTCTCTCGCCACTCGTTCCACTCTGTTATATCTTTCTTTTCTGCGCAACGAAGGAGCATTTCATATTGATCCAGGTCGCAACGCAAGCCTTTCTTTAGAAGCTCAGGATCGAACCGCCGTTCTTCCCCGTTGCGGTTTTCCTTTTTGGATTTCGATTCGTCCATATATGTTATCCTGTCGGATTCGCATCCAGTGTTCAAACACAGGTACGGTTTATATCATAAAAATAATTGAAATAACCGTCGCCGGCACGGCGACGGCTAAACGCTGTCGCCATGTCGCGTAGAACTTCACAATTGAATAACCCCTCGATAAACTTGTCCTGAGCGTAATCGAAGGATCGGGGAGCTAAACATAGTATTTCCCTCTTTTTGATTTTCTTTTTCAGAATATGATTGAATTGCTATACTGTCAACGAGTAATTATGACCTGTAAAGAACAGTTTGAAACACTCCATAACGGATTATTGGTCCGAGCGCCTGCCAAGATAAACCTCAGTTTGCTTGTAGCCGGTAAGCGGCCTGACGGCTTTCACGAAATTGAAACCATAATGGCTAAAATAAACTTCTACGATGAGATTCTCATCGAGCCGAACCTAAAAACTGGTATCGAGCTTATCTGCCAGGGTCCGTGCTGGGCACCCGCCGGAAAAGAAAATCTCATCTATCGCGCAGCCGAGCTGCTGCTCGATGAATGTAAACTACACGCCAACATCAAGCTGACTCTAACCAAAAATATCCCAGCAGGCTCAGGACTCGGCTCAGGCAGCAGCGATGCAGCAGCGACCCTCATGGGGCTAAACCGATACTTGGATTTAAATCTTTCCAATCGCCGGCTTACCAAGCTGGCATCACAATTAGGAAGTGACGTAGCCTTCTTTTTAAATGGGCCGCTGGCTTTGTGCAGAGGAAAAGGCGAAAAAAATAAAAAAAATAAAAAAAAATTTGACTTTTTGGCTCTTTTAATACTTCCAGACGTAAGTATATCTACTAAAATGGTTTATGAAAATTACGACCACAATCAGGTCCTTTACGAAAAGCTCAGCGCCGAGATAAACAGCTATATCTCTAAAAACAGGATTGATTTAGTAGTAAAAATGTGCGCAAATATGCTGCAATCAAGCTGTTTTAGCTTGGCAGAAGAGCTGGAAAAACTAAAAGAAAAGATCGAGGCAACAGGCGTTAGACCTTTGTGCCTAACGGGCAGCGGCTCGGCTATGTTCTACATTATCAATACTGAGAATGTCGAAAGAGCTAAGGCATACAGTGCCAAACTTGAAGAACAAATCGGCTGCAAATGCGTTATCGTGCAAAACAATAGATGGTGAAGGGCTCCGGCTTAGCAGGAGCCCGGCTTTTAAGTGAGGCAAAGAAAATGGAAATCACTGAGGTTAGAGTCAAATTAGTTGCCAACAAAGATGACAGGTTAAAAGCTTTTTGCTCTATAACGATGGACAATGAGTTTGTGGTTCGCGACATCAAAGTCATCGAAGGAGCCACCGGCTGTTTCGTCGCTATGCCTTCGAGAAAAATGAGCGACCATTGCGAAAAATGCGGAAGCAAAAATCACCTCAGGGCCAAATACTGCAATAACTGCGGCAAGCCACTGCAGGAGAACCGAGCAAGAAAAGATTTCAAAGGCAGAATGAAGCTGCACGCCGACATCGCCCATCCGATTAATGCAGAATGTCGCAAAAAAATACAGGAAAAAGTCATAGCCGCCTTTGAAGAAGAGGTTGAAAAATCCAAACAGCCCGACTATAAGCCGATCGAAATGGACGAGCCGGATGACGACGTTCCGGAAATAGTTTGATTCTCTTTATACGTTGACCTGTAAGCTCGCAGAAGCAATAAAGAGGGGGAATAATCCGCAGAAAATATAGTAAAAGCCTCTTACGTAGTGAGATCTTCGAGAACCTTATCAAGAGCAACGTCTAAACGTGTGCTAAGGTCGTATTTGCCCTCGGTAAGCTGCTGACGAATACGAAGCACCTTTTCCCTTCTAACCTCCGGCAGCGAAGCAATTCTTTTCAATACCTGCCCAAGCGGCGTATTGTTAATATTTTCAAGGATTTGCTCCATTGTCAAATCCTCATCTGGAGCCATATCCTCATTGACAGATTTTATCTGCCTTCCTCGGCTTTCAGAATAGCCATTATAACTCTTATCCGGCATTTCAATTACCTTATGGAGCCAGCTACATACGAAAGCATCCATATTTTCGTCTGAGGCCTTATAACCACTATATGTTGTATGCCTCGCACATCCTTTTGGAGGCCAAGAACAAACTTGCAGTATTGATATCGACAGAACCTCTTACAAAACTTTAAAAAACTTAGCTTTTTACCCAGCTTTTCACAACAGCTTGTGTTACAGCCACTTGGAATAAAATCCTGCAAATTTATATTGAAAAACTCACTTTTTGAGAAATGTAATACTATATTAGGAATTATCCACAAACAAACTTCAAAGCCTGTTCAGCTAAGCTGGGCAATATACTATATATAGTGATATGATTACTTTTAAACAGACTATAGTCGAAAGTCGAAATATGAAGAAACCAACACAGTTGACAGAGTGAATGCTTTATTTTCAGTAGTAATATTTAAAATCCAGATCGACATCCCAGTTATCAGGCATTCCTTTATTTTTGCTTAGCTTAATCCTTGTACACTGCAGATTAGCCCAGCGAAGCTGAATAGTGGAGAGAAATTTGGCAAATCTTACTATATCCACGTCGCTGAAGTTCACCTTGGCACTTTGGCTTTTTTGCTCACCAGGTATGATTATACCCGAATTGAGCTTGCATTTGGCCTGTGGTATTCCAGATAGAGCAGCAATTTTGTAAACTTCGTTGAAATAATCAAATTCAACGGCACCCTTCTTCGAATCAGCCAGTTGAAGCCGGTCAACGTCAAGGCTCAATATCTCTTCGATATTCTTCTGCGCCTTTTCATATTGGTCTATATCGCTATTTAAGCTGCGCTCTGCTGCCGGCAGATATACCGCCCAGACCAATAAAGGCCATAGGGCTAATATGACTGGTATGAGGATATAATACAAAAAAGGATTTTTGAATATGTCTTTCATTAACCAGGTCCTCCTTGTTTTTCCGGCGTAATTGTTATGCTGAAACTGTTTCGGCCGCTTTTCGCCGGTGAAATACGCTCCTGCAAATTGCCCAGATTCTTGTCCACAATCGCTTCGCGTAACTTTTGTGTGCTTGTTGCGCTGGAGGTATCCCCTGCTATGCTAATAGAATTGGGCGTAATAGAAATTGAGTCTATGTTTAAGTCCGTCTGTGCAGCACATTTATTGAGCGCCTCAAGCATTGATGTCAGCTTTGAAGATACATGCTCCTCGCCCTTAATGCTGGTTAGACCACTTTTGACATCTCTGATTCGCCTTAGCTCACCGCCAAGCTTCCGTACCGCTTCCGAGAACGTCTCAGGCATCTGTTTGCTTCCCGGCATAACAGCTAAATATTGAGGCTCAAATTTGTCATATAGCAGCGTTCGTGACCTGCTTACTTTCAACAACTGAGCCTGAAAGTATAATCCGAGGGTAAAAAGCAGAACAGCAGCAGATATACTTAAAAACTTAAGTGCCTTTTGCGTCCGCAGTTTCTTAAGCTGATAGGGCATGAAATCGCTTCGGAAGTTTATGGTTTGCACCTTTTCCCTGCGAGCCAAAGCCGCTCCATAAGCGATTGCAAAGTCAACAGGATCGACACAATCAGCCGCAGCCTGCGACTCGATGCCGGCAGATTCTGCTAAATTCAAACTCTCAACCTCCATGCCCAGCTTTTTGGTAAGCCGCAGACGATCTATCGAGTTTGCCGTGTCGAAGACCTTCAACAAACTTACCGGCTCACCCATATCAGGCAAATCAGAAGTCATCAGCACCTGTCTTACAAATAACTCGTTTCTATCCTGTTCTGAGCCAACTAAAAACGTTCGTAACGTGGATGCCTTTTGCGATTTCGAACAGGTTATAAAATAACCCCTGCGACCTGAAAGAAATCCAAATAAAATCGCGCCTTTCGGAGATTCCGGCAGCGTTATATTTTGATAAACAAATCTGTATAGAGAATTAACGTCAGGCTCTATCGCGACAGGATCAATATTATTACTCTGTAAAGAAAGAATAATATCCGATAGTATCTGCTGCTTAGCGGTAAAGACAGTCAGCTCAGAGCCGTTTTCATTGCTTGAGTTTATTTGGAAAGCTATTGCGACGTCACTTATGTCAGTGCCAAGAGCTTCCTCCGTATCGAATCTGATGGTTGCGGCGATTTGTTTTGGATTGTTAAACTCGCTGTGCATATTGTGCTGCATAAACATCGCACAATCCAGAGCCACAGCAACGTCGGAAAATTTCAGTTTCCTCTCAGCACAGCGCTGGGCAATCAGAGCTGCCAACGCCTGCTGCTGATTCTGCTCCTGCTGCTCTTCAAGGGAGACGTTAAAACAGACAGGGACATTCCCCTCTGCGGCACCGGAGCCGATGCACACTACGGTCGCTTTGTCCTTGCTTAGATATATTCCCAAATATTTACGAGATCCCACTTTGAGCAAGCTCCCAAAGACATATCTTTCAGCCGGAAACCACGGCAGCTCGTTTTACCTGATCGCCTTCTTTCGTTATGGCGATGGTCGCTGATGCCTTTGCCACGCCACTAATTGCCGTTATTTTTATCGTAAAAAAATCGCTGGTGGCTGTAATATATTTTTCACACTTATTAACCGCATCAGAAAATCTCGACAACTCTTTCTTCAAATCTTCTATATCGGTAAATGGCCTGACGCGTCTTAGCTGAATTATTTTTTCGGCGATTTCAGGGGTATCCGAAAGGCCTGCAAAAGCAAAAGCTGCTTCTAAAACGTGTCGCGGAGCTGTATTTATATTGACCTTACTCGAAGCCCACATCCCCATATATTTCAGAGCTGATTCTTTTCTGCCTTCCATATACGGCCGCGCAAAAGCCTCTTTATCAACCAGTGAACTATGGAAAAACCTGGCAAAATCGGTGTTCTGTTTGGCTACCTGTTCAGCGACAGTTATAGTCTTTGTTGTTACCTGAGGCCGGTAGGTTCTCGTGACACTTGTAGCTGTTTTGCCGGTTGTTGCATTGCTGTCTTTTACACTGCCGGCGGCTGGTGTTCTTGGCGCTATCGGCCGTGATATGGTTTGCTTGACCGGTTTAAATTCAACTTGAAAAGGTTTAATATCTCTTATCGGCTGCAACTGATTTTTTAACGATTCAACCGCATCTTTTTCCAGCCCCATCCATTCGCAGAAGGATTCGAATCCCACCGCAGTTCCCTGTCTGGCTTCTTCGTCTTCTAAAAGCAACCAACCAATGGGATATTTTGCATTTTCGTCCTCGATTTCGATCCTGACCGTGGCAGAGGAAATTTCGAATTCGACCGGCTCGCTTACGAATGGCCAAGGTGGACCATAGGGACCACGTATCATAGCCGAACCCGTTACATTAGGCTCAGCGGCTGCCATTTCATCGACGTTGGGATCATTACTATCACTCCCTCTTTTGATATTATCTATGCCTCCGATTTTGTTTTTGGCCTTGGAAGTATTTTCCGTCCGTTGCGGCGAACCACCCAAAAGCTCCTTATATTCGAGCTCGCTTAGGACAAATAAATCAGAAAAATCCGGCTCATTCGGCCGGCTAATCAATTGTGGATTAATATCCTGCAATGTCGCAAGAGCGTATTTGACAGCCGAGTCGCAGGCGTAGCGAGCCTGGCTGTAATCTATGACATACTGCCGACGGTGACGCTGAACGGCAACGCGATTGCTCAGGGTATAACCAAGCGTAGCCAACATTACCAACATTACCAATGTTATCAAAAGGACTACTCCAGACCGGCTGGGCAATTTACGATTGACGATTTCCGATTTACGATTAAAAAAATAATGCGTCAATTGTAAATCAAAAATCGAAAATTGAAAATGACCTTTATTTATCGGTTTGTTTCTCATTACCTTTTTGTTGTCCCTCTTGTTCTTTTTGCTCTTCCTTCTGCTCACTGACCGGTATTTCAAATTTGATCTTTCTGGTTCTGTCGATAGCTATAGTTCTTGTGATTTGTTCAGACTCCGACATGTTCATAGTACCACTTGCAGTTTTAACAGGCTCGGCAAAGGAAACTGCCACCTTAATACCAGGCGGCAGAGCCGGATTTGCCCAAGTATCGGTAAGATTCTCGCCCAGAGGAACCTGAATTTTGAAAAAAGTAACGCCGGTGCAGATTGGCACGAAAGAATACGTTTTTTCCCAATCGCTTCTTTTTTCATCCAACAGCTTATCTTCCAATGTCATGCCTGTATGACTGCGGTATAAAACAAGCCCCTTGGAGCCGGTGTCATAGTCGAAATTGCCCTGCCAGATTATTTCTTCGAAAACCTGCTGTCGATTCTTGCCATCGTCGATTGTTTTTCGAATCGTAAGTCGCGCTGTTGGCAGGCCATTATCAAATCTGTTCTCAATTGTGATTCTGACATCCTGATCAGCCGCGATTATTCCATCGAGGTCCTCAGCGATGCGCTGCAGAATCTCAGACCCGATCCACGTGCCGTCGAGGCTGCGTGTTACCGCGGCGGCAGTGCGCTCAGCTCGGCTGTAAATGCCAAGCACCGCAGCCAAAATCATCGCCGTTATCATCAGCGCCGCCAGCATCTCAGCCAGCGAAAAACCTTTGCTTCGCTGCGAAGCACGAGTTGTGCTGTTCACTATCTTATAATTTTTTTTCATATAATTTATATACAATCACACAGTTGAACCCGGCACATTTAACGTTTGCGATCTTTTAATAAGTTGAAAACTTCGCCAACGTTCATCTTTTCGAGATTTTCATAAGGTAAGCCGGTTACTGGGTCAATCTTATCCTGCTGTTGCTGCCCTTCAGACTCCGGTTGTTTTTCTGCCAGCTCCAATAATCGCTCAATAGAGTCTATCTGCATCTTTTTTCCATCAGCACCTGGTTTACCATCAGAGTCTTTGTAAATATCAAGATTATACTTGAAGAAAGCGCCGGTTTCCGTTGTAAGCAATCCATTGTCAATCCACTGCTTGATGGTCTGCACATCAACCTCGGCATACTGTGCAGCTTCTTCTATGGTTTCGAGTATCTGCTCAGCCAGCCATTCCTGCTCTTTTCCCTGCTGCTCCAAAAGGTCATTCATTTGCTCATCTGTAACATCGGTCAGCCAGTGAGCTAATTCCACTTTTTGCGTCTGGCCTTCTGTGTCACTATACTCGGCTGAGCACACGGCTCTTATCCACATTTGCGATGTTATCGGCTCAAAAAACGTCTCAACAACGGTCTGCCATTTAATCTGCGGATACTTGTCACTATCACCGAAGTCAGTGTTTTCCTGCACCGACTCCGAGGTGAGCAGTTTTTCCATATTTTCGCGTGCCACCTCAAAAGCCTCCAATCGGAGCGCCATATCCGCTGCCGAGGCTGCGCAGCGGTTAATAATAACCAATACACTGGAGCTGATTAATGCCAATATAACCAAAGCGGTCATAACCTCTGCCAGCGTAAAAGCCTTGTTCGCATTGCGTACCCTCGACCTCACCTGGGGCAAGCTTGTGTATTGCTTAAAGTGTAACGCACGACGCATCACGCACGACGCACCACGATTTTCAAAAAGGCACTTCATCTAAAGCTTTCGGCACTAAAAGTGTTACATCACCCTCTTTTAATTCAATCATCCTGTTCATCCGGCTGACAACAACCGAATATGGTTTTTCACCTTCGTCCAGCACGACGATTTTCCCGCCGTATTGCCAGCCCGAATGACCGGCCCTGAACTTTGCTCTGCCTTCATTGGCAAAGTCTCCATCATCAAACTCAACATAAGCGAGCCTGCAGCCGCTGCTGAAACTATTCCTGGTTATGATCTCTTCATCCAGAATCTCTGACAGGTCGGAGGTCGTAATCTGACGGAGCAAATAGCTTTGCTCAGTCAGGTCGATAATAACTTCATACCTTCTATCGCTCTCGGCGGCGGCACTTGCTGCCATCTGCATCGTTGAGACAAAATCCTGCACCTGAGCCTTAAACGTATTGTTTCTGAGAAATACGAAAAGGTTTACCTGGGCCAGGAATACAAACAACGACATTATAAATATTACCACGATAAGCTCGGTCAGCGTAAACCCAGCTTTTAGTTTTGAGTTTTTAGTTTTGAGTTTCATAGAATAATCATCTTTATAAAAACAAAAACTCAACACTCATAACTCAGTACTCAAAACTGAGTTTAGAATGCATCTGTGCTGAGCAAATCGGTATCGTAGCCCTCACCGCCTTCTTCACCATCTGCACCAAGGCTCTTAATTACAAACGGCTTGCCGCTTTCCGGATACAACTGGTAGATAAAATCGTGTCCCCAGCCGTCTTTGGGCAGCTCTGTGGTTTCCAGGTATCCGCCCGTTTGCCAGCTCTGCACGTCAGTCGGCTCCTCAAGAAGAACACTCAGACCTTCATCCTCAGTCGGCAATCGGCCGGTGTCCATTTTGAATTGAGTTATAGCCGAATGTAGAAGCCGCAGATTGGCTTTCGTAGTTGTAACCTTTGCTTTATCGACCTGTCCCACGAAATTTTTGATGACCACAGTAGCCAGCAAACCGAGGATGATAAGCACGGCCATCAATTCAACCATTGTAAAACCATACCTAATGTTTCTCCTTTTATCTTTCATTGTCTCCATCTCCAAAAAATTAACCGTTCAGAATTTCATCGTTGAGATTTTCAAAATCGGTAATATTGTAGCGTAAGCTATTATACCAATTATTGCAGCCATAAAAATTATAATGATCGGCTCAACCGCCGCACTTAGCCTTTCAATAACCACGTCAGTTGAGGCCTCAAGGTTGTCACTTATGCTTTTAAGCATCTTCTCCAGCTCACCGCTTTTTTCTCCGACGGCGACCATGTGGGCGATAGCAGGATCGATAACCCCGCTGTCTCTCAACGGCGTTGCAATATCAGCCCCGGCAAGAATTCTTTCGCGGGCCTGCTGTATGGCTTTTTTCATAAGGCTGTTGCCGGTGACTTCAGCAACAACGCGGAGGGATTCGGCCATAGAGAGTCCCGAACTCAAAAGCGTCGAAAGCGTCGATGCAAAACGTGAAACTACACGCTGTTTTATAAGAGGTCCGAATATCGGCAGCGACAGCAAAAACTTGTCGCGTAAATATGACCCCCGCTCGGTTTTGAAGAACCTCTTAAAGCCCCAGACAATCGCAACCACTGCCGCGATAACCACCAATACCCACCAGCTTGTCAGCACAAAGCCGACGTCCATTAAACGCCTGGTAATCCACGGCAATTCCTGTCCTGCCCTTTTAATTTGCTCGCCAATAGTAGGGATAACCTTTGTTGTCAGAATCAGAATCGCCGCGATGCAGAATAAAATCAAAACGATCGGATATATCATCGCCGTCATCACCTTCGATTCGACGCGCTGACGTTTTTCCATAAAGCCGGCAATGGCTGCAAAACTTTTTGGCAAAGTGCCGGTGACTTCGCCTACGCGTACCATGCTTACATATACAACATCGAAGTAATCGCTATAATCTTTCTGAGCATCTGCAAGAGACTCGCCGGTTACGACGCGGTCGCGAATGTCGGTAAGCACGTTCTTGAACCGAACATCGGACGCCTGCAGGGTAAGCACGGAAAGAGCTTCTGTCAGCTTAATCCCTGAATCAAGCAGGGTAGCCATCTGCTTGGTAAAATCAATTATCTGGCCCTTGCCGCCCCTGGAAACAAACGAAAGCAGCGCCGCCCTGCGCTCTGCTGAAGAGCTGACCTCCGTCAACGACATTGGGTGAATGCTCCGTGCCCTAAGCTGCTTACGCGCAGCATAAGAGCTTTCAGCCGCAACTGCACCTTTAACCTTCTTGCCGTCCGACGCTACTGCTGTATAATG
>CAZRNB010000097.1:0-11758 GCA_964601355.1 uncultured Pirellulales bacterium
ATGAATCGGGACTTCGGTCGAAATGACAGAGGGTCTTTTCTACGGAGCAATTTCAAAGATTAAAATGCAAAGAGTTATGAGTTCGTAGTTCATAGTTCATCGACGAACAACGAACTATGAACAATGAACAAAGATTAATTTTGATTTTTGCATTTTGATTTTTTAATTTCCGGTTTCAGCTCGTTCTATTCAATTACGTGGATGTTTTTCTTTTTGCATAAGTCCTTTAGGACTTTCGGCCAAACGGTAGCGCTTACCTCGCCGATGTGAGCTTTTTTCAACAATAACATAAACGTCCGTGATTGGCCGATCCCGCCGCCGATGGAAAGCGGAATTTGATTATTCAAGATGGCCTGATGGTACGGCAGCTTTAGAAAATCAAGCTGGCCGGAAATCTCAAGCTGCTTCCGCAGTGTTGTGGCGTTGACGCGAACGCCCATAGACGTCAGCTCGTGACGGCGTTTTGTCACCGGATTCCAGACAAGGATATCGCCATTCATGCCGTGCATAGGCCGGCCGTCCTCTGAAACGGTCTCTGTCACCCAGTCGTCATAATCGGCAGCCCTCATCTCGTGCGGGTAGCCGTCCTTTAGCACCCAGCCGATGCCGATAATAAATAGAGCAGGGTACTTCCTGACGATTTCTGTCTCGCGCTGCTTTCGCGGAAGATAGGGGAACATATCGAGGATATCCTCAGCATGGATGAAGACCAGCTCATCCGGCAAATCAGGGTACTTGTCGGTTTTCAACTGGGGAAACATCTTCTGCACGTGTACTTCAGCACCTTTAAGGACTTTCCAAATCTTGCGTACAACATTTCTGAGAAGGTCGAGGTTGCGCTGTTTCTCGGTGATTGCCAGCTCCCAGTCCCACTGATCGACGTAAGCGCTGTGGTCATGGTCAAGAAAATAATCCTTGCGCACCGCCCGCATATCGGTGAGTAGGCCTTCGCCGACCTTCATTCCGAATTGCTTCAGCCCCATGCGTTTCCACTTTGTCGCTGCCTGGACGACCTCGGCGTCAATCGGATTTTTGTTATAGTCGTTTGAGATGTGGAAGCGAATCGGTGTGCGTGAGCCGTCGCGGTCTAAGTAGTCGTTTATGCCGCTTTGGACGTTCACAATCAAAGGCACCTGGACTCGAATAAGATTAAGCTCTTTGCAGAGGTTTTGCTCGATGTAATCTTTGACCGCATAAATAGCGATTTGCGTTTCTTTTGGTGATAGTAACGATGTGTAATCTTGTGGCAGTATTTTCTCTAATTCATTATAGTCGCCGATTCCCGGTCCGGCCAAGTCTGCTTTCTTATCTGACATTGGGTTGCCTCCAAAATTTTTCATAAACCAAACATAAGAACCCCCAGTAATACTGGGGGCTAAATCTCTTAAACATACTCGATGGTTGCCGGCGGCTTCGGAGTAAGATCGTACAAGCAACGGCTGACATCCTTTACCTCATTGGCAATACGCTCGCAGATACAGTTGAGCTTTTTCCAGGGAATCTCAGTCGCAGTTGCATTTCTGGCATCGATGCTCTCGACGCAGCGTACGACAATTATCTGGCCGAACTGGCGTTTGTTGTTCCTTATGCCGGTTGCTCGGTCGTTAAGCAAAACAGCCAAATATTGAAAGGCGCCGCTGCCAGCAAGCTCTTCCTCGACGATAGCCGTTGCTTTGCGAACGGTAGCCAGCCGCTCGCGTGTGACTTCGCCGACGATTCGTGTTGCCAGAGCCGGGCCTGGGAAGGGTATGCGCTGCGAAATCTCCTTTGGCAAATCCAGGAATTTGCAGACATCACGAACACCATCCTTTCGCAGTGTTTTAAGCGGCTCAATAATAGAGTAACCGTAAGCTTTTTCAGGATCAATGCCAATTTGGGCGAGAATGTTATGCTGTCGTTTAATTCCGGCTACGGTCTCTTCGATGTCGGTAAGGATTGTGCCGTGAAACAAAAACTTCGCACCAGATTCTTTTAACAAACGCGCAAAAACCTTTGAATAAAATGTGTCCGTGATGGCCTGTCGTTTTTCCTCCGGATCGGTCAAGCCTGCCAGGGCGGAGAGGAATTCTTTCTGGGCGTCCACAAGTTCCACGGTTATGCCCAATTTGGCGAAAGTTTTCACAACCCGCCGCGGCTCACCCTGGCGCATCAATGCAGTATCAATAAAAACTACTTTGAGCTTATTACCTAATGCACGATGTCCGAGCACTGTGACCAACGAGCTATCCACGCCGCCGCTGAGAGCGGTAATTGCCTTTGCTTTACCAACGGTCTTTTTGATATCAGCGATTTGCTCTTCGATGAATTTTTTGCAGTCCATTACGTCCTCCCGCAAAATACTTTTGAAATATTCATATTTATCTTTAAGGACGGAAATCTAACAGTTTCGATTAAAGATGTCAAGAATTGCTTGAGTAGTTATGGGCAAATATAGCATAAGAGTCAGTCTTTCTCTTTGCACTTAAGTTCTTGTGTTCTTATGCTCTATCTTTCTTTCCCTTTTCTTTTTGCTGTTTTTGAAAGTTCTGATTATAATATCCCGCACAAGGAAATGCCTGTTTAAGTACGATTCAACAGCGAATCGGTCGGCTCGTGATATAAAACGAAAAATATCTAAAACATATCCGGCTTATAAGGATATAAAACAGTGCTAAACTTAGACGATAGATTCCAAACCTCGGTCTCCACAGCAGAATGTGGATTAAGTGAGATCGAGCACCATAATCAGGAATTATTTCAACACTTCAAGGATAAGTTAGTATTACAAACTTCTCTAAGTCGTTCGATTGTAAGTTTTCAGGCCAATAAAACCAGAGCCGTTTATCGTTGGTATAAATACAAGGAGGCCTTCTCTGCTTCCCTAATCGAGCACTTACTTCACAAATACAACATTAACAAAGGAAGAATTTTAGATCCCTTTGCCGGCAGCGGAACAGCACTATTCGTTGCAAACGCTCAGGGAATGATTGCAGATGGAATCGAACTGTTACCGATCGGCCAGCAAATCATCGTTACTAAGAAACTCTTGGAATCGGAATTTACAGAAGCTGATTTTAATACGTTAAAGAAATGGTTGAAAGACCAACCTTGGAAACAATCAAAAATTAGATCACTTATACAAGAACTGCGAATTACAAGAGGAGCTTACCCAGAGCGGACTCGAGAGGCGATTGAAAAATATTTAGGGGCATGTCAACAAGAAAACAAGCAAGTTCAAGCGGTTTTGCGATTTGCCCTATTATGCGTTTTGGAATCGGTCAGCTATACACGAAAAGATGGCCAATATCTTCGTTGGGACTATCGATCCGGCCGCCAAGTTGGTAAAAAGCCCTTTGATAAAGGATTAATACTTGATTTTGAAGAAGCTGTCTCCAATAAGATAGAAGAAATCATCCATGATCTACGCCCTAAACAAAAACAATTAGGATTTTTTCATAATGAAAATCTTGAGGGAAGTATTAGTCTTTACGAGGATTCTTGTCTTGAGATAATGCTAACTTTACCTGACAGCATATATGATGCCATAATAACCTCACCTCCATACTGTAATCGTTATGACTACACAAGAACTTATGCTTTAGAATTGGCGCTGCTTGATATAGATGAAAAGGGACTATCTAAACTTAGACAACAAATGCTCAGTTGTACTGTTGAAAATCGTGAAAAAGACCTTTTAAGAATTAATCCACGCTGGGAAACTGCAATATCCGCAGCAGACCAGCAGGAATTGCTGCAATCCATTTTGAAGTATCTCTATGATCAAAAGGAGATAGGACGTTTAAATAATAATGGTATTCCTCGAATGGTAAAGGGATACTTTTATGAAATGGCCTGCGTGATTGCGGAGTGCTCACGTGTAATGAAACCTGGTACACCCCTTTTCATGGTTAATGATAATGTACGATACGCTGGAGCAGGGATTTCGGTCGATATGATTCTGTCAAATATTGCTGAGAAGCTCGGCCTTTATGTTGAAAATATTCTTGTTTTACCAAACGATAAAGGCAACAGTAGTCAGCAGATGGGAGAGCATGGGCGTGAACCGCTAAGAAAATGCGTTTATGTTTGGAGAAAAGTCTAAAGGCATGCAAAAGCCCTATCTTAATCATTTGGCCTCCAGTGATGATCTTATCACTACGTATGAGGCAGTCCGTTCAGGCTTTGTAGCACTGGCACTTGAAAAGAACAGGCGTGCAACGCCCCTTGTTGCGCAGGCCAGGGCGCTCAAAACTTCCGCATCCAAAGCCGAAACACCAATAGAGCTTTTGAATATTGAGGACATACAAATAGCATTACTCACAGCGGCAGGTGTATCAGACAAAGCCATCAAACATCTACAGCAACAGGATAAGGTCGAAGCAATTCAGGGACTTATCAAAAACTTTCTTGAACCAGCCGGAGCGAGCTTCGTTGAGGAATTGGTTTTTAGATTTTTGATAATACGAGGAGATACGCTCGGCGGTTCAATGCGTAATATAGGAGGGGTTTTAGCGCAGAGAAAGTTAACAAGAGCAATCATCTCTACCCTAACGTTAGCCGGTCAATCTTATCAATGGCTCCACTCAACCAATAACACTTGGATGCAAATGACTGATGACGACTCAGACATAGAGTTATATTTGAAAGGACTTAGCTGGCAGAAAAACGAGCAAAGTCGAACACTAATCTATAACCTTACAATACCTTTCGTGAAGAACAATGTGGACTTTTGTTTATTCAATTGCACACCGGAAGAACTTTCTTTAGTCACATATAAATCACCGACCTTATATATTGCACTTGGAGAGCTTAAGGGTGGTATTGACCCAGCCGGAGCTGATGAACACTGGAAAACGGCTCGAACAGCGCTAAACCGAATCCAAAAAGTGTTTTCAGATTTTGGACTTAACCCATATACGTTTTTTGTGGGAGCCGCAATTGAGGAGAGAATGGCAAACGAAATCTGGAGCCAACTGGAGGATGGTACGCTTACAAATGCGGCCAATTTAACAGATGACAAACAGATTATATCCTTATCTCACTGGCTTTGTAGTCTTTAATATAAGCATAAAAATATTGAGGTTTGTATAAAGCGTCCACCTAACTAAAAGAGAAGGATGAAAAAATATGTCACACAAATGGATACTAAGCACGATTATCTTAAGCATTATTATGTGTGGTTGTGCCGTTGCACAGGAGAATCCTGCAACCGAGTCCAAATACATCTTTTCGTATTTCAAGGGCAACGGCGAAGACGGCCTGCATTTGGCCTGGAGCGATGACGGCCTGAAATGGAGCTTGCTAAATAACGACCGCTCATTTCTTCAGCCGCAGGTTGGCGGAAAACTTATGCGAGATCCCTGCATCTGCAAAGGGCCGGACGGAATGTTTCACCTGGTATGGACGAGCGGCTGGTGGGATAAAGGCATCGGCATCGCCCATTCAAAAGACCTCGTCCAATGGTCGCAGCAACAGTGGCTCGGTGTTATGACGCATGAGCCGAACGCCATGAACTGCTGGGCGCCGGAGATTTTTTATGACGAGGCACAGAAGCAGTACATTATCTTTTGGGCGACAACCATCCCTGGCCGATTTCCCGAAACCGACAACACCGGAGACGTCGGCAAAAACGGCCCGTGCAATCATCGCATTTATTGCGTCACCACAGCCGACTTTAAGACCTATTCACAGGCGAAGCTGTTTTATGACGACAGCTTTAATGTTATTGACGCGACTATCGTCAAAGACGGTCAGCGTTATATAATGTTCCTCAAAGATGAGACGCTCAAGCCCAATCCAAAGAAGAACATCCGCATAGCATTCGCCGAAAAGGCTATAGGGCCATACAGCCATGCTGTGCCGTCATTTTCGCCCGACTGGGTGGAAGGCCCAACCGCGATAAAAATCGGCGATTATTGGTATGTTTATTACGACGCCTACAGGCGGGGCCAATATGAAGGCGCCCGTTCCAAAGACCTTAGTGGGTGGGAATTCATAAACGATAAATTGTCTTTTCCAAAGGGCGCAAGACATGGCACCATATTTGCCGTAACGGATGAGATTGTCACAGAGCTTGGAAAATTGAATCTCGTGTCTGAAAAAACCATCCAGTAATTGGAACCTAAGACAACAATACCAAGTATATTGTATGAAAAAAATATTGCATGAATAATTCGTATGTGTTTAGCCGGATATAAAATAAGTGGCCATCCCCAAACTCAGAATCCGCTTCGCGTGATTCTTCGCTTGGGTCTGCCACTCATTCTTGACTTTTATTTTGGGTGGCAGCCTCAAAGTCTGCCCTGAGCGAAGTCGAAGGGCCGAAGACTTTGGGGATGGTGTATCTGTGGCTAAACACATAAAATAATTCTACTTACCGTTGAAAAGAAAGATTGTTGGAGGTTATAACCGTGAGAGTAACAAACATGCTGTCAGTAGCGTTAATGATTTGTTTGTTTTCAACTTGTGGCTTAGCTACAGGAATTGCACAGCCGGTGTCAGCTCAGCAGCAGCAACCTTTCAACAGAAGAACGCCTGTTGTGGAAGTGTATGAGAGAACGCATAAGGCGGTCGTGAACATTTCCGGCGAGCGAACAGTATCAACCTCTATTTGGCCCGAATTTGACATGCCGGGCATCTTTGACTTCTGGGGGCCGCGATTTCAAAGACAGGTTAAGGTGCTTGGCTCCGGCATTATCGTTCACGAAGATGGCTACATCATCACCAACGCACACGTGATAGAAAACGCCAAAAACGTCAAGGTAATGTTAGGCGACGGCCATGAATATCCGGCTACAATAATAAGTGCAGACCAGAGCAAAGACCTGGCTGTTTTGACAATAGAAACTAAAGACAAGCTGCCGTTCATTCATCCGGGCAGAAGCAACGATTTAATGATAGGCGAAACAGTGATTGCTATCGGCAATCCTTACGGCTATTCAAACACGGTCACCAGCGGCGTGATAAGCGCCGTTGGCAGAGATATTGAGGTTTCAGAGGGATTCTGGCTGAGAAGCCTGATTCAAACGGATGCTCCAATCAATCCCGGCAACAGCGGCGGTCCGCTTTTGAATGTCAACAGCGAGCTTATAGGAATCAATACCGCTATCAGACCCGAAGCCCAGAATATAGGCTTTGCAATACCTGTAGATACCTTAGCTGATAACCTGATTCAGATGCTTATGCCGGAAAAGCTGCGTCGCTTTCAACTGGGTTTGATAATGGGCAGGATGAAGACCGTTGGCGATTTTACCGGTTTGGAGGTTGAAACTGTTGTGAAGGAAAGCCCCGCGGATAAAAAAGGAATGGCTGCCGGAGATTTAGTGCTGGAAATTGATGAGCGAAGGTTGAATGGAGTTATCGACTTCTATGTAAAAATGATACGTAAGGACGTCGGAGAGCCTATAGAAATCAAATTTGTAAGACCCAAAACGCCAAAGCCACAGACTCAAACGGTTAATCTGACAATGGAGGTTAAGCCGTTGCCCGACGGCCGACAGCTCGCAAAAGAGCTCTTTCAGATTGGAATCTCAGAGATGACCGATTCTGTAGCAAAAAAGTTTGGTTATCAAAGCGCTTATCCTATTTTGATTATAACCGAAGTGGAACGTGACGGCAATGCCGCACAGGCAGGTCTTGCAGGCGGCGACCTTGTCCTGGAGATAAATAATACCGCCGTTAGTAACCTTAAAGAATTCTCACTGGAGATGGAGAAGGTCAATGAAGGTGATTCCGTAGAGCTGAGAATTATGCGTATCAAAGCAAGTGCTTTTGGACAGGTTCGGCAGGTAATCTCTGTGCAGATAAAAGCGCAAACCAAGAAGCAAGGCCAGCTTCGATTTTTGTAACAAAGATCAACTTACTGAAGACAACCGGAAGACATGCAAACTTGTAGTGAGATTGTCGAATATAAGAAAGAATTTGTGTGCAGAATGGATCCTCAGATAATGAATTAACTAACGTTTCTCTGATAAGTGTCGAAAAATCTCGATCTTGCTTTCCCACTTGTGGGAATCGATCACGGATGAATTATTTTCGCTGCGGCGCCAGGTTTGACGCCACCATTTCCACATAAATCGAACAATTCTCATATCACCACCCCTTTTGATTTGCTATCTTATGATAGCAAATAAAGAGCTTAAATTCAAGTTAAAAGCCCCTGAAGCAAGGCTCTATATATATAGAGCCGGCAAAAAGCACTTTTTTATCAGTCATTTTTAAAATATTTTTGTGTGTGGCCGGGAGATTCAGCAGAGGATATGGCGTTTTCAAACATACTCTACTTTCTATCGAGGCAAAAAAAGCAGTAATCCCTCATGGTAACACCGGGGAACAGATTGGTTCGGTATCGGTCTCGATTGCTTTGGTTTTGCCTGACTTTGTTTCTCGTCATCTTATTTATAAATTTTGCAAGCAGGTAAAGTGGTAAGGTTATAAAAGCGACAAGACTTATTAACAAGAAATACAGAGGCAAACACACTACAATAACCAATATTCTTATTTCGCTGCGGTGCCAGGTTTGACGCCACCATTTCCACATAAATCGAACAATTCTCATGTCACCACCCCTTTTGATTTGCTATCTTGTGATAGCAAATAAAGAGCTTAAATTCAAGTTAAAAGCCCCTGAAGCAAGGCTCTATATATATAGAGCCGGCAAAAAGCACTTGTTTATCAGTCATTTGTAAAAAATTCTTTTGTGTGGCCGGGGGATTCAGCAGAGGATATGGCGTTTTCAAACATACGCTACTTTCTATCGAGGCAAAAGAAGCAGTAATCCCTCAGGGCAACACCGGGAAACAAATTGGTTCGGTATCGGTCTTGATTGCTTTGGTTTTGCCTGACTTTGTTTCTCGTTATCTTATTTATAAATTTTGCAGGCAGGTAAAGTGGTAAGGTTATAAAAGCAACAAGACTTATTAATAAGAAATACAGAGGCAAACACACTGCAATAACCAGTATTCTTATAATGTCCAGAGTGACGGATGATTCTGATTCAACCTTTATCATTTGTTATCCTCCATGAGGGGTCCTTCGGACCGTTCCTTCTCATTAGACCGCAAGTGGCTTGGCCACAAGCTGGTAGTGTCATAAAATTTCCGCGGAGCAGAAAGGAGCCTGCATCCCTGCAGTGCTCCTTTACTGCCTTCTACCGAATAAAATGGTAGAATTCTGCTGAGCAATAAGGTGATGAAATATCTTATTTTTGGGCAGCCGCGTGCACGAACATTAAGAGAGGCAGTTAAGAAAAGAAAATCTTTAAATGATGAGTGGAGATAATTGGATTTCTTTTGGGGATAGGTAACGCCCCCCTTACTGAAGAAACATCCATGTTTTATTTTTGGCATATCCATGCCACTTGCTCCTCCATGAATCTAATTATTTAATAGGATTTTATATCACCCCAATAGCCAGTCAAGTGGAAAATCGTTTAATTCTGCAAGAAATCGTAAATTACGTGTAATTACGTAATTGCGAGGGCTTGTCTCGGCGAACCTATGTTGTGACGAAATGCGATAGGCGGCGGTCGGATTCGAACCGACGAATAACGGTTTTGCAAACCGTCGCCTTAATCCACTTGGCTACGCCGCCGTATGCTTAATCAAAATCCGGCAACAGATTTCAACCGGCATCTTTTTGATCACTTTACCTCAGACTATCCGATTCTGCAAGGAAATTAAGGCGGTTTTTATTCGGATGCTCGATATCGGATAGTGAACTAAAGTGACTAAAGTGAGCTAAAGTGCCTAAAATTAGCTAAAGAGCGTTTTACGTTTGTCGGTTGCGCTACTCGTATCGTTTATCGTCATACGTTAAACGCAGCCGTAACGAGTAACACAATCGTCAAGATGCCTTACGGCACCGCAACCGCTCAACGTGTTTTAGGCACTTTAATCATTCCAAATTTTAGGCACTTTAAGCAGCGCAGTATCAAGTATCCCGCTCCGACTTCGGTCTCCCTGCTACGGCTCGGCGCTTCGCCGAGACGAGTCGCCGAGACGAGTCGAGTATCAGGTGTTTGGATAGGTTTGTTTTCAAGTCAATTCGAGGTTAAGTCGATACTGGTTTTGAGTTATATTCGTATGGAGAAAGCACGTATGGAAAGCAAAGACCCTATAATATCGTTTATTTTAGAAAATAACGTCGTAGATGAGAGAACTATTCAAGCTGCCGTCGAGCAGCAGAAGCAGACCGGGCAAAGCCTGTTAGGCATACTTAAACGGGACTATTTTCTCAGCGAAGAGCAAATGCTCAAAATTATCGCATCCGTCAATAAGATAGAATTTATTAACCTTTCACCTGAGATGATAGACCCGATGGTGGCACATTTGGTCTCTTATGAGATAGCCAGCAAGCACAATTTGATTCCGATAAAAAAGGAGGGCAGTCGTTTGGTTATAGCGATGAGCTCTCCTTTAGACCTGACTGTTCGGGACCAGATAGAGATAAAGACCGGCTACGAGGTTGTTCCTGTTGCTGCTATGCCGGCTGCTATAAGGCAGACTATACAATATCATTTCAACGTAGCAGATGTAACCAGGCAGGATATAGTCTCAATGCGTCTGAAGGAGGATTCTTCCAGGGTCACGCAGCAGGCTCAGGAAAAATCCATAAAAGTCTCTGATGCTCCGATTGCAAAACTTGTATCCTCAATTATAAGGGGAGCCATCGATGGCAGAGCCAGTGATATACACATTGAGCCGCAGGAATCCGATGTCAAAGTGCGGTACCGTATAGATGGAATCCTGCGAAATACCCTGGATATACCCAGCTCGGCTCAGCTTGAGGTGGTATCGCATATCAAGATTATGTCGGATATGGACATTTCCGAGAAAAGAATTCCCCAGGACGGCCACATGGGTGTGCAGCACGACGGTAAAGATTATGACCTGAGGGTTTCGTCCTTGCCTGGGATGGGCGGTGAAAAGATAGTTATCAGAATTCTTGATAAGAGCGCGAATAAGTGGTCGCTTGATGCTGTTGTGACGTGCCCAGATGATAATAAGAAGTTTCAAGAGCTGGCTAAAAATCCGTATGGAATGCTGCTTCTGACCGGTCCAACTGGTTGCGGCAAGACAACCACGCTGTATTCGGTTCTGCAGATGGTCAGTACCCCTGAAAGAAATGTTGTTACCGTTGAGGACCCCGTCGAGTATCGTCTTAATGGGATTACGCAGGTACAGGTAAGACCCATTGCTGGAATGACGTTTGCCTCGGCTTTGCGAAGCATATTACGGCAGGACCCAGATGTCATCCTCATTGGCGAAATCCGCGACTTAGAGACGGCAGAAATAGCTATTAGCGCCGCTCTTACTGGTCACCTGGTTCTCAGCACCCTGCATACCAACGACGCGGCAGGCGCGATATCGCGTTTGATTAATCTTGGAATTCAGCCCTTCCTTGTTTCTTCAGCCATTTTGGGAACGGTGGCTCAAAGGCTCGTAAGGATATCGTGTCCGCAGTGCAAACAGCCCTTTCAGGCCTCTGAAGAAGAGCTGAAATATCTATTCGGAGGACCCCATGAGCAGATTCAGCTGCATAAAAGTCCGGGCTGCAAAAATTGCTACAAGATTGGATACCGAGGTCGCAAGGCAATCTATGAGATACTGCCCGTTTCGAAGCCGATCCGCAGAATGATAGTAGAGGGAGCAAGTGACGATGCCATAAAACAGCAGGCGATCAAAGAAGGAATGAGAACTCTTCGTAAAAGTGGTGTTGATGAGGTTTTAAGTGGTGTGACGACATTAGATGAGCTGATGCGTGTTGTTGATATTAGAGC
>CAZRNB010000098.1:0-9756 GCA_964601355.1 uncultured Pirellulales bacterium
TGGTGGACGTCAGACTTAGCATCAAAACAGAAAGGATTAAAAAACACAATTTCTTACACATAATAATCCTCCTTCAAAAAAGATTAGTTTCAATACCCCGCCCAGCACTGGGCGGGGCATCGAGTTATTTACTAAGGCAGATACAGCCTTATATCATCAATATACAGTGTCCCTGCACTACCGGGTTGGATATTTGTCCTATTGCCGACGCCGATTGCTATCTTCTTGACTGCCTGGGTATTCACGCCGACAAAACTCGTCAGCGGAATATCCCACGGCGTGTAAGTCGCTATCGTCGTTGCAGCAGGATCATTATGATTAACAACCGCATAATTGCCGGCGCTATCATACAGGACAATATACAACGGCTCAGTAGTGTTACTTTCTATCCCGATATCTTGTGACTGCCAATCGCCGGTACCAGAGAATGAAACATTCGCAAATTTCGCTGTGCAGGTTGCTGATGTATTGTGACTGGTCAGGCACAAGCCGACATAGACATCCGTAGGCATTGCAATCGCCACCGTATCCACCGTGTCCCAGATAGAACCATCTGCTGAATGTTCAGCGGTAAAGGTGTTGCCGTTCCGGGTCAGTCTCACCCACCGTGGAGCGGTGATGCCTGATATTGTCGTTGATTCGCTGGCAGCACCTGCAGTGGGACGTCGAGGGAAAGAGACGCCACTACCGGGTGTGACAACAACCGCGGCTTGCGCCGAGTCTGCATCTAAGTACGCACGAATCATCACACCAGCCTTTGCCCACGCGTGGGTGTTGGTGACGCTAATTACTCTTGCTGTGACAGTTCCGGCGCCGGAGAGCCGTTTATATGCAAAATGAAACTGGTCGGCTGTGTCCCAGATATCCGCACCGCTGGCGGTCAATGCGTAGTTTTCCCCGGTTTGGGTAAAGCTGCCAACAGATTCGGGTATGCCTCTGAACCAAATAGTTAAGGAATTAGCACCTCTTCTGGTCCAATCCTGCGGATTCTGCCATTCGCGCTCGGCTTCGGAATAAAGTTTTGTTCCACTTTGTTGAAGGTCGGTTCCCTCGTTCACGGTTCCATCGTTGTCATAGCGCATATACATAGCTTGAGAGCCGCTATGAACGATCTCAACTTCGGCAAATGGGGCCTCAAGGTGCCCGACAGTCATGCCTGTGTTATTCACGTAGTAATCACCCCATGTTTTATATATCCTGTTATCGGCATCGTCGTAGTCTTCAAAATCGTCCACAACAAGGAAATCGGCTATCGTAAAGCTCCAGACTTTGCCATTGGTGACAGTCGCATCGGAAGCGACCTCATCTATTCGCCAGTAGTAAGTCTGCTTGATTGCCAAAGTTTCGCTGGGTGTGAAGCTATTAGTATCCTGAACGCCGCGATATATGCTGGCTGAATTAGTTGTAGCATTTTCCACGGCAGCCTGGTTGGTGCCGAAATACACTTGATGCTTCACGGCGTTGTCCCCGGGTGTCCAGACCAGAGATAACAGACGCTCGATATCAGGCGTTGAGCCGTTAGCAGGCTGTGGATTCCATGCCAAAAGCGGATTGCCTCTCATCGCCTGTTGAATCTCCTGCCCAGTAAGAACACGATTGTAGAAACGAACCTCATCCATTGCTCCTGTATAGAATCGTGAATCAATGAGATTTCCACCAAAAGCAATCTTGAGACTACCGCCTAAATCTCGGGTAGTGCTGGTAGCTGTTACGTCGGAGACACCATCTATGAAAATCTCGATCTGGCCAGAGCTTTGTGTCCTGGTGACAGCCACGTGCATCCATCTGTTTGTGACAACATCTTTGTTTGAAATGGCGGACACTACGGGAGAAGGACCAGTTTCAAATGCCAGCTTTGTGTCTAATATCGACACTAAGAAGTGGTCGCCACCGCCGGAGTAATCCGACCAAATCAAGCCGCTACCCTCGCGACCGGTCGAACCCTGCAGACCTGCAGTAGAAGTATTTATCCAGGCCATTGCTGTTAAGTCGTTCTGGACCATGCGAGTGACCTCAATAACGTCGTCAACACCATCGAATTGCATTGCATAGCCGTCATAGCCGGCAACACGATTGGGATTGCCGGTGATAGTGCCGTGGTTACCGTTGCCTGACCAGTCGATCACGGTAGTACCTTCATCATCATTGAAAGTGTACCAGCCGAGGAGATTAGGATCGATAATCTGTATATTAGGCGTTGTCTTAAAGCTCCACAGGTCGCCTTGATACTTGTTGGTGCCATCGAACTCATCGACCCGCCAGTAATACTTGGTGTTATAGTTTAATATGCCAGTGGGAGAAGGATCATACATGGCTGTCGTTTGCCCTTGCGAGATAAGTGTCAGACTGCTGGGATTGGTGCCGAAGTACAAATCACGCGAGACTGCACCGGAGCCCTGATTCCAGCTCAGCGTGACATTTGGGTCCGCAAGGACGGCACCATTCGCCGGAACCGGCGCCGAGGCGATTTTCGAGGTGATAGTAAAACTCCAAACTACGCCAGTGTGTGTAGTGACACCGTCGGCCTCGACCTCATCGACCCGCCAATAATAAGTTTCACCAAGCTCCCAGGAGAAATTGGAGAAGGATGGTATTTGCAAGAGTCCTTTATCAGTGCTGGCGGCGCCAATTTTGACATCATTGAAATCAGTGCCGATATATAGGTGGTGTCTTGAGGCATTCTGCCCGGCAGTCCAGGAGAGCGTGACCTGACCTGTAGTAACCGTTGCCTTATCGGCAGGGCTGGGGATTGTGGCAAAAGAAGCCGACTCCGGGCCGTACCAGAATAGATTCCGGACTTCAGTAGCGCTAAGGGCGTGGTTGAAAACTGCCACCTCATCAAGCCGACCTACCATGCGTCGCCATACGGCATTATATTGGCGTGGGCCTCCGATGCGAACCGTTGTGATGGCTTGAGAGAAACTGTACGCTCGGGTGGTGTCTAGCTTGGAATCTACATAGACGGCGAGCGTGTTTTCAGCCTGGCTGAAGGTGAGTGTGACATGGTGCCAGTTGCCGTCATTGAGTCCACCGGTGCTGCCCGAGAACCACAGACCGATTCCATAGATAGAGGTATATAAGGCAGCATTTGAGTCAAGCTCTATGCTGTTCTCGCTGCTAGCGCTGAGAAGGTCGAAAATAATGCCCCATGCCTGGTAGGCTTTGGGTATGTTCATCCAGAAGGAGGCAGTCGCATTCTGCATATCCAGCAGGCCGGCTCTCATCGGGGCGTCGCACATGGTGAAAGGCCCGGTTGCGGATACAAACTCCAGAGCATTACTGTCATAACCGTTTGTTGTCCATCTCACCTTAGCTTCGTTCCAGGGACTGATGGTTCCATCATTCCAGTAAGGCGTTTCATCAAGAAAGACCGTGCCTGTACCCTCATCCAATTTCCACCAGCCGACAAGCTCGGCTCCTGCTGGCTTTGATAAAGACATAGCCGTAACCAAAACAAAAGACATAAGTAAAAGATATTTTCTAAACATATAACAATCCTCCTTTTACTGGCTAAATGCAGATTGTTAGTAGAATGCAAAAACTTGATTTTATGTTATTAAAAAGATTACCTCTACCCTCCATAAGAATTTTATATAGACTCTCCTCTTATCTTAAAAACTATCATATCGCAGATCTACCTTTTTTATACCAAATTATCAGCCTATACCGCAACAAAAATTTTCCTTTTAATCCGTCTTTTCTAAG
The DNA here is from genome assembly GCA_964601355.1 of uncultured Pirellulales bacterium. GTDB lineage: Bacteria > Planctomycetota > Phycisphaerae > Sedimentisphaerales > Anaerobacaceae > CAZRNB01. The sequence goes on from CAZRNB010000098.1 coordinate 3,706, forward strand.
GTAATCTAATGATTTATGGCTAAGACATTAAATAAGGGTTAAGGAGACTAACATTATGAGAGTAAATATCGAAAATCGAATATTAGAGCTGGTCGAGGGTGATATAACGGAAATGCAAACCGATGCTATTGTTAATGCCGCCAATACTCAATTGGTCTTAGGCGGCGGAGTAGCCGGGGCAATCAAGAGAAAAGGCGGCCCGCAAATTCAGCAGGAATGTAACAAAATCGGAGGAACTTACGTAGGCGGGGCTGTAATCACTACCGGCGGCAATCTCAAGGCAAAATATGTGATTCACGCGGTTGGGCCGCAAATGGGCGAAGGTGATGAAGACCGCAAGCTGAAAAATGCTACGCTCAGCTCGCTGAAATTAGCTGATGAAAAAAATCTAAAAAGCATCTCTTTTCCGGCAATCAGCGCCGGCATTTTCGGCTTTCCGATCCAAAGGTGCGCCGAAATAATGCTCGGAACGACCATCGACTATCTCACTCGTCGGGGCGAAGCGCCCCGCCGTAGCCCGGAAGGTCAAACCGGCCTGGAAAAAGTCATTTTTTGTCTCTTTGGACAGGACAGCTACAGGGTATTTGAAAACCAGCTAAAACAGTCCGATAGAGGAATAATTTTCTGCATATAACATATAATCGCATGAGGGAAGGCGTGAGCCTCCGTGCTCCTTGCCGTCCCGCTAATTATGTCCCTCGTCACAAGAAAATTGTTACTCGTGGTGATTACGTATTTCAACAAAGCAAAAAAACCGATTTTTTCTTTACGCACAAGAATATACCCTCAGCGTATTAAAATATGCTATAGCACTGAGAAAAGGAACGCAGGAGGCATGTTCCGAATTGTACAAAGTAATTTGTTGCCCATTATATTGTTGTGGCTTACGACCACATCCTATATAATCTTTCCGGTCTGATGACTGCGATAGGTATGGGTTTTCCTCTTTTACCTAAAGAGATTGGCGTTTGTCGGCCGATAGGATTAAAAACGGCCTTAAAGGCTCAGATTAAAGTAGCGCCCGATAAAAAGTCACTTACATTGCAGTTCGGCAATTCCAAACTGGAATTATGTTGAAATATGGTTTCTGTCAACCTTACAAAGATGTTACTATGGGATGGATATTATAGTGAAAACGAAGAAGGCAAGAACATCACGTGAGCTCGGCTTGGAATTGGCCGCGATTTGTGGCTCCCACTTCCTCAAGCTCGAACACCTGCATTACGGCTACTGGACCCTCGACCTGTCTATAGACTTGTTCAATCTTCACAAGGCCCAAAGCCAATATACCGACTTTCTGCTTTCTAACATTCCTAACGGCGTAAATACTATATTGGACGTCGGATGCGGCACGGGACAAATCGCCAAAAAGCTGCTGGAAAAGGGCTATAAGGTAGATTGCGTCAGCCCAAGTCCTTTCCTTAACGAGAGGGTTCGCTCCTTATTGGGAAATAGAGCAGCTATTTTTGAGTGCATATATGAGAATTTAAGAACGGACCGTAAATACGACCTCATTTTTTTCAGCGAGAGCTTCCAGTATGTTGATATGGAGGAGGCGCTTAAAAACAGCGCGGATTTTCTCAATGACGGCGGCTATCTTTTAATATCTGACGTGTTCAAAACTGAACCGGGCGGAAACGGCGCCATGGGAGGCGGACACAAACTCAAAAAATTCCACGATGTGCTGGCACATTATCCGTTTGAGCCCGTTATGGATATTGATATTACTCCTCAAACAGCTCCAAATCTTGACCTGTTCGATTCCACGATAAAGAATGTAGCTGCCCCTGCCCTGGAGGCGAGCCTGGACTACTTAAGCAGCAGATATAAGTTAATGGCCAAGTTCCTGCGCTGGAAATACAAAAAACAAATAGAGCGTATTCACGCCAAATACTTCAACGGAAAAATATCCGCCGAGGACTTTAGAAAATACAAAACATATAGGTTCTTGCTTTATAAAAAGACATTTCCGAATCCATCCTGTGCAGGCTCAGCGGAAAATCACAAACAAGCCTCTTTATGCCCTGCAGCTTCATAAATATCCTGCCGGATTTACAAACTCTCATGTTTTTCTCATGCAGGCAACGAAACCAATATTTTTACTCACAGATATTCTGTGTGAATTTAACACAGCGGAAACAAGACGTATCAAAAATCATAACTTTCTTTAACGGCACACCTTACATCCGCAATTCTTTCAGAAATCCGGCAATTCCAAGACCCGTCTCTTGACCTGGCTCCTTTATCTTTTATAGTATGGCAAACCGCTTAAGGAGCTGTACAGCAGGCTGTGTGACAGCAAGCCAAAAGCTCGGTATTGCAGTACAATAATAATCCATAAAGAACATCAGGATGCCGACACAGTTGTTGTTCAAGCTTAGGAGCATATACAAGCTAAGGAGGGTAATATGTCGTTACGATTGCCGGTCGTGACTTTATTATTATTTCTCACTGTCGGAGCAGGCGGGTGCATGTTTGACAGTGCTCCACGACCTCGATTAGGCTGCTATCCGACTACAACGGTTGGCACAAAGTTTCTCAAGCCAGGACATCTCGGACCTCACCGATACAGATTCAGCTTATGGGAAAAAAACGGAATAGTATATACCTGTAATGCGGGACATATTGACGTTACACATCTCAGGATAGCTGCTGATTGGACGGTATATCTTGCAGCGGAAAGTTTTAAGTGCTTAATGCAAAATGAAACCCGTTTTTCATTCGGGCTAAATGCAGACCGTTCAAAGTATTTTATCCGGATTACTTATCCGGAAAACTGGAATGATTTGCCGCAAAAAAATAAAGAGCAAATCGCCTACGACGTCTCCATCAAACTTGGACAATATTTAGCCTTCACCGCAACTACCTGGCATGAGATTGTTACATGGTTCGGCTACAAGTGCATCGGAGTCTTACCGGAATATCCATCTTCATTCTCGTGGGAAGACTCGTTTTCAAATCTGCTCGGCACTTATATCGCGGCTCAGGCCCTTGGGGACGGCCGTCATACATTTAACGAAGCGATGACGTTAGCTATTGAGAGGGAATTTCAAAACCTGGCTATTCAGCCACGCCGTGTTGCGAAACAGGCTGCCGAGAAAGTTAGAGGTAAATGGTTTTCGGGCCGTTTATTATTTTTAGTTAGTATGAAAAAGAGAAACTTTGACATAGGTATCGACGACGGCTATGTTACACCTGTCCTTGTTCCTTCCGTCTGTGAGTGTACAGGGGCAATAGCAAAGCCATATCCGGTTCCAAATTTAGATTTTCTCTCACAATATGGTTTCTCAGCAAAAGTTGAAATCGAGCCTAAAGAGCTGGAAAAAAACAAATTCCTAAGAATCGTCTATCCAAATGCCAGGAACAGAAGAAATCGAATCGAGCCTGCAATTCACTTTGCCCGGATTATGGACTATATCAGAAAAGATGCCGCGGAAAAATATGGCAAAGATATGACTCTAACGAATTAAGATGACACTGTATTACACGGATTATAACACCGACATACACTGACCTCCGCGTTAGTCAGTGTTTAAATCAGTGTCTGTCAGTGCACCACTCTTGCTAAATTTCACTTCTGCGGCTATGATAACGCAAATGGCTGCAAAACCACGTAAGAACAAAGGCGAACAGACTCCAAGAGCAGTTAATAAAAAGGCCTATCGAAATTTCGAGCTTGTCGAAAAGCTCGAAGCGGGTCTGGAGCTTTTAGGAGCTGAGGTAAAATCGCTTCGGGCTGCGCAAGCCGACCTTGACGGCTCTTATGCGAGGGTAAAAGACGGCGAATGCTGGCTTATCGGCACCAAGATTACACAATACCAGCAGGCTGGAAACGTTTCTCATGAGGCGGCCAGAAAAAGAAAGCTGCTGCTGCATAAGATCGAAATCCGCAGGATAAGAACCAAGCTTGAGCAGCGGGGCTTTACATTGGTGCCGCTGCAAATCTATTTTAATAATAAAGGGATCGCCAAGGTTGAGCTGGCCCTGGCGAAGGGAAAAAGGCAATACGACAAACGAAGGGCAATTACCGAACGCCAGCAGAAAAAAGATATTGATCGAAATACGAAGAAATATCGCAGATAATAAGAGAAAATCAAAAATTAAAATGCTAAATGTAAAATTAAGGAGGTCGTTGCCGCTCTGCGGCAGCTCGGTAATTTTAATCTTTGATTTCTGCCATTTAAATTTCTAACGAGGGCTGGATTTATGTCAGAGGAAGAAAAAAAACAGGAAAAGAAAATCATAGTTGATGAGGACTGGAAGCAGCAGGCGCAAAGAGAAAAAGAAATCTTGGCCGCACAGGAAGAGAACGGGAAAAAGAAGACCCAGGACGAACGTAAAGCCCGCGGCCCCATACCAAAGGGAAATTTCGCAGCACTGGTGAGCATGCTTACGACACAGGCCTTATTTGCCATGGGCCTATTGGAAATAAAGGGACAGGAAAGAAGAGAGCCTGACCTGGAGCTTGCTCGATACAACATAGATATGCTCGAAACCCTTGCGGAGAAAACCAAAGGCAATCTGACCAAAGAGGAAGAGCAGATTCTTAAAAATACTCTCAGTGAGCTTCGCATGGGATATGTGTCTATTTCTGACAGGCCTTAAAATAAGTGACTTTTGACAGAAACAGAACCGCGAAAGCCTGCCCTGAGCGTAGTCGAATGGGTTAGGGAGCGGTAAATTTACCCTCAAGTGTAAAGAAAATTCACGGAGGGCAAAAGAAACACAACATGGGTAACGATAGATATGTACATGGCTATTCGGCCAGAGAAACACAGCGACTGACCGACCAGGCGGAGACGCTAACCGACCTTCTTCACTACGATACACGTTATCCTGCAAAAAGTAATGTTCTTGAGGCCGGATGCGGCGTCGGTGCTCAAACCGTTATCCTGGCGGGAAACAGCCCGGAGGCGAACTTTGTATCTGTCGATGTATCCGAAAACTCTGTCAGACGGCTCGAAAAGCTGCTAAGAGAGAAGAATATAACAAATGTGCAGGTTCAACAGGCGGATGTCTTTTGCCTGCCGTTCAGGGAGGACTCATTCGACCATATATTTGTATGTTTTCTGCTTGAACATCTTGATAGGCCTTTGCAGGCGCTAAAGAACCTTAAAAAAGTCCTCAAGCCAAAAGGCAGTATCACAGTCATCGAAGGTGACCACGGATCAGCGTATTTTTACCCTGACAGCAAAAATGCCAGGCTGGCAATAAATTGTCTTATTGACCTGCAGGCAAAAGCAGGCGGAAATTCGCTGATCGGAAGACAATTGTATCCGCTTCTCAAAGAGGCAGGCTTCAGAAATATCGTTGTAAGTCCAAGAGTCGTTTATGTCGATGCGAGCAAGCCCTCTTTTGTAGAAGGCTTTACTAAAAAAACATTTACGGCTATGGTTGAAGGCGCGAAAAACCAGGCGCTGGCGGCCGGAATGATTGACGAGCAAACGTGGAATAAGGGTATAAGCGATCTATACAGAGCTGCTCAAAGTGACGGCACGTTCAACTATACGTTCTTTAAGGCAACGGGGGCAAAATAACCGTGGTAAATTTCTTAGACAACATAATCGCCGATAAGCGCATCGAGGTCGAGGCTCGAAAGCTGCAAAAAAGTTTGGAGGAGCTTAAAGAGCAGGTTCGCTCGATGCCGAAGTGCCGTAACTTCTATAAGGCTGTCACCAAGCCCTGCAGCCGAGGTATAAATGTTATCGCAGAGATCAAAAAGGCCTCGCCTTCGGCAGGCATTATTCGTGAAGATTTTGACCCTGTGGCAATCGCACAAACCTATGAAAAATGCGGCGCCGATGCAATCAGTGTTTTGACTGATGAGAAATATTTTCAGGGAAAGCTTGAATATGTAGAGCAGTTAAAGCAAGCGGTGGATTTGCCGATTCTGCGAAAGGATTTTATTATCGACCTCTGGCAGGTTTATGAGTCGCGTGCAGCCGGTGCCGATGCGATATTATTGATAGCCGAGGCACTAAAGCCCGCGGAGCTGATGGACTTAATGATAGCCGCTTCGGAATTGACCTTGACGGTTCTTCTGGAAGTTCA
>CAZRNB010000098.1:9856-11638 GCA_964601355.1 uncultured Pirellulales bacterium
GGCGAGGTCGCTTATGTCTATGCCTACGACCTGGCGTACGACATGAAACGTCACACAATCGACCGAATTCTCTCGCAGCCCACCAGAGAGTACTTCATATCTCCGAGCAAGCGAAGCCCAAGACAGATGTTTTTCTATTGCCCGCAGGTGGCCGATTTTCCGGCTGCGACAAAACAGCTTGCTGACGGCCAAGTTGTCCAAATCAAACGAAGCATAAAATTATTCAATATCGGTGCAATCAGTATCCAGGTGCGTGTGCCATTCACGGTAAGCTCTTTAGGAGAGCTGGTAAAATATCATGACCTTCAATTGGCCGACGGCACCCTTGAGCAGGAAATAAACGAATTTGCCGAGGCCATACGGCGTGACATTGAGCCGCACTGCATTCGGCCGGTGCCGGTGCTCGGCCAAGCCGAGGCTTACACCGTCTTTTGCCTCGCTGATTTACCACAGGCTGATAGCGGCCAGCATATCGTCGCCGAGCAGTGGCTAAAAACCAATCGCCGCGAAATAGCAGCACTGCTGACGCAGGAGGAGAACGCTGGGCGTCTATCCGACCAGGAAGTTGTCGAATCCACCGAGCGGTATATAAGTTATTACGATAGAGAGCTGGTGCTTATTGATTGGGACTCGGCTCTTGTTGTCGGCCAGCAGGATGATCTCGACGACGTCCTGCACATAATAGAGCTGGCCAACGTGCAGCTTGTAGAGCTGGCCGCCTACGACCGCATTCTTGATGATGCTCTTCAGGTATCCTACCGTGATATCACCCAGATGCGGTTCCATTCACGCCGGGAGGTGCATAAGAAGCTGCGCGAAATACGAATCGACGTTTCGCGGCTCGATGATGAGCTGTCCAATATAACTAAATTTTTCGGCGACTGGTATTTGGCACAAATCCATACGAATCTCGCCAGCCGATTTCACCTGCCCGATTGGCACCGCATCGTCGATGAAAAGCTCGAAACCCTCCATAACCTCTATCAGATTCTGCAGCAGGACAGATTCGATTTTCTTATGTTCGTGCTTGAAGCTACCATCGTTTTGCTCTTTGTCATCGACCTGCTTTTGCTGCTGTACCTAAAAATATAGACCGGATTTACAGGATTATCCTGTTTATCCTGTCTAAAAAGAGCTGAAAGGATGTCTCCAGATGGTAAACACATTTCTCTTTATTATATTGGGACTTGTAGCCGGGGTATTTAGCGGCCTTATTGGCATCGGCGGAGCAATAATAATGGTTCCTGCACTGGTTCTTCTATTCGGCTTATCTCAGCATATCGCGCAGGGTACTACTTTGGCTGCAATGGTGCCGCCTATCGGCCTTCTTGCCGCCTGGACCTACTATAAGGCGGGCTTTGTTGACCTGAAAATCGCCGCCCTTATCTGCATCGGCTTTTTCGTAGGCGGCCTATTCGGCGCCAAGCTGGGGATTGGATTATCTGAACCAATTTTGCGAAAACTTTTTGGCGTGGTGCTATTGATGGTCTCGCTAAAGATGATTCTGTCAAAATGAAAAATGCTCGACTACTGTCATTCCCGCGAAAGCGGGAATCTACTTTTTTAACGTTTTCTGGACTCCCGCCTGCGCGGGAGTGACAAATAAAAAAACAGACCTATTCATTCTGTTTAGAAACTTAGAGTTTTCGTAATTCCACTCCAAAATCCACCTATCATTAAAGTCACATCAATTTTTCACCGACATAAAATTGGGGCTGAATGTGTGGGTAAAAATATAAACAAATTGGGAAATAATCATTTTATTGGGGGGAATGTAAAATG
>CAZRNB010000099.1:0-11425 GCA_964601355.1 uncultured Pirellulales bacterium
TTATTTTGGATGATGGCAAGGTTTTGACAGAGAAGATCAGCAAAATTAGTCCCGATTTTCAAACATATCCTTTAAAGTTCACGACACCAGCATCAAGTGACAATGTAAAAATCGAAATTAAAAGCTCCGGCAAAGGAAAATTTAAAATCGGGACACTTTCTTTAATGCCGGCTGATAATATCAAAGGCTGGCGTCCTGATGTAATAGCGCTACTGAAAGAGCTTAATTCGCCCATATATCGCTGGCCCGGCGGCAATTTCGTAAGCAGCTACAACTGGCGGGATGGAATCGGCGAACGCGACAAAAGACCGCCGCGAAAGAATCCGGCATGGAAAGGCGTTGAGCACAACGACGTCGGCATCCATGAGTATATGGAGTTAATGGAGATGATAGGCGCCGAACCATTCGTCTCGGTAAATACCGGACTCGGCACCGTTGAAGAAGTGGCTGAAGAGGTACAGTATATTAACGGCTCGGCTGATACGCCGATCGGCAAACTGCGTGCACAAAACGGCCATCCACAGCCTTATGGCGTTAAATGGTGGGCCGTGGGCAATGAAATGTATGGCAATTGGCAGCTGGGGCACATGCCGCTTGAAGAATATGTTAAAAAGCATAACCGCGTGGCTGAAGCCATGTGGAAGGTTGACAAGAGCATAAAGCTGATAGGCGTCGGCGATGTAGGACAATGGGACGAGACCATACTGAAAATATGCGCAGACCACATGAACCTTATCAGCGAGCACATCTACTGTAAAGACAAGACCGATGTTGTTGAGCATACTAAGCAATTGTCTCAGGAAATTATACGTAAAGCCGATGCTCATAGAAAATACCGGCAGGATATACCGGGATTAGCCGCCAAGGATATTCGAATCGCTATGGATGAATGGAACTTCTGGTACGGCAACTACATATACGGCGAATTGGGTTGCCAGTATCATCATAAAGATGCTCTCGGCGTTGCCATCGGCTTACATGAATATTTTAGAAACAGCGACCTTTATTTCATGGCCAACTATGCCCAAACGGTGAACGTCATTGGCTGTATCAAAACAAGCCGAACCGCTGCGTCCTTCGAGACGACGGGCCTTGCTTTGAAGCTCTACCGAAAACTTTATGGCACCATTCCGGTCTCCGTCACTGGTAACATTGCTCCAGTCGATGTCGCTGCAGCATGGACCGATGACCGCAAGGCCTTAACAGTTGGCGTAGTTAATCCTACGGCCCAGGAATGTGAGATTACAATGGACCTAAAAGGCGTTCAGCTTGCCGGCACAGGTGAGCTTGGCCTGATTGCTCATTCAGACCCCCTGGCCTGCAATGAACCCGGCAAAGAGCCAAACGTGGTTATTGTAGAAAAGCCGGTGACAGGTTTGTCGAACAAGTTAATTGTACCGCCGTTGAGCGTCAGCCTTTATAAATTGGCCATTCGGTGAAATATTAAACCGTCGCCATACTGGCGACGGCTAAACAAATTTGTTTAGCCCCCCAATTTATTGGGGGGGTTATTTCCGCGATTTATTGCGTGATTTTCACAATAAGGATACCGCGAACTATGGAATGCCAAAAGCAGCAGAATCTAAAAGATTGCGGTTGTACATATCCAGGATGCAGCCGAAAGGGCGTGTGTTGCGAGTGTTTGAGCTACCACTTGTCGAGTCAGGAGCTTCCAGGCTGTTGTTTTCCGCCGGCTGCGGAGAAGACTTACGACCGTAGCTTCGCGGCATTTGCTAAGGCTTGGAAATTGTAATCTGTTGCGTTGCAGGTGATTGAACAAAGAACAAGGCCGAGCGAATTTTATCGCTCGGCCTTTTCTATATGTGAAAAACTTATCAATCAGAAACCGAGCAATTCGTCGGGCCAGTCTTTGCTTAGGACCTTCTGGAGTTTGCCTTCTGTATCGAGGATGACTATTTCCTTCCGTCGTGCAGGAGTGTTTGGGTCAGGGCAGAGGTAATGGGATTTTTCCGCGACGAGGCAGGAAATCTGGTCTTTACCCTTCCATTGCGAGACGAGCTTGGGAGGTGAATCATCTCCGAAAGATTCATTTTCGTCGATGAGGCTTTTTGAAAAATCGAGGTCTTGGCCGAGTGCGTAGATGCCAAGGGTGTTTTTATTGCCCGGCAGGAGAATTTTTTTGTTGTCGTGCGACAGCGTAAAGAGATAACAATTACCTTCCGTGAAGTCGAGGGCGACTTGCGGGAGAATTTCGCTGATTGCGCCGGTAAGGGTGTCGCAGCAGAAGATGGTTGCCTTTTCAGAGTCAAGCTTGCTCGACGGTAATGACACTTTTGCAGATGTAAAGAAGATGCGGTTGTCGCGTGCATATAAGATATACATCCAGGAGTAATAACCGACGCCGGCAAGCTCTTTTGCAGGGCCGGTGCAGTTATGTGCCGCCAGAGTCATGTTGTCACTGGCGTCGAGATTAACAGGTGCGGCAAGGATTCGGCCATTGGGGTCAATAATAGCTCGCTCGACAAGCGAGCCGAGTGTAAATTTATCCTTGTCGAAATCTTCATCTTCGGGCTTCATATATGCAATCGCACGGCCGTCGGGCCGGAAGTCATAACCGATGGCCACGGCCTGCTCGACCAGCGCCGCAGTTATGCTTTGTGACGGCGAAGCGATATAGAGATCAAAACCGACCTCAAATGTGTCACCATTGATGCGGTCTGTGACATAAGCAATAAGCTTGGCATCCGGCGAGAAGCGGATGCGCCAGAGCTGTTGTGAGCTTGTTGCGAGAATTTTTTTGTCGTTGGGATCAGCCGTTGGAGAAAGGACAAGCTGGAAGTATGTCAAGTCCTCTTCTTTAATTTTTTCGATTAATTCCGGGCCGACTTTTTCAGCGAGCTGTTTATCAATGTTTTCGACGAGGTAGCGGTTGACCCAGTTAGAGTGCTGGTCATTGAAGGATTTTTGCCGTAAATCACTGGAGATGGATTCGCTGAGGCGTACAACCTTATTTGGAGCATTTGCCGGGAAGCTGAATAAACCGATGGAGACGCCTTCGCCAAGGCCTGGGAGCTTGTTGTCTTTGCTGCCTGCGATTAGAATTTGTTGCTTGAGGATTTCAGCATGTGCTTTGATTACTTTAACCTGGCCAGGTGGAAGACATTTGATAACGCTATTGAAGTCGTCCACCTTGACTATTTTGCCATAAGCAAAATGCGAGCCGTCAGGCGATATGGCAGGCCATAATGTGGTTGTTTCTTTGGGGGCAATCTGGGTCAGAGAGCCGGTTTTGCCATCGACGAGGAAAAGCGCACCATCTTTGCTGTAGATGCCGATGGAACCATCCGCAGACCATTGGAGTGAGTCTTTGGGTATGCAGCCTATGATGAAAGTAATGGCGATGTATGAGGTGATAAGTAAAAAGCTGATGAGGTTTTTCTTAATCATAATGTTTCTCCTTTAGATATTGTTTGTATGCGTTAAGCAGACTGGTTTTAATGGTCTGGGATTGTGCATAAGTTCTGGGCCGCATCGCGGCGATGGCTTTGCTTCGCCAAAAGCTGTCTTCGGCCTTTGGGGCGGTCGGATACACTGTGAGTGTCGAGGCGTAGCCGGTGACATCGGGTGTGTGTGACTCCAGTTGAGCCGTTCCTGACCATCGGCCAATAGAGAAGCCGATGCCGAAGGCGATGAGGATAGCAGCCGCGACGGCAAGTCTTGCCGCCCCACCTTTCGTAATGCTTCGCCTTATGTTAGGCTCTACGAGAGCTGATTCGGTTAGCGAGATGGAAATATCATCATGAACTCTTCTATCCAGCTTGGCGCTGGCCTTTACGTGCATTTTCTTAATCATTTTGTGTATGTCATCAGCCGGCCTCATTTTTTTACCTCGCTATTTAATATTGACCGAAGCTTGTCCAACGCATACCGGTATCGGCCCTGCACCGTATTGATTGAAACGCCCTGTGATTCAGCAATTGCCTTAAATTTAAGACCACTGTATATATGGAGGATTAAAACCTCCTTTTGCTCATACGGAATCTGCCCAAGAGCCCAGCTCAACCGGCGCAATTCTTCGCCAAATATCGCAGAAGCATCAGGCATATTTATATCCGTCACAGACGGTTCTGCATTATCTAATTCGGTATTTTGGTGCCGCTGCCCTTCTTTATTTCTGTTTCGAGCGTTATTGGCAACGCAGGTGGCTAAATAGGCTTTCAGGCTGCCGGTCAGCCGAAACTTCTCGAACGATTTAATAAAAGAAACAAAGACATCATGTACCACGTCCTCAGAAGAACCAACATCGGTTAGTAGCGCCGCTGCCAGCGTTACCAAATCATCTTTGTACTTATCGTAGATGTGCCGCAGAACCTCTTTTCTGCCGTGATTAAACTGCCATATAAGAAGCTTGTCCTGCAGCATTAAAGCTACTTTCCAGAACGTTAAACAATCGTGTGTGACCAGATTTTATGGCGGCCCCTTGTCATTGCGAGGCCCGAAGGGCCGTGGCAATCTCAAAACTATAAATATAAGAGATTGCTTCGGTCGCTTCGCTCCATCGCAATGACAATGACAGATAAAATCTGATCATTAATACTGTTACATACTGCCACAAAAATTAGTCACACACAAAAAATCGATTGTCACTTATATAACAACTTCACGGGCTGTTTTAGTATAAAAAAAACGTAAGCGTTCACGGAAAAACCGCATTTTTGTCACTGCGAGCGAAGCAGTCTGATACCTCCAAAAGATTGAGATTGCTTCGGCCTAAAGGCCTCGCAATGACGTAAAAACGTAACATTTTTTGCGTGAACGCTTACAAAAAAACGATTATTCGCCTTACCATAACTGATTCCTTTGCTTTCCAATTTTCTTTTTAGAAAAGAGCAGAGGTTGTCATTTCGAGCGAGCCGAAGGCGAGTCGAGAAATCTGCTTTATATCCTTCGACTTCGCTCAGGACGCCTTACGGCGGATTTCTCCACTTCGCCCCTTTTTCTGTCTTCGACAGAAGACACGGGGGCTTCGGTCGAAATGACATGAGGTCTTTTCTACAGAGCATTTTTACTTAACAATTTCTATTATTATAGACGAAAAAGGCGGTCCCTGCGCAACTTCTTTTTTCTACGCATAAAAAAAACCGAGCTAGAAAACCCGGCTTTTGTGTTTATGCTTTTACAACGATTACTTCGGCTGGAGCGCTTCAAGCTCAGCTAACTGTTCAGCGGTGACATCCATGGTCTTTAAATCCCCAAAGATTACACGATAGTATCCATCTGAAATTTTCCACCGTAAAAGCACTGATTCCACATCTTCAGCCATTACACTATCTCCGTAATATACTGCTTCTTTTTCCGCTCCAACCAACTGGGCATAGAAACTTCCTACAGGCAGGATATTTTGTAATGCGCTTGTATATTCATCTTGCTTTACGATAATTTTAATACCATATTTTTTCGTAAGTTCTTCAGTGATTTCCTTCATTAATGTCATTAACGCCAAACTGCCTGGATATCGTCCATCGGTAAGTTCGGCGAACAGATGAAGGGCATTAATCGCCGTACCTTCATTTACTTCTGGTAAATTCATTTCACTGCTTGTGTAATCGGGAGGTATATCAGGCACAAACAGGGCCGGGTCAAGTTCAACATTCCATTGAAAATCATCCATGACCATACTCATTTCCATTTGTCCCCCAGAGACAATACCTTCAATTTCAATACGAACGGGAAAATCAGTTCCTATCTCTACCCATAGTCGAGCGGTTGCTTCTTCAAACATGCCGCCCATTACTTTTGGACCGGTACATTCAATTCCTTCGACATCAATTCCGTTTATGTTATCCCGGCCAAGCTGTTTATACTCTGTCGACATCATATGCCTGACCATTACACGAGGATCATCCTTGTCGGATATTTGTCTTAATTCATCCGGCGATTTGGTGAATCTCATAAACTTCTTTTGTTCCGGCATCACACTAACATAGACATTTTCTATCGGATTCAAATACATTATAAAGCTAAGTTTATCATCCATATATTGTTCCACTCGTGTTCCGTGTTTTAAGGAATGATAAGCTATTGTCTCTGTTTTTGGAGTTTGTCCCTGTGGCATGCCCTGCATTTTAACGTTAGTTGTTAAACGATAAACAACGCTTTCGACACTTTCAATTTTTTCGACCAAAACTCCCCACGCTACACCTGAAGTACTGAATTGAAAATTTATTATTAACGCCGCAATAATTATCACCGCCGCAGCAGCGGCTAATTTTGTAAATCTGCTTTTCATGATTATTCTCCTGAATATAATGTTAGCGGATTCCTTCGAGCTCGCTGACCCACGTGACGCACTGTCCTGGAATTCCTTTGCCGACCGCCCTCTCAGCTCGTTTAGAAATTTACTATCAGGTGCAATTGTTTCCCGATTCAAAGAAGACAGCAGTGAAAAGAACTGCTCATCAGAGTTTTTCTCTTTTTTTGAGTTCATAATATTAGCTCCTGCGCACCGGTTATTACTGGGTCAACTTTCTAAAGATCCGTCGAAAGGCCCTCCGTGCTCGGGCCAACTTAGATCGGACAGCTTCAGAGGAGCTACCGATTTGTTCTGCAATCTGTTCGACCGCCACACCATCAATATATTTTGAAGTTAATAATGTTTGATACTCGGCCGGCAATTCTGCAAGAGTATGTCGTACTAAAGTTGCCATTTCGTTGTTTTCAAGGACCTCGGCCGGCAGTTTTTCTCTGCCATCAATCCAATCAGCTTTTTGTCCATCTAACGAGCACCACCATTGCTGAGCCTTTGCACGTGCTTCTTTTGCTTTTTCCCTTCGATAATGCAGGGCGATCTGGCGTTGTGCGATAGTCCAGAGCCATACCCACAGTGAGCCGCGTCGATGATCAAAATTCCTCGCTGAACGTGCCGCAGCCAAAAATGTTTCCTGAACAACATCAGCTATAGAGACCGGGTCACTATACATTAACCGTGCGACATTACGCCAGAGCTGCTCAGCGTACAACTCATATAGCTTTAACCATGCACTTCTACTGCCTTGTCGCAATCCTTGGGCTATTTCTGCATGTGTAAATTGATCCATATTGGCCGTATTAAAGAACACCTCAAATACATCGATGGTTTAGCTTTCACTTTATAGTTTGCGCATTGTTCGGAAAGTGTGTCGAGAAAAATTCTTATTTTGTAACCGTTCACGGCCTAAAATGTTGAATTTGGTTCATTTTACGTCATTGCGAGCGAGGCAGAGCCGAGCGTGGCAATCTCTTTGCTTTGAAAATTTGAGATTGCTTCGGCCTACTCGCCGTGCTGCGCCCGTCGCAGCAGGAAGGCCTCGCAATGACATAAAAAGGCCGCTTTGACCCTGTGAACGGTTACCTTATTTTTTATGCACTCTCAAAAGAGCGCATAAAAAAAGCCGAGCTAAACAAACTCGGCCTTTGTATCAATGCTATTGTACCAGTTATTTCGGCTGGGGTGTTTCGAGTTCAGTTAACTTTTCGGTTGTCACATCCGCGACCGTTAAATTTCCATAGATTACATGATACTGACCTTCAGAAGTTTTCCACCGCAATAAAACTTTGTCGGTATCGTTTGGACCAACAGACTCGCCGTAATACACAGGCTCTTTTTTGTCCTGTACTAGCGACATATAGAACATAGCAAGCGACTGAACTGGACGCCTTATATTCATAGCTTTATCTATATTCTTTTCCTTATCCAAACTTTTCATTTCTTCTTTTAACTTCAAGCCGGCCTCAGTTAAATTCTGGCTATTTTTTATTTCAGAAAATTCCTTCATCACACTTATCATATTCAGACTATTAGGATACTTGCCAAGTATATCAGCAAAGAACTTAAAGCCTTCGATTGCAGCCTGTTCAGTCATCTCAGGCATTTTTAGGCCTTCGGTTGGAAAGGCCGTGAAATCTTCAGGTATTACCGCCTCAAAATCGGTTATATTGACCGGAATATCCCACGCGAAATCGTAAATAATATATTGTATCTTCATCAGTTCGTTCATCTTAAGGTCCATATCAGCACGCACCGGCAGCCAGCTTTTGGTATCTACCCATAGTGTATAATTAACATCTGCCGTTTCCGTTACGCCTCCGAGCATTGCGAGATCGGTTGTGTGGAAACCTACAACCTCTTTACCATCGATTATGGACCGGCCCAATTCGGTATATTGACAACGCATGATTTGCTTTATCATTTCTCTGGGGTCATTGTTCTGTTTCTTCATTCTTGCGAGCAAATCATCGCTGAACTCCATCTTCATAAACTTTTTCGTCTCGGGCATAATCATAAAGGCTGCCTTCTGGGCAGGAAGAATATACATTTGCTGGGTCATTTTCTTGCCGGTATTTGGATCGGTTATTTCCATCTCAAATTTCATGCCGTATTCATTTGAAATGGTTATGGATCCTTCCATCTCTTGTTTTGCGGAAGGTATTTTAGAAATCATGTTTCCTGTCATTGTCATTTTCATCTTGTACATAAATGCTTTTGCCTGCTCGACCTTCGCAAGAACGTCCGCCAACACAACTCCTTGATTCTTTTTGCCCACAAAAGGCAGTCCTGCAAGCACCACAACAATTATAACTGCCGCCGCTAAGGCTAATTTTGTAAATCTGCTTCTCATAAAATAATCTCCCAAAACGATGTGCCTCGGCTGGCCTGGTTGTGACAAAGTTTTACTGAAATCCGTCGAGACGCCTTCAGCAATCTTGCGCACATCAGCCGGCACATCGACACTGCCAATTTTTTTCAGAATTTCTTCGATTTTTTCTCTGTTCATTTTATAGCTCCTGTAACGCCAGAGCCTCTAATTTGCTTTTCAGTGTCGCCAGAGCCTTGGATACGTGCGACCTTGCGGAAGCCTCGGTGCAGGATAACTTCGTGGCGATGTTTGGGTAATCCTGCTGTTCAAGGTAACGCATTACGATAGCATTAGCCTGTTTGTCTGGAAGCTGACTGATTTCACGTCGGACTAACGTAGCTAATTCATCTCTATCGAGCTTTTCGTCAGGACTTTTTTCAAAGTTGTCGTGGCTTGCATTTATTTGTCCATCTCGGCCGATCCTGTTTCGCCATGCTTTTGAATTAGCCGACAGGGCGATTTTGTAGATGTAGGCGTATGCCTTTTCACCGTTGAGCTTGCCGAGGTGCCGCCATATTCCCAATAGGGCGTATTGCATCGCCTCGGTAAAAAGCTCGCGGTCGCCCGTCAGCTTCCATAGAACCGAGGTCAGCAAACCAACATACTTAGTTCTGATTTGCTCAAAAAGCTCGCCTTGTCTGGAAAACTTCATTTACCACGTCCTAAGGCCTTAGAATATATCTGTAAGTATAAACATGCTTAGCTTACCTATAATATTAACGAGCGAAGGTTGATTTTGTGTAAAAATTTCCTGAAAAAAGGCCACTGGATTTTCCAAGGGCCTTTCTGAACAATTTTTTCGTATTAAATTTTCAGCGCCGAATGCCCCCATAAATAGCATCGCAATCATATCGCCAAAAGCAATCCAATGCTTTAAATCCACTCTTTATGAGCTTTTCAAAATGCCATTCAAGCGGCAAACCTTCTTCTGATCCCTCCCACGGTTCGGTTAATTTCCTACGATATTCTTTAATATCTATTTTGAGAGCACGACCATACGCATCCCAGAAACCCTCCCAGTCATCAGCATTGTCATCTTTTTGCTGATTGAGCGTATACTCTCTGTGCCGTTCCCACCCTTTTTGAATTGATAGAGATTTACTACCAACATGGTCAGCATTCAAAAAGATACCGCCTGGACGAAGAATCTTTGCGAGCCGGTCATAAAATCGTGTCAATTGTTCCTCGCTAAGCCAGTGCAAAGCCGTCGCCGAAACTGCCGCATCTATTGAGGCAGGCACAAACTTCGTCCATGATTTATCGCGCAGGTCGGCATGGATAAGGTGAGCACGCCCACCGAACTTTGCTAATCTTTTTTCTGCAAGTGGCAGAAGCGTAGGGTCAAAATCAATACCATAGACATCAGCCTCCGTGAATCTTTCTAAAATCGGCAGCATCAAACTACCCGTGCCGCAGCCAATATCCAGGACATGTGAGACTGTTTCCTGCGTATCGGTTATCAAACGTACCATCAGCTCAAACCGTTCTTCTCGACGCGGTATATATTTATCCTGCATACGGTCCCAGCGTTCGATCCAGCTACGCCAGTTTATATCAGCAGGAAACTTTATACCCTCTACTTTACCCATTGGAACTTTTTGCTTGTAAGCCGTTCGTAGGCCTCAATGTATTTCCGGCTGGTCTTATTCACGATTTCCACCGGCAGCTCTACGCCAGGACCAGATTTGTTGAAATTTATGCTCTCAAGGTAATTACGAACAAACTGCTTATCGAAACTCTCCTGGTCCTTGCCTACCTGATATTTATCCGCAGGCCAAAACCGCGAAGAGTCAGGAGTTAAAACCTCGTCAATCAATATAATTTTACCGTCGATAATACCCCACTCGAACTTGGTGTCAGCCAAAATTATACCCTTACTCTTGGCGTAAATACCTGCCTTATTGAAAATCTCGATGCTTTTGTCACGCACATAATGAGCCGACTCTCGACCGATTATTTCGATGCTCTGCTGAAAGCTGATATTTTCATCGTGTGCTCCTCTCTCGGCCTTGGTGGCCGGCGTAAAAATCGGTTCGGGGAGTTTCTCGCACTGCTTTAAGCCTGCGGGCAGTTTTACGCCGCATACACTTTGGCTTGCCTGATATTCTTTCCAGCCGGAGCCGGCTAAATACCCCCGCACGACACATTCTATCGGCAGAACGTCAACCTTTTTAACTAACATGCTACGACCAGCCAGTTGCTCTGTGAAATTACAGAAAGGCTTCGGAAAGCTTTTCACATCATCGCTGATCAGGTGATGCTCAACGGTGTCTTTAAAATAATCGAACCAGAACAGAGAAATCTGGGTCAGAACAATCCCTTTATAGGGTATTCCGTTAGCCATAACAACGTCGAATGCGCTTATCCTGTCGGTCGCAGCTATAAGCAGATTATCACCCAAATCATATATGTCACGAACCTTGCCTCGGCTTGGCTTAAATCCTTTTATACTCGTCTGCAAAATGATTCCCATGATTTTTAAGTCTCCGCGCATTTAGAATCAACATACCCAAATATTTTTTCCTTTACCTTTTGTATATCTTCCGTCTGCGGCAAAAGGCTAATCAGAATCTCCAGAAACTTGCGCTGCTTTATCTTTTTGAATGTCGGCTGGAAATTTACGTCATAGACCCATCCGAGCTGCATGAATTTCAGATCGTTCAGCGTCCGAAGCTCGGCGTAGTCTATATTTC
Organism: uncultured Pirellulales bacterium; assembly: GCA_964601355.1. Classification (GTDB taxonomy): domain Bacteria; phylum Planctomycetota; class Phycisphaerae; order Sedimentisphaerales; family Anaerobacaceae; genus CAZRNB01. Next base: position 11,330 of record CAZRNB010000099.1, read on the forward strand.
TGCCGTGCAGGATTGCATCTACCAGTTTCATCGAGTACCACGGCTCATCCGGACATTCCAGCTCGAGCAAATATTTTTCATTCTTGTCCTTGTAAT
>CAZRNB010000100.1:0-11380 GCA_964601355.1 uncultured Pirellulales bacterium
ACCTCCGGCTTGCAAAGCCGGCGCTCTCCCAATTGAGCTACGTCCCCAGGCCCGCTTCGCGGGAATCTCAAATTTGAAATCTCAAATCTCAAATTCCAAATGGGCCCGGGAAGAATCGAACTTCCGACCTCACGCTTATCAGGCGTGCGCTCTAACCTGCTGAGCTACGAGCCCGAACTACAGTTTTGAGTTTTAAGTTTTAAGTTAAGAAAAAGCAACTCAAAACTCAACGCTCATAACTCAAAACTAATCGGTTGAGGTCGAATAGTTTAACTATACACTTAAAAAAGAGCAATAAAAAAACCGCTGCCTTAAATTGCCAGCGGTTTTATCTTCACCGGCTAATGTTTTTCTATTAGCAATTTAAGGCCAAAAAACGTAAGCTGTAAGGTCTTTTCTCAAAACTCTAACTCACCCTTCTATATTGAGAATAAAAATTATCCCAAAGCTTATTACATGAATTCTATTACCATATCGTCATGCCGTCAAGGATTTTTTCGGATTTTTTTTCCGATTTCTTCAAAATATTTATTGGCAAGCGCTTGTATTATAGGACATAGTGATTTTTTAATAAAAAAAAGGCGAGTTACATAGTTTCAAACATCTAATGAACAAAACCCGCTGGTTAAAGTACGCGCAAAATATACATATAGACCAATATACGGCGCGGGTGTGATTATGTTCAGAAAAATTCTCTTTCCCGATAAAAAACCGCGTAGCTGTTTGCTCGTGAAAACGACGGCCAGTTGGCATATACTGCGATATATAATCCATGACCTTTTAGCAAAAACAAACGGATATTGGACCACATCGACAAGTTAGATAATATTCAGCGAGATTGTCTTTGTTTTGGAACTGATAAGGATATCCTCTATTGGCATTTCTAAGCAAAAATACGTAAATTATCCAAAGCATGGAGTTTTTTCTGGACATCTAAATCTAATTTGGTACAAATTTTGATGTCAAGGCAGGAAGTGCTCTTGAAAAAGCTATAAATCCTATTGGCCAACGGTTGCTCATAAATGAACCGTCAGATACCATGGAGGGTAAATTAAATGAGAAGGATACTAATTTCATTTCTGCTTATCGCTTCAATTCTTGTCCTGAGCGAAATCGAAGGATTAGCTCAATCGTCTTTCGCTGAGTTTCAGGTAAATACGCGCACCAGTAGTAACCAGGCGAATCCTGCTATGGCAATGGATGCAAATGGCAATTTTGTCGTGGTCTGGAGCAGCTATCTTCAGGATGGTAATTCAAATGGCATTTTTAGTCAGCGTTTTGATCCAAATTGCACCCCAATTGGCAATGAATTTCAGGTCAACACTACAACCACCGGCAATCAAACGGAGCCATCGGTGGCGAAGAATGATGCGGGCAATTTCATTGTCACCTGGCAAGGCCCCGGAGCAGATGATGATGACATCTTCATCCAGCGGTTTGATCCAAACGGCCTCTCGCTTGGCGACGAGCTCCTCGTCAATAGCTTTGTCCAGGGAAAACAACGGTATCCAAAGGTTGCAATTAATAGGGACGGAGCATTTGCAGTCGTATGGGAAAGCGAAAAACCAGAGGCAGGAACAACCGTGGTATCCTATCGGCTATTTGATGTGAATGGTTTGGCTGTTGGTGAGGAATTTGAGGCGAACTTACTGGCAAATTGCCGATACCCTGATATCGCTATGGACCCAAATAGAAACTTCGCAGTTGTTTGGATGGAAGATGGCAGCAGCAACAACTTAATAATGGTCCGATTGTATAATGCTGATGGCATAGCAAGGACCAAACCTTTAGATGCAAGTACGATTAAGTTCAACACCATCACTCGGCCGTCAATCGCTATGAATAACAGTGGTTATTTTGTTGTCGCCTGGGATGGTGACCCCAAGTACGCCAGCTTGGACGATATCCACGCCCGATTGTTTGACCCAAATGGTATAGCAATGGGCGATCAGTTCATTGTTAATACCACCCTCGCTGGAGCACAGCAGTATCCGCAGGCTGCGATGAATAATAAGGGAGAGTTTATAATTGTGTGGGAAAGCGAAATTGGTACAAATGGCATAGACATATTCGCTCGGCGATATGACAGTTCAGGCAAACCTCTTAGCGATGATCTCCAAATCAATACTTACGTAAAAGGCGACCAGAGATATCCAGATGTTGCGTTAAGCGAAAATGGCGTTTTTGTCACAGTCTGGCGAAGCGATGAACAGGACGGCTCAGGCTACGGCATCTTCGGCGAATTAAAATCAATGATCGACTTGATAGAGCTTACTTCCGTAGATGGAATACCGCTCTCTTTCCTGAATCGATAATAGAAGACAGCAAATGGTACCCTATCATAAATTGTTTGAGGGATCGTCATTCCGAGCGGAGCACAGCGGAGTCGAGAAATCTGCTTTATATCCTTCGACTTCGCTCAGGACGCCTTACGGCGGATTTCTCCGCTTCGCCCCTGTTTCTGTCTTCGACAGAAGACACTGGGGCTTCGGTCGAAATGACATATTATCAATTCTACAGAGCATTTCCAGAGCGCATAAAAAAAGCCCCAGTTCTTGAACACCGGGGCATTAGGTTTCGGAGTTAGGTGTTCGTTCCTTTGTGCCTTTGCCTCTTTGGGACTTTGTGACTTTTCTATTCGATTTCGCGGAGCAAACCATTTTTATTTCTGAAAATTGAAAATTCGTTCAATGCTCCAAGATGAGCTCATTTTCTTTTCCTTCCCTCTTTCGCAGACTGTGCCAGCCTATGCTGGAGTTCACCGGCGCGCGTAGTGCGTCGTCTCCATGCGAGGGTTATGCCCGTCTTCCGATTGCTTTGTACAACTCCTTGAATAATTCTCTTAGCCGATTCGACGGGTAATGAGTGTTCAATCCACTAGGATTTGGTAACACCCAAAGTCTAGATTCGCCAATCATCTCGCCTTGCTGTCCTAATTTCATGTTGGAGCGTATAAATGCCCTACGATATGCTCCAATCCCCAACACTGATACGCACTTCGGTTGGTATTGTTTCACTTTTTCTGTCAGACGTTGCGCTCCCTCTGTTAATTCGTCTAATTTAATTTCATCGGCTTGTGCTGTTGCCCTTTCTACTAAGTCCGTGATTCCATAGCCGAACTTAAGTAGTTCGTTCTCTTCAAATGGTGATAGTAACCGAGTCGTGAAACCTGCATCGTGAAGCATTTTCCAAAAGCGATTCCCGGGATGCGCAAAATGATGCTCGACTGCCGCAGAGTATAATGCTGGATTAATGCCGCAGAAAAGAACTTTCAATCCTGATGCAATTACATCTGGTATTGTCCGTCCTTGAGCGGCCTTAATCTCTTCTCTGGTCGGCTTGTGCAATTGAGTTTTTGTCTCGTGCATAGTCAGATTCCATGTTAATACTTCACTGTCCTAACGTTAAGCTCACCGGCGTAGCGAAGCCGCGGCCGGTAAAAGCGATGGTCCGCCGGTGTATTACTTGTAGTGAGCCTGTCGAACCTATCTACGGATTAATTTGCGTGGCGAAGCTCGACCTTGGCAATGCTGACTAGAGACCTCAGCGCAGCATTCACCGATTGTTCGTCGGGGAAGAATCTAGCAACATCTGGGGAGAGGAGGACTAAGTTTGTTCCCTTCAGGAATCGCTTGGCATACTTGCCTCGCACACCACCCTTGAGTTTGGAGAGGTCGTATTCCGGCCGCAAATCGTCGGCCATTTTTCTGTTATTCGCCTTCTTCATAATATCTTTGTTCCTGCCTTGTCGTCTTTCTTGCACTAATGATCCGAACGTTGTCTCCGCGGTCTGTGTGCGCGACCATAAGCACCCTGCCAGATCGCGACATTCCCACTGTGATAAACCGGTGTTCCCTCAGCGAGTGATCGGGATCGTAATATGTAATCGAGAGGGCATCACCAAGAACCGACGCAGCCTCTTGAAACGACACGCCGTGCTTCTTCAGGTTACTGTCGGCCTTCTTTGGATCCCATTCGAATTTCATAGCAATATTCTACCAGATTAGCCTTTCTCAAGCAATTGATATTCTTTTATCTACTTCTGTATAAAGCCGTGTATCACCAGCGCTGCGAAGCCGCGAAGAAGCCATCGCCATCCCCAAGGGATGACGCTGCCACCCAAAGTCAAACTATTTGTGGCAGCCTCAAGCGCAGCTTGGGGATGGTAATACTTACGGCAATTTCTAACTATAGTGTGTATGAGCCGCAATTTATTCACCTAATTTGGGAAATGATTTTCGAAATTCAAGCAGCTCCACGGGAGCACCATTGTCAATAATCATGGCGACTCTAACACCTTCAGAAGGTTCACTCACTCCGCCAAGAAGTTCCTTACCCTTGATTTCATCATCAAGATTATCAACTTCAAAGGCAACGTGAGGGATGGTCTTAATCAGCTCCGAAATCGGGCTGTCTGGTTCAAAGCGCATCCATTCTATGCCATAGGGACTGGTCTGGAAACCAGATACATACATTTTGAAATTCTCAAGATACTGTTCTCCGGCCCTGGGTTTATCGGTAGGAATGCCTATATGATAAAAACGCCAGCCCTTGCTCACAACGGCTGGAGGCTCTTTATCCTTACGAATTATTGATTGCATTTTGCAATGTCTCCATATATGAACAGCCAACATTGGTTATCTTCTATTTGCATCTTCCGCTCATATCTCGAAGATTGAATCCGTCTTGCAGTAACGGTTCCCGCCGCTCAGGCGGCCGATCACATTGAATTTAAACGGATCAATGGTCTTCCCAGCCTCTAAGATTTCGTCCTTAATATGCACTAAGAGGATGGCGCCTAAGACAAGATTGCCCGCATTCGCTCCCTGTCCCACGGTAACGATTCGATCAAGGTTACACTCAAATGCGACTTTAGATTCTTTTACACGCGGAGCAGAAACAATCTTCGATGATACAAGTGGAACTCCCGCCTCGGCTGCCTCATTGATTCCATAAGGGAACGTCGCGGATGTTTTCACCATGGCAGAGGCCAGGTCTTGAGATACCATGTTGACAACGAAGCTCTTGGTTTCTTCGATGTTGCGTATGGTATCCTTGCGACTTCCGTCTGGACGGTTGACAACCGAAAAACCTAACGTAGCCGGCCGCCACGTGATGCCGGTAAAGAAACTGAAGGGTGCCAGATTTATATGCCCCTGTGCGCTGATCGAAGACACCCAGGCAATCGGCCGCGGTATTATTGCACTTGCTAACAAATCATGCGCATCACGCGCTGCAAGCTTATTGAGGTCAATTTCCATATTTGACTTTCCCTTTCCTTCCCGGCTACAGTTCGGCCCTCCACCGAGACAATCAGGAAAATAACGTCGCATCTCACCGGGGCGCGATAGTGCGTCCTGGTTCAGACGATTGTTGTGTATTCCTATATAAGGAATAACTGCTTCTGTGCATGGACTTCTTTTGGCATCTTAGCAACCGCTTCCAGATCGCTCAACTGAAAGGTTTTCCCAGCCCCCTTGGCCACTCTATCCAAATCATCGTAGCGGATGAAGTTCCATTTGGCTTTCTTGATAGTCTCGGCAAGGATTGGCTCCTGGATCTTCCTGAATAGGAATTTCTCCCTCTCATTGGGGATTATGATAAACCTCTTAGGATTAAGCTCTTCTGGAATGTTGGAGCCTCGGATTATGGCCTCCGAAATGCCTGTGGTGTTCTCAACCTCAAATTCATATCTTATTCTTCCATCTTCGAGCCACAAGACATCAATTTGTCTTATCCTGTCAAGACTCATGCTGTCCTGCGGGACGCGATGAAAGACGGGGATGCTGTCACACAACTCGGAGAGAGGCGTGTCCTTGACCTTGAATTTCTGTTCCTGCGAACCTATCCACACCTTGAACCCGGCCGCCTTCCCGAGCCGGGCGAGGTGGTAAATCATAAGGTTGTGAATGGTTTCTCTCTGATCCTTCTGTAGTTGCCGCTTAAGCATCCAACTGCCATCCGGAGTCTTGACTGCATATTCCTCTAATATGGAGGCCACATCCTTGGTGTCGGGTGTCAGGGCATTGGGGAAAAGGATGAAAACCTCTTGCAGAACATTATCAAACGATGCCTTGACCTTCCTGTCCAAAACTTGCAGGACTACCTTTTCCACACGGTCAGTGAGGGACGGGGTGGAAAAATTGGTGAAGTCTCTGCCTTTCAGCCACCATGCCTTACCTTTCTTGCCTTTGGCATCCTTGATGTCGATTAGCTCAAATTCCTTGCCAACGTGGTCTTTGATGACATCTTCGATGTTCCTTGCCCCGACAGGGACATTCCGGCCGCCTTTCAAATCCACCATGATACTGTTCAGGATGTGCTGGTAAATAGTCGGCTCTCCGCGCCACTCTATTATTGCTTTCGCGGCCCATACCACTTCGCGCTCGTATGTTTCTTTGTCAATGTCACGTTCTGACAGCGGCTTCTTCATCTCTGGCTTGATGAAGCGGATGTAGTAATCGCCGACCGCCGAGCCGTACGGCTGGAGCAAGCCCTTTGCTGATGCTCGCGCCGGCGGCTGATAGACTATCTTCTCGAGGTCAAATCCTGACAGAACAATCGCCCTGATGATTGAGTTCCACACCCCTATCTCCGTGCTGTGGAAGGTTACGGTAAGGTATCTTCCCGGCTTTAGCACCTGGTACATTTCCCTGAAGGCCGATTTGAGCATCTTGTGGTAATAATCGAAGTTCTTGCTCTGCTGGCTGTTTATGGTTATCTCGTCCGCATAGTTCAAATCCATACCTAACCAAGCAGCCCAGAGCGTGCTCAGCTCGAAGTATTGCACCGCGCCGCCATAAGGCGGGTCGGTGAAAATGTAGTCCACGGAATTTGGCGGAATGTGTTTGGTAAGCTCCAGCGCATTGGTGGTCTCGACAAAAAGATTGGCGCCGTCGTTCAGTTCACGGAAATTCTTCGCCCTTTTGCAAACTCTTATCTGGTTGGCGGCGTCTTCCTTACCTTTCAGGACGCCTTGCTTTCCGAGGACCGCGCTCTCAAACAGCATCCAGACGTTTGACTCCATAAAAAGCGGAGGAATCCAATAGCGATGAACGGGCCAGAAAGAAGTAGCACTTAGTGCGCTCCAGTGTCCTTTTCCACCCTCTTTTGCGACAGGACACAATATGCTTGCGAGATGTACCATTGATGTAAAGACAAATTTAAAGGCATTCCGCTGTTTCTTGTTTTCTATTTTTTCTATTTGTTCAAAAAGAAAAGATAAAGCATATAGATTTCTCTTGGTGAATAAAGAATCTATTGTTTCATATTCTGGAAGATGTGTACCTTCCTTGAAAAGATTCCCATCGTAAGCTAACCTATTCTTGGGATGCTTTTTGGGCTTCAATCCTTCAATTTCGTTTAAGAGTGCTAAATCTCTATGTTTTGGCTCTGTTGCATATTTCTTGCATTCCGGGCATATACACCTCATTTCATTTGGAGATTTTGTACCTCTTTCCCAGATGGTTGCCAATATAATTGCCTTCTGATTGCATTTCGGGCATTCAGTCTCGTACAGTTCGTTGATCTTGTCTTTCAACTTGATTTCGATTTTCCTGAATGCTTCCTCAATTTCCTGCGAGCTTACCTGGCTCAAAGTGTTTCCGATAAGGAAAGCAGACATTGGATTCAGATCTATTGAGATTGCTTTTCGTCCTGCCTTTATCGCCTCCATCGCAGTGACGCCGGAGCCGCCGAACGGATCGAGGACGATTTCGCCCTCTTTCGAGTAGTGCCGGATGTATTCTGAAACCACATTGTGGGGTTTTCTGGCCCAGTATTTGTGAATGAGATACATTGGAGTATGGGCCTGAGCGATTATGGCGTAGTCAATATGTTCAATGTGCGTTGTTTTCCTCATTGCCCCCTTTTTCCTCATATCTGCCCAACTATCTATTATGTTGCTTCGTGTTAAGACCCTTGGGTCTATCCGCAATCAAGGTAGCCCTTTCCCATTGAGCCGTCAATTTAATTTTCCCCAAATATCACAAATCAAAAAGCAAAATGTAAAACTCATTGCGAGGACTGAAAAGCCGTGGCAATCCGACGCAGTCGTTGCGAGGGACTTTGTCCCGAAGCAATCTCAATTGGATCGCCACGGTTGCTCTTTGAAACCTCGCTCACCTTAGGTGCTACGCAGAGGCGAGAGATGTTCATCCTTCATAGTGCCTACTTCCCTAAGGGACTGCGAAGGCTGGAAGTTCTACTACGGAGAACGGAGAGGTGCCGCGGGCTACGCCCGTGTGGCTCCACTGCTGGGTTCGCTTAATTGTTATGATAGCTAAAAATCAAGCACACTTCGATAAACTTATGCCAGGCACTTCGAGTAAATGACAATGGCGAACCTGCCGTGAAACGGCAGGCTAAACAATACATATTATGGATTCCTGCTGGAGTTTATCCCGCACTGCTATGCGGAACAGGAATGACAGGGTCATAAACCGGCGGTGAAACCGCCGGCTAAATATAATATTTAGCCCTGCGTTGTACGCGGGGTTACCTCTTGAAAAAAAATCATTTCTCCAGTGCTATCAAATCTTCGTAGCTTTCACGTTTTCGGATGACGGAGAATTTGCTGCCATCGACAAGCACCTCGGCGGCTCGGCCGTGAGCGTTATAGTTGCTGCTCATACAAAAGCCATAAGCGCCGGCGGTAAAAATAGAGATTAAATCGCCGCGTTTGACCGGCGGCAACGCCCTATCCTGCGCAAAGAAATCTGCACTTTCACAAATCGGTCCAACGACATCAACAACCTCGGTGCTATCCAATTTCAAATCTTTATCTCGCTGGGCAGGTGTAAGTTTCTCGCTTACATTTGCAGGCCAAATGAAATGAAATGCACCATAAAGCGGCGGACGAATCAAATCATTCATCCCTGCGTCAACTATAACAAATTTTTTCTCGCCGCCCTTTTTAAGATACAAAACCCGCGTTAATAAAATCGCAGCGTTGGCTGCAATGCTTGCACCCGGCTCAAGAATAAGTTTTAGATTCTTACCTTTTAATAACGGCACAATAGCAGCGGCGTAATCGGCAGCCGTCGGCGCAGTGCCGGTCACGTAATCGGCGCCGTATCCGCCGCCGATGTTCAAAGCTTCGATGGTAAAGCCATCGGCCCGCAATCTTTCAATTAGAACCAATACTTTTTCTATCGCTTCAACATAAGGCTCAACGGTATGTCCGGCTGAGCCTAAATGAATATGAATTGCACAAAGTTTCACTGCATCGTTGTTGCCGAAATCGGCAAAGACTTTTTGTGCCCGCTCGATGTCAATGCCGAATTTAGATTCTTTTTTGCCGGTCGTTGTGTATCTGTGCGTTTTAGGGTCAACATCCGGATTGACGCGCAAAGCAGCGCGAGGATTTGCGATTTGCGATTTGCGATTTGCGATTTTTGCCAGGCGGATAAGGTTTTCCAGCTCAGCTTCCGACTCGATATTGAAATAGGCGATGCCGGCTTTTAGAGCCTGGATGATTTCGCTGTCGGTTTTGCCTACTCCTGCGTAAACGGTTTTTGATGAGTCGCCGCCGGCCTGCAGCACGCGATACAATTCTCCGCCGCTTACTATATCGAAGCCGCTGCCCATCTGAGACATGAATTTGAGGATGTTTATATTGCCGCAGGCTTTGACCGAATAGCAAACCAACGTATTGAGCTTGCCGTAGGCCTGCTGAACCTTTTGCAGATGCTCTTTGAAGGTGGCTTTGCTGTAGATATAGACGGGCGTACCCACTTCATCGGCAATTTTTTCAACCGGCACATCTTCGGCAAACAGTCTGCCATTTTTGTATTGGAAATAATCCATAATTATATGCCTTTAAAACTTGTGCTCTTGTGCCTTGTGCACTTTTGCTCTGTTGCACTTATGCGCTATAGTATAGGAATTCGGTGGCGAATTAGAAAGTCAAATTGCTGCCGGCGTATTTAATAATCAGCACATTCGAGATTTTGGACATAAAAAATGGAAGATTCTTTTAGCGGAATCTTCCATTTCCCATATCGCCTGCTCTAACGTCGAGATTTCAGTCAAATATATAACTTCTAACGAGCTCATCTACCGATATGCTAAAATCTCTTTCAGATTACGGGCAAGCTCTTGACTAAATTTTCTCTTTACTTCCTCTTCTTTGCTGCTTTTTTCTTTGTTGTTTTCTTCTTGGTTACTTTTTTCTTCGCCATCATTGTTCCCTTTCAGTTGATTTTATCTTTTGTGTTTAACTCAACTTGACAATACTAAATTCACTATTAAAAAATTTGTCAATCAAATTATTAAAAAAGTTAATTATAATTGTTATATTTTTTATCGTCTAAAGATTCTAAAATACTTAATAAATTTTTTTAATGTTGGTATTTTACGCAGCCGGCTAAGCTGATTATCATTCTCTTCTATGATAAGATTTAGAACAGCGGGAATATTTAATGAGCTGCAAGAAGGTCACGACCTTCTAATAACAATAGTATATTTAACCTATTGGCGGATTCGCCGCTTTAGATTGTCGCAGATATGTGAGGACAAGTGTCACTATGTATGTGCTGATTTCTTAAAACAGCGCAAAACTTGGTTTTGAGTTATTTTATGGCAAAAAGAAAAATAGTTTTATTTGGCGGTACGTTCGACCCGATTCATCTCGGCCACACCGGCGTAATTACCGAGGCAGCAAAACTTGCAGGGGCAGAAAAGGTTATTTTCATTCCGGCAAAGCGCTCCCCGCTGAAAGGCTTTATACCTTCAGCAAGCGATAATGACCGACTTGCCATGATAGCTCTGGCAATCGCCGGCCATAACAATCTTGAGTTAAGTGATTATGAGCTGAAAAAAACTGAGCCAAGCTATACTTTTGAAACAGTGAGGCATTTTAAGGCTGAGCTCGGCAGCGAAGCCGAAATCTATTGGCTGATAGGTGCCGACAGCATCGATGATTTGCCGCACTGGTACAAAATCAAAGAGCTGATTGACGAATGTAGTTTGTCAACAATGTATCGAGCCGGCTTTGAGCCGCCGGACTTTTCCAAATTTACGAAACTCTGGGGCCGCCGGCGTATCGAAAAGCTTCAGCGAAACGTCATCAAAACATCCCTGATTGATATAAGCAGCACAGAGGTACGAAATAGATTAGCTTCCGGCGGCGATGTAAGCAATATGCTGCACCCAGCCGTTGCAGAGTATATCCACAAGCACGACCTGTACCAGACAAAAACCCGATTGTAACGAATTTGGTGGGGCAAGCACCACCCTATAATTTTTGTGTTCATTGTTCGTAGTTCGTGGTTTGTTTAGCCGGCACACCCGTGGTGCCGGTTCATAAAACAAAGAAAAAGTGTGGGGGGTGCATGTCACATTTATAGGTAAAGACAGGTTATTCTATTGCCTATTATCA
>CAZRNB010000101.1:0-11341 GCA_964601355.1 uncultured Pirellulales bacterium
ACAAAGAGTGACCAACCGGTAACGGGCGGATAACAACGGCTCTTGTAAGCATAAGGCTTAGTGGTAACGCCAACTTAACAACAAATATAACGCGCACATACATATATGGATTACTTGAAAATTATGGATTTATTTGGAAAACAAAGGGCTAACAATGGCTAAATTGAGTGCATTTGCTGATGAAGTGACCACCGACTTTCTGGGGCAGGTTAAATTTCTTGCAAGGGAGAAGGTGGGCTACATTGAGCTGCGCTTCATCAACAAAAAAAATATTATGGACCTTCCCAAAAGCGAGCTAAAAGATGCAAAAAAAATGATACTGGACGCGGGCCTTGCCGTAAGCGCAATCGGCTCGCCCATCGGCAAAGTAAGGCTTGATGAGCCTTTCCAGCCTCATTTGGACAAGTTTAAGCACGCCGTTGAACTGGCCCATTTTTTTGAAACGCCGTATATACGGGTGTTTAGTTATTACGCACCCAAAGGAAAAAATATCGACGACCTCCGCGAGCAGGTGATAGAGCGGATGGCTGCAAAGGTTGAAATAATAGAAAATACCAACGTCGTTATGGTTCACGAGAATGAAACTGATATTTATGGACATTCAGCCGAGAACTGCGAGTACCTTGCGGAGACAATCAACTCACCAAAGCTTCGATTAGTATATGACCCAGGGAATTTTGTCTGGGGACAGAAGATTACAAATAATATCGAAAAATGCTGGCCTTTAATGAAGCTTTATGTTGTGCATATCCATATTAAAGACTGGAAGCTCGGCTCGCCTGACGTCGGCAGCATACCTGGTGAAGGTGACGGCCAAATAAAAGAGCTACTCGCGGAACTGGCGGATATGAGATACGACGGCTGCCTCACTATGGAGCCGCACTTAAAAGCTGGCGGTCGGTTCGGGGGCGATACCGGGCATGAGCTTTTTTCACGGGCAATTGATGCGGTGAGAAAACTTTCGGATGAGGTGGGTCTGAAGTGTGAGTAATTGAGAATTGAGAATTGAGAATTGAGAAATTACAAATTCTACATTCTAAATTCAAAATTCAAAATTCAAAAACAAAAGGAATGAAATATGAAGACCTGGAAATTCGGTATCGTAGGTGCCGGGCTAATCGCCGACTTTCACGCAAGAGCTATAGCGGACATCCCCAATGCAAAACTGGTCGCCTGCTGCGATAAGATTCCGGAAAAGACTGAAAAATTGGCAAACAAATATTCTTGCCGGGCATACGAGAGTTATGAAGATATGTTCAATAGCTCAGAAATTGAGATTGTTACAATTGCTACCCCAAGCGGCTTGCATAAGGAGCCGGCAGTTGCCGCAGCCAAAGCCGGCATACACGTAATATGTGAAAAGCCGCTGGAGGTGACACTCGAGCGAATCGATGCCATGATAAATGCTCATAAAAAAGCCGGCACGCTTTTAGGAGGCGTATTTCAAAATCGTTTTACCGATGCCCAAAGTGTTCTACGAGACGCCATAAATTCCGGCCGTTTCGGCACAATTACTTATGCCGGCGTTTATGTCCCCTGGTGGCGCAGCGATAAGTATTACCAGGACTCCTGGCACGGAACATGGAAATTAGACGGCGGCGGCGCTTTAATGAATCAATCCATCCATATAGTGGACATGCTGTGCGACTTGATGCCACGCGTAGAATCAGTGCAGGCCTTTACAGCGACACTGGGACATCCCCAAATCGAGGCTGAAGATACAGCAGTCGCGGTGTTGCGTTTTACTAACGGCGCTATGGGTGTCATTTACGGAACTACCGCTTCATATCCGGGCCAGTTTAAGCGATTTGAAGTAACCGGTACTAAAGGCACAGCTATCTATCTGGAAGATAGTTTCACGATATGGCAGTTTGCAGATGAAAAACCAGAGGATAGTAAAATTCGTGAACAATTCGGCAAGATTAAAGGCCAAGGCGGCGTAGCTGACCCAGCCGCTATTTCACACGAGCTTCATACCCGTAATTTCAAGGCATTTATCAATGCCTTAGAAGGCGACAAAGATTTCATCTTAACCGGAGCCGAAGCGCGCAAAGCAGTCGAGCTAATCCTGGCCATATACAAAGCCGCTAAAGAGCAAAAACTTGTTAAGCTAACTTAGATAGAATTTCAATTACTGCTTCAATCCACTGAAAAGCATAAGGCTGCATTGTCCGATAATCTCAGGACGAAATAAACTCGAAAAACGCGAGATTTTATTGATCCGCAAACAAAATACCATGTAATGTTCCTATCATCGAAGAATATCCATCCAGAATTTATACCGAAAAATTAAAATGTTATTTGTATTTAGCCGATAATTCTAATAGAATGCTGGCAAGATTAAAGTGAAATGATTACGTTAATCAATCGCTGAAGCAGTAAATCAACGCTAAGTGATTTTAGCTTCAAGGTTTATCACTGTCGTCATTTCTCTTATTTTGCTAACCTCTTTTAGAAGGATAATTTGTGTATATTAAGAATATTCCCACACTAAGGATCGGCGATTTGGAAGTTAATCCCCCTATAATACAGGGGGGAATGGGAGTTAGAGTATCAAGAGCAAATCTTGCTTCCGCAGTTGCAAATGAGGGATGTGTGGGAGTGATTGCCAGCGCAGGTTTAGGACAGTTTGAGAACCACCCGGAATCGGAATTCTCCAAAGTAAATGCCGAAGCATTAAGAGATGACATCAGAAAAGCAAGAAGTAAAACCAGCGGAATAATCGGCGTCAATATATTGGTTGCTCTTACTGATTATGATAACATTGTGCAAACTGCTATTGATGAAGACGTGGACTTAATAATCTCCGGTGCGGGACTGCCCCTGAATCTGCCAAGTCATCTGAATGGGAAAGACGTCAAATTGATTCCCATAGTTTCATCTGCCAGAGCGTTAGAGATTATTTGCAAAAGGTGGATAGGACGATTCAACAAAATCCCCGACGCGGTAATCGTTGAAGGCGTCAAAGCAGGCGGTCATTTGGGGTATTCGTATCAGGAAATATTGAACGGAACAACGCCTGCCCTTGAACAAATAACTCATGAAGTATTGAAAATTGCTAATTCTTTCGATCCCAAAATACCGGTTATTGCCGCCGGCGGAATTTTTAATGGAGAAAATATTGCTCATTTCCTTAGATTAGGCGCTTCCGGAGTCCAGATGGCAACCCGATTTGTTTGTACGTATGAATGTGATGCACACGATAACTTCAAGCAGGCTTACTTAGCCGCCAAAGCTGAGGACACAACAATTATAAAAAGTCCTGTAGGATTGCCGGGAAGGGTCATAAACAGCCGCTTCGTGGAAAAAATTAAAAAAGGAGAAACTGTGCCTTTTAACTGTCGTTATCAATGTCTCAAAACGTGTGATCCCCAGAAAGCACCGTACTGTATAGCCAAGGTCCTCGCAAATGCAGCAGAAGGGAACATGGATGAATCTTTTGCATTTGCAGGATCGAATGTGTATAAATGCAAGGAAATTGTTTCAGTAAAAACGCTTCTTCAGCAATTGGTTCAAGAACTGGCTTCAGCCGATTTCACAGAAGAAAGACCATGTCCGCAGATAGTTAATATCGGCAACTAATATTATCAGCAGACGGTAATCGTGAACCTCTTCAGCTAATTATACGCGACAATAATATTACCCCTGCGTTTAGCAGTACCACATAATGTTGGTAAAAGGAAATGCTATTTTTAAGCATCTAATGGCTTTTTCCCTCTTTCTTTTAAGGTTCGATCCACATAAATTCTGTTAAAAATTGAGTTAATAAGATTTTGTAAGCTGCCCAAAACGGCCTTAATAATTAAAAAGCTTTACCAATATCATGAGGTAGTACCCGGCATTTTAAGAAGTTATAATCGGAATGCAGCCGGGCGAATATAAAACAATCAATATTAAAGCAGAGGAAGCATTCTGACCATACCGCAAAGAACTGGTCCATACGATTGATCGAAGCACATTTTCAGCGGATTTTGAGCCTCCTGTGAGAATGGCCGATCAATTGAACGAGCAAAATATTTGTAGAAAAAGTAAAAAAACGCTTGTATATAAAAAAAATAATCCTACAATATGAATTCGATTGAATAAAAATCATTATATGTTAAGTGCAGAAGGAAGAAAATCAATACGAGTAAACAATAGCGAGGTTTAACATAACAACAATTTATTATGCCTCAGGCTATTCATTGACAAAGGTTATTCACGCATATAGAAAACATCTACCCCTTTCAAAACGAGAGCAAATCTCTTTACTGGGCCATACAATTCTTAGAAGAGAGCTAATGTTTTTGAAAGGCAGATGATGTTTTGTTGTAAATTTTTTTGTTAGTGAAAGAAAAGGAGAAAAGAATGAATATTTATGTAGGTAATCTTGCAGCCGATGTCACAGAAGACGATCTGCGACAGCTTTTCGAGGAGTTCGGCCAGGTAGAATCTGCTACCGTGATGAAGGACAAGTTCAGTGGTGAGCCGCGGGGATTCGGATTTGTGGATATGCCGTCCAAGCAAGAGGGCACCGCTGCTATTGCCGGCGTTAACGGAAAGACTGTCAAGGGACAGGCTCTCAAGGTCGATGAGGCCCGGCCAAGACAAGAACGAAGAGGAGGCAGTGGCGGTGGCGGTGGTGGCGGTGGTGGCGGTCGAGGAGGCCGTCGATACTAATAACGAACACACCGTGAAATAGATTAGCGTACAGCATGAATTAGCGTATGGCGTACAACGTTTAGCGTATAGGAATAACTATATGCCGGAAGATGTATGCCATACGCTAAATACGGAGATGGATTAGTGAACGGCAGCGAGCACTCCTCTGACGTAGCCGACAGACTCAGCTAATCCGGGCAGCGGATTATCTGTATCCTTTTCATATTCAAACGACACTACGCCATCATATCCTACTTTCAGCAGCACCCTTATAACTTTCGGAATATCAATAATTCCACGTCCGATTTCCACAGTACCTCCTTTTGCGGTCGCCGCTGTCACGTCCTTGATATGCACATCCCAAAGCCGGTCGGCAAATTTCTCTATTGAAACCGCCGGGTCTTCCCCTGCTCGCGAGGTATGTCCGATGTCGTTACAAAGCCCAACGCGCTTATCTAAATCTTTTATTCTCTCATAAGCGCTGGCCGGCGTAGGATAATTTTTATCTGTCGGCCCATGGTTGTGAATGGCCAGCTTAATGTCGTATTCCTGCACCTTTTTATTGACCAGCGGCAGAAGCTCATGCTCAGGTGAGCCGATAATGACCTTCATCCCTGCCGCTTTGGCATAATCGAAGGCCCGATTCACTTCAGAGTCGTTTTTCATATAAATAACGCCGCCGCCATATAGCTCGATGCCGGCCTTTTTAATTGTTTCTGCCACCTTCTCGCATTCTGCCTGAGTGCTTGTCAGCGGCAAATGAAAATCTTTCAGGGCAATATATTTCAAGCCTAATCGATTTGCAGCAGACAAAGTTTCATCGAGACTGAACTTTTTGAAAGTATAGGAAGCAAGGCCGAGCTTAAACGAGGGATCGGGGATCAGAGATCGGGGATCGGATTGACTTGATGACTGAACCCCGGCTCCTGACCCATTTAACATCATCGGGACTGCCCCCATGCCCACTACCTGCAAAAACTGTCTCCTCGTCTGGTTTTTCATAATAGAGCCTCCTTTTCTATTGACTTTTGCCATTAAAAACCGAAAATATGTAATCGTCAACTGCTATTTTAAAAAGAAAGGTCAAACAATGAAAGCAAAACAGATACAAAAGGCAAACGAATTAACCCGCCGTGAATTTCTCAGAAATTCCGTAGCTGCCGGTGCCGCCTTCGCTGCGCCTATATTCATTACCCGCTCGGTATTTGGCGCTAATCCGCCGAGCGAAAAAATCACCGTAGGCTGTATCGGCGTCGGGCGTATGGGTCTTGGTGATATGAAGGAGGCGATGGGTTTTAATCAGGTGCAGGTGGTCGCAGTATGCGACGTAGATTCGAAAAGAGTCAAAAACGCCCAGCAGATAGTTGAAAATCGCTATAGTGCACAGAGCACAAGCGGTTCTTATAAAGGCTGTTCAACATATAAAGACTTCAGGGAGCTGATTGCGAGAGATGACATTGATGCGGTGCTAATAAGCACGCCCGACCATTGGCATGCACCGATGGCGGTAACCGCTACCAGGGCCGGCAAAGACATTTTTATGCAAAAGCCCTTGAGCCTGACTGTCGAAGAAGGAAGGTTTTTATCCGACACAGTACGGCGTTATGGAAATATCTTCCTTGTCGGCAGCCAGCAACGTTCCGATCAGCGATTTAGAACTGCGTGCGAGCTGGTTCGCAACGGACGAATCGGCGAATTAAAAACCATAAAAGTAATTTTCGGAATCGACCCTTCAACAACACCGCAGCCGACGGAGCCCATCCCGGAAAATCTCGACTATGATTTATGGCTTGGTCCTGCACCGTGGGCGCCTTATACTGAAAAACGCGTTCATCCTCAAAACAGCTACGACCGGCCAGGCTGGCTTCGCATCCAGGATTATGGCGCCGGTATGATTACCGGCTGGGGCAGTCACCACCTTGACATCGCACAGTGGGCAATGGGCACGGAATACACAGGCCCAGCGGAAGTTGAAGGCAAAACTGATTATCCGAAGGACGGCCTTTGGGACGTGCACGGCATGTTTCATATCGAGTACACTTATCCTAACGGCGTAAAAGTTATTTGTGAAGGCAATGAGCAAAATAGAGAAGGTGTCCGCTTTGAAGGCACGCAAGGCTGGATTGACGTCAATAGAGGACGAATCGATGCAGAGCCGAAATCACTGCTCAGCTCAACAATAAAACCCGATGAAATCAATCTTTACAAAAGCAACAACCATAAAGCGAATCTCTTTGAGTGCATTAAATCGCGTGCCGAAACTATAGCTCCCCCTGAAGTCGCCCACCGCTCCTGCACAATGTGCCTGATAGGCGATATTTCTATGCAACTGGGTCAAAAGCTGAAATGGGATCCGAAAGCAGAACGATTCATAAATGACCAGGAAGCGAACCGAATGCTCTCCAGACCCATGCGCAGCCCGTGGCACCTATAAAGTAAAAAGTAAAAAGGCAAAAATAAAAACTGTACTCTGTACTCTGTACGCTGAACGCTGTACGCTGAACGCTGAACGCTGAACGCTGTTACTGTACGCTGAAATAGATTATTTATGAAACGGTGGATGAAATTTTCTATTATTTGCCTGTTAATCGTCGGCTGCAACGTTTTCTCATCGCAAAAACCAGGTGATTTTACGCCGGCAGATTCTCAGAAGGTTGAAGCCAAGCTCGAGAAAGACAAAGTTGTAGTTACTGTCGCCGGCAAGCTTTTTACATGCTATAAGTTTGAGCCTTCGCAGAAATATCCATATTTTTGGCCGGTAAACGGGCCTGCATCCGACCAAACCGTCACGACCGAATCATCGCAGCCGTATCCGCATCATCATTCTCTATTTCTCGGCTGCGACCGCGTCAATGGCGGCAATTACTGGCAGGACGAAAATGAACGCGGGCAGATCATCTCGCAAGGCACAAAGATAATTGAGGCCTCAGGTGACCGCGTTGTCTTTGTTGATACATGCCTTTGGCAACAACCCGGAAAAGAGCCGATTATCCATGACGATCGTCGTGTAGTAATCACCGCACCAGGCAAAAATCTTCGTTTCATTGATTACGAAATTAACCTCAATCCATTAACAGATATTACAATCGAAAAAACAAACCATTCGCTGTTTTCTGCACGTGCCGTGCCGGAGCTAAGTGTCGCATCCGGCGGCACCTTAATCAACGCAGAAGGTAAGACTACCGAGAAAGACACATTTGGTATTGCCTCACCATGGTGTGACTATAGCGGCACGCGTAACGGCATCACCGAAGGTATAGCTATTGTACAGCATCCGGATAATCGTTGGTTTCCGTGCAGGTGGTTCACCCGTGACTACGGATTCTTCTCGCCGACACCGATGAATTGGCTTGAAGACGACAAACCTTTGAAACTGGCCAAGAACGAGATGCTTACTTTGCGGTATCGTGTGGTCGTCCACGCGGGGGATGCCAAAGCAGCGGATATAGATGGACTATTCAAGCAATATATACAGAAGACAGAAGACGGAATATAGAATTCAGTAACCGTTCATGGCCTAAAATGTTGAATTTGGTTCATTTTACGTCATTGCGAGCGAGGCAAAGCCGAGCGTGGCAATCTCTTTGCTTGGTAAATCTGAGATTGCTTCGGCCTAAAGGCCTCGCAATGACATAAAAAGGCCGATTTGACCCCGTGAACGGTCACAAAATTTAGAATTCTGAACCCTGACCCCTGATCCCTGACCCCTTTTTTACTCCAGTTTTCGCCATTTTCGGCCGTCAGCTTCAATGAGCATATCAGCTTCAGCAAAGCTGTCACTTCCTGCCGGATATATATAAGGAGATGAATCATCCGCCTGCCAGGCCTGGAGCACCGGCGTCAACAGCTTCCAGGAAGTCTCCACGTCGTCATACCTTGTAAAGAGCGTTTGGTCGCCGAGCATACAATCCAAAAGCAGCCTTTGATATGCATCAGGCATAGTTACGTTGAGAACATCCTTATAACTAAAATCCATGTTTAGCGTGCCCATACAAATCTTCGAGCCTGGACGCTTGGCCTGAAAGCTCAGAGAAATCCCTTCCTCTGGCTGAATCTGTAACAGCAGCACATTAGGCGGTAAATCACCTAAACCCGATGAGACAAACATCGAATGTGGGACATTCTTGAAGATAATGGCAATATCCGTATCCTTCTTGGCCAGCCTCTTGCCCGTTCGCAGAAAGAAAGGAACGTCTTTCCATCGCCAATTGTCTATAAACAATTTCGCAGCGATAAAGGTTTCGGTCTTGGATTGAGGATCTATGCCTGGTTCTGCTCGATAGCCGATTGTCTCTCTGCCATCTATTCGGCCGGGACCATATTGGCCTCGCACCAAAACATTTTTCAATTCATTCTGCTCAAACGGTCGAATGGAGCGCAGGAGCTTAATTTTTTCATCGCGAATGTGATCTGCCTCAAACGACGCCGGTGGCTCCATCGCAACTAAGGCAAGCATTTGCAGCGCATGATTTTGAAAGATGTCCCTAAGGGCGCCGGTCTTGTCATAGAAGCTGCCTCGGTGCTCGACACCAAGCTTTTCAGCTATCGTAATCTGGACATTGTCGATGAAATTGCGATTCCAGACAGGCTCGAAAATCGTATTTGCGAACCGGAACATCAAGATATTTTGGACGGTTTCTTTACCCAGATAATGGTCAATACGATAAATTTGCGACTCATCAAAACAACGGCCGATATCCTGGTTTAATTCAACCGCGCTTTTTAAGTCTCTGCCGAAGGGCTTTTCAACAATCAGCCGCGTCTGCTTTTTCTCGTCGGTTTTCTGCGGACATGCCAGACCTGATGAGCCGAGCTGATTGACTATCATAGTATATAGAAATGGCGGAACCGCTAAGTATAAAAGCAGATTGTCCTGCACTTTGTGCTTTTTGTTTAACTCAGCCAGCCGGGCTTTGATGCGTTTGTAAAATTCGGCATCTGCATACTCACCATCTATATAGTAGAGCTTTTCAATAAAAGAATTTAAATCTTCTGCTGATATATCGCCAATATTCCCCTGAATGGCCTGTTTAGAAGCTTCACGGAAATCATGATCGGACAGTTTCGTGCGGCCGCAACCCAACAGATAAAACCTTTCATTAAGTAAATCCCGCATGAAAATCTGAAAGATACCGGCCAGCAGTTTTCTGCGCACGAGATCACCGGAAGCTCCGAAGACCACTAAAGCATTCGGTGGAGCCGGCATTTCCGCACAAATAATATCCTTTTGTGTAAACTTCAGGCGAATATCCTGCATATCGACCAATTTTAGAAGATAATCCCACGTGAAACGTGGGGCTAATTATTTTTTATTTTGCCCCCAGTTTTACTGGGGGTTTTTTGCTTAGACTATTCTTCGACCGGCTCGAACTGGTCTTTGCCGGCTCCGCAATCCGGACAAACCCAATTGTCAGGCAAATCTTCAAAAGCGGTACCGGGTTCTACGCCGTTGTCGGGATCGCCTGCATCGGGGTCGTAAATATATCCGCACATAATACATTTATACTTCTTCATCTTTCCTGTCCCTTTTCCTTTTTTAATTAACTTTTTAGGTTCAACCTTTATATATGTAGCGGCTGTTTGGGGAGTCCTGCCCTGCTTTACCTCCCGATAGTAAGCATACGTCATAGGAATTTTATTATCATCGAGAGTTTGACAGGCCGCTATTTGTGCGATAAACAACGTGTGTGTCTTAACGTCAATACTCTCACAAACTTCCGCCTCAAGAAAAGCTGTGGTATTATCCAGAATTATCGGCGAGCCTGTCTTGCCCGTTCTATAATTTATCTGCTGGAGCTTATCTATGTCCCTGCCCGTTCTAAATCCGAACCTGCCGATAAAAGACATTGGGGTATCCTGTGAAAGCACGGAGACCGTAAAAATTCTGCTGCTGGAGATAAACTCATGTGTCAAACACTGCCGGTTAATGCTAATGGCTACCATCGGCGGCTCAGGCACTATTTGAAAAACTGTATTTACAATACAGCCGTTGAGCTTTCCATCCTTCATCGAGCTGACTATGCACATCGGGTAACTAAGCTTGAATAGCGACTGTAAATCCAGCATCCTTGTCCCTTAGCCGGTTCCACTTTCGTACTGTAATCCAAACAAAAACTGCTAATCTACCTCAAAGCAGCCAGCTTTTCGTTCAAAACAACGATATGCCTCATCTCTTCTCTGATAATATCTTCGACCTTGCCCCTGCCGGTTCTGGCCGTGACATACTCTTTCAGGCCAACATAATAAGCGATGGAATCTCTCTCTATACCGAGAGCAATTTTTAGAATGTCCTCGGGCTTTTCTTTACTCGACAGCTTTTTTGCAGGATCGACTTTTACGTTAAAAACGTGTCCATCAGCCATTGCCTGAAGATACAACTGCGCCTCGCCTTCCGGATCAAACACATCCGTCTGCCGCTCCTGGTTTGCAAGCTTTGCCCGCATAGCCTGGAATATTTTCAGGTGCTCATCTTCCTGAGCCGCAAGGTCAAGAAGAACCTGACGCAACGTCGAAAATTTCTTGGCCGCTGTTCGGTAAAATTGAACTCCGTTTCTTTCGATTTGCTCAGCTATCTCAAAGATTTCATCTGCATTGAAAGTGACACCCATTATTAGACTCCTTTGATTAAAAATTAAATATCAAAATTCAAAATGCTCCGTAGAAAAGACCCTCTGTCATTTCGACCGAAGTCCCGATTCAT
>CAZRNB010000102.1:0-11326 GCA_964601355.1 uncultured Pirellulales bacterium
CGAGTCCACCTTAAACAACCCTGTTTTCTGTCTTGACAATGGGTAGGGGTATAAACAATGGCCCGACGAACAATTGGTATCGCATATTCCTCTGAACGCATACCCATAGGGAAGCCAATAATGAAAAGAGGTGAGCCCGCTTGAAGTTGTTTTACAGGTAGAAACATGGAGTATAGAATTGTTATAAAGTCCGTAGTATCCTTTCGAACTATGAGCCTACACGCAACATCGAACTTTTCTGATCTTATCCATCCACTCTTGACAACCATATTTACATCGTTATCTAAAATGAGTGAACTTCTTTCTTTTTTATCATTTAGTCGATACCCTAGGTTGGGAATAAGCGAACCTTTGCCTTGACGATCAAAGACAACATGTTTAGCTGTAACTAAGGCTATATGATTGTTGGGTGTCCTAACAAGAAATCCTGTCCCGCGCGGCTCAAGTTTGTTAGGATCCTTACAAATCTCAATGGAAACTAGAGCTTTAAGCCATTGCTGGTTAAAAACAGCCGTTGTCTTATTTGGATCTTGAGCTATAGCTGGACAAGCTAAAAGGAAAAGGGAGGTAATAACTACTATTCTAAATTTCATATTAACTCCTTTATGCTAATACAATAATCTACAACACGATTCAGCCCGAGAGCGAATCAAAGGTGCGATTCATCGCAACCTACCTAATTAACTAACTTTGCTTTTGCCTAACATATAATCACCTAAGCTATCGTTGCACTAATCCTATTGTACAGTTTTTTGCGTAATTCTTCAGGGGAATCATATACGATGTAATTATATTGTCTTGTGTCGAAATGTAATTTTAATTCTTCAACGTCTTTTTCCCTAATGGTAAAAATAACTTCTCTGCCAAGTCCTTTTGCAAAGCCTGCTTCAAAAAACACTCCACTTCTTAGTCCAGAAAAATCAGCAACCAAAAATTTAGTACGTTTAATTTCGGCAATGATTTCATCACAGATTTTTTCATTGAAATCTTGCAAGTCGATTCTTACCGGTACATAACCAGCTTCTTCAATTGCTTTCTTAATACCATCTTTATAATAATCATCCATTGAGGCGTCAAACCACATAGCAATAAATGCACGCTTATTTCCCACTTCTGTTTTCTTTAAGTTATCGACTATTTCCCAGAATTTAATAGTTAGGAAAAAAGCTTCCTTCTGTTTAGTACTTGTAGCTACATTAAATCTGATGAATCCCTGTTCCTCCAACTCACGTAAAAAAGCGTCGCACCCTATTTGATCTGGCATAAAAAGCAGCAAACGCTCTACCACTTTCATCGTATTGAGAATAATGACATCAAACGGCCTTTCAGGTAATCGGCTCAAATTAAGAAGTGTTCTATTAAGAAAATCACCAGCTTTCTTTGGAAACTCATCCAAAATATCATCGACAGAAACTTGAGGATAGCTAAAAACCTTCTCTTCCTTATCTGTCTTTTTGCTCAATGCTATGCCGCTCAGTCCTTTCAACCTCCTTTCATTCAAAATACAAGCTATTCTGAATTTGATTGATGAGTCCGTGATTTTAGGAACAAACATTTTCAGATTGTCAGCCAAGATATAGGCACCACAGTATCTACATTTATATTCTTTTACATCATGCCAAATAGGTGTTTGAAATACCTCGCATTTAGTATTACAGAAAAAACAATTGCCTTCGGTATTCATTCTATGACTCCTTGTATCTTAAGAATGTAGGATATAAAATCTCGCACCATCTTAATTATATCGATTCATTCTCCCACAGTTGAAAACTCGCTGGTTTGGTGTTTTTGATTATACCGACATGCTGCTAAGGATGTAAATTAAATAATACAAATGATTGGTAACTGGTTAAAAAGAGCTTGGATTCCTGCCTCCGCAGGAATGACAATTGTCGAGATACGCTTCACGAGCGACGAGCGACGACCTTAGTCTATGCTACGGCGGCGGATTCTTCCTGGCCTTACTTCGCCGAAGGCGGATAAATCCGCCGCTGGTGGAAAATATTCTGCTTTGAAAATACACGAAAACTTGTACGCCTGCGGCGTAGATGGTAGAATCCCGGCTTCTCGATACTCGATGCTGGAATGGACGAGATACGAGGGACGAGGGACGAGAGACGAGCGACGAATAATGAGTAACTATATAGTTTTGGTCAAACAGGTTCCTGACGTAAGTCAAATCACCGACAATGCGTTCGATCCGGAAACAGGCACCCTTGTGCGCAGCCGGCTGGCAAATGTAATAAACGAGCTGGACGCTCAGGCTTTGGCTTTTGCCCATAAAATGAAGCGAGACAGCGCCCCCGCAGCTTTCTGCGAAAGAAGAAGCGGGGGCAAAATCATCGCCCTGTGCATGGGGCCGCCGATGGCTGAGGATGTCCTGCGATATTCTTTGAGCAGATGTGCCGACGTGGTGATTCTTCTGACCGATAAAGCCCTGGGCGGTGCAGATACCGTGGCGACAGCCAATCCACTTTCCTTTGCAATAAGAAAAATAGTCAAAGAGCTTCTCAAAAACGATAATGACTATTTCGTGATCAGCGGCATGCAATCAGTAGATGGCGATACGGCTCAGGTGCCGCCGCAAATCGCTGAGGAATTGAATCTGCCCTGCATAGCTTATGTTACAGACGCTGAGTTTAAGAATAGCCGGTTTGAATTTTCACGGATTATAAGCGGCGGCAGCCAGATTGTTGCGGCAAAGAAGCTGCCGGCTGTGATAACCGTTGCCAAATATGAGTATCCGCTTTTTGCAACCTTTTCGAGGACAAGGTGGGCAGCTAAAACACAGGTAATTCGCTGGACCGTCTCAGATATTAATGCCATGCACATCGGCGTCACCGGCTCAAAGACCAGCGTGATACGGGTCTTTCCGCCGGGAAAAAGTACAAGAAAATGTCAAAAAATCAGCGATGCAGATTCATTGGCAAAAGTGCTTGTAGAAAGCTTCAAAGGCGGAAACGGAAGAACGAAGGACGAGGGACGAGGGACGAGGGACGAACAATATGTCCTGCCAAACAGGAGAGATAGTTTGTTCGATAGAAGCTTCGAAGCGACAAAAAAGGAGCAGGAAGATTACGAAATCCTGTCTGCTGAGATTAGGAAGCTCGGTATCACCGCAGTAGGCCGGATTGATGAAACAGCCATGGGAAAAATTCTTGCCAAAGCGGGTGAACATTTTCACAAAAATGCGCTGGAGGACATGATAGAAGGCCTTAAGCTGTCAAAGCCAGCCTTCCAGGGCGAGGTGTGGGTCGTAGCAGAACACAACGACGGCATTGTACATCCGGCAACATCTGAGCTTATCGGCAAGGCTCGTGAGCTTGCTGATTCGCTGGAAACCAAAGTAGGCGTCGCCGCGGCCGGCTTTAATATCGAGCCAATGGCAAGAGAATTAATCGCAGCAGGTGCTGATAATATATACATCATCGAGGATAAGCTGCTTAGCGCTTTTGACCCTTCCGCATACCGCAAAGCTATAGCCGATGTAATCAGCACTTATTGGCCACAGATTGTCCTCTATGCAGCGACACCGCAGGGTCGAATGTTAGCTCCGATGGTTTCATATAGGCTCGGTTGCGGCCTGACCGCCGACTGCACAGGCCTTGATATTAGAGACAGCTCAAGGAAAGGTGACATAGGGCTGCTGCTGCAAACGCGGCCGGCTTTGGGCGGAAACGTTATGGCTACTATTCGCACGAAAAACTCAAAGTCGCAAATGGCTACCGCAAGACCTGGCGTTATGAAAAGGCTGCCTCCTGATCCATCAAGAAAAGGTAAAATTACCAGGCACGAAGTTGAACTATCCGCGGATGATGTCAGCCTGGAAATCATAAAAACGGAACGTGGCGGCGGCGGAGTGAACTTCAACGCGGAGGTGATTGTCAGCGGCGGTAAAGGTATGCAAAGCAGGGACAATTACGAACAGCTTTTGGGATTTATTTGCGACGCCTTGGGTAAAAAGTTAGGTACACAGGTTGAGAGAGGAGCTTCTCGCGCAGCGGTTGAGCAGGGCTTTATCGAGCGTGCGCATCAGGTTGGCCAAACCGGCACATCAATTGGGCCGAAACTTTACGTTGCTCTGGGGATTTCAGGCGCCATCCAGCACATGATTGGCGTTGCCAACACCGAGACAATTATTGCTATAAACAGCGACCCGAACGCACCGATATTTAAGCAGTGCGATTATTACATCATCGGAACCGTCGAAGATATAGTGCCGAAATTAGCGAAGGCGTTGGAATAAAAACCCCCGGTGAAACCGGGGGCTAAATACGAAATTATTTAGCCCCACGTTTTACGTGGGGTTGAGGTAAAATATCCGTGTCAAACGACCGCAATTATGGAAAGGTTACAGTTTTGGTAGTCGGCGCGGGCCCGGCCGGCCTGGCAGCGGCGATAAAGCTTAAAACCTTAAGGCCGGATGTAGATATTTGTGTCATAGAAAAATCAGCCGACCTGGGCAATCACAATCTCTCCGGCGCAGTTCTGGAAGCTGAGCCGCTATACAGCCTGCTGGATTCGGCTGCGCCCGGCTGGCAGGATACCAACCCAGCCAAAAACGTCCTTGCTAACAAAATCGACAAAGACAATATTATGTTTCTGCTTGGCAAAACATTCTCGTTTAACATCTTCTTTATGATTCGGCTCGCACGCCTTTTCCGATTGGGCTTTGGCCAAATGATACACAAGGGCGATTATTCCGTCTCGATAAGCAAGCTCACCAAATGGCTGGGACAAATCGCAAAAGACCTCGGAGTGGAGGTCTTAACCGGCTTTGCCGCCCAGGACATCGTTCTTGATGGCAGCGGCAGAGCGGTCGGCGTCAAGCTCGTTGACCAGGGCCTTGATAAAGAAGGTCATAAGCAGCCAAATTTCGTAGAGGGCGAAACTATTGAAGCCGACTTCGTCGTGCTCGCCGAGGGTTGCGACGGCCTTGTGACGGAAAAATTTATAGAAAAGGCAGGACTACAAAGGCAATGTCACCAGCTTTACTCGGTAGGCGTAAAAGAGCTTATAAAGGTAAGCCCGCAGCAGTACGACCGATTCACAGCCGGTCGGGTCGTCCACGCTATGGGTTATCCGATATGGACGCCTGTCTTCGGGCCGGGAATGTTTGGTGGCGGCATCGTATATGCCGGCGAAAATGACCATCTTTCGGTTGGCATGATTGTCGGCGCGGACTGGAAATACTACGACTTCAATCCGCAGGATGCACTTACCAATTTCAAGAAGCACAGGTTTGTAAAGCAGTTTATCGGGGGCGGTACTGTGGTAGAAGCCGGTGCAAAGATGATTCCTGAAGGCGGCTACTATGCCATCCCACGAGAGCCGCAGACCGGCAGCATCGGCAAGGGCAACGTAATGATTCTTGGCGATAGTGCCGGCTTTGTGAATATGCTCAAAATCAAGGGACTTCACAACGCCATCGACTCCGGTATCCAAGCAGCCAAAGCTATCGCAGAGTCACTCGATAATCCGCAGCAGGCAGCGGCCGGATATACCGAGCTGGTTGAGAAGTCCAATATTATGAAGGAGATGCTTTCTGCTCGGAATTTCCGCCAGACCGTTGCGATGTTTGGGCCTTTACAGGGGATGCCGCTATCGGTTTTCGGAGGACTTTTGCCGAGATTTAAGATAGAAAAAGACTACGAGGCGATGACCGTGTTAAACTACAGGCTCAAGCCAAAAACACAGTTTGATAAAGACACTTTTACTGCGACGGCTGCTACTGAGCACCGCGAGGAGCAGCCGGCGCATTTGAAGATTTTAGATAAAACTATTTGTGAAACAAAGTGCACGCCAAAGTTTAAAAGTCCCTGCATTACATTTTGTCCTGCAGGAGTATATGAAACGATTCATGATGAGGTAAAACCTGCCAATCCGTCGAATTGTCTGCACTGCAAGACCTGCCAGAGAAAGTGTCCCTTTGACAATATCCGCTGGACTTGCCCCGAAGGCACCGGCGGCCCACGATACAAACGAATGTAAGTTTATCAAACCGTCACCAGAACAGTGATGGCTAAACTTTTCTACTTTGATGTTTGTTTTAATCTTCCTTGGTACAATCATCAGGAGGTGCTGAGCTTAAATACAATCGCCAGGTCGTCAACCTTCTTGCTCGGCGTATTGACTATCAGACCGGAATCCTGCCTTTCCCATTTAATTAGCTCATCAGTGCCGAGCATTGAAACGTTTGTGACCTTTATGTCCTTGGCCTTTCCATCCCGGCCGAACATCTTCATCGTGACGGATTTATTTTCACCAGGCCAGCCGAGAATGAGCGCATAAACGGTGTCACCCTTGCGAGTATAGCGAATGTCATTTGGGCCATAGATACCTTTCATTCTTATGAAAGCTCCACCCTTTTCCATCTGGGTCGAACCTTCGCCGAAATCGACAAACGGACGCGTTTCGTAAATAGCTTCGCCGTATTTGGAGAGCCACTGGCCCATTTCCAGCAGAACTTGCTTCTGGTTGTCGGGAATTGTGCCATTCGCCATAGGCGAGATATTTAGCAGCAATTGCCCATTTTTGCTGACGATGTCGATGAATGTTCGTAATACCTCAGCGGTGCTTTTAATCCTGAGGTCGTTTGTATAGCACCAGCTTCCCATGCTGATTGTATCATCGGTTAGCCAGACAAAATCCGTCAGATTATCCGCCCGGCCTTTTTCGAAGTCATCTATGGCTACCTCGCGTGGCAGGTCTTGCTGCTTGAAAGTAACAACGACTTCCTTGCCCAGCTCATCGGCCTTATTGAAGTAGTACGTAAGGTACTCAATTTTGGTCTGGTCGGGGATTTCATCAAGCCATGAGTCGAACCACATTAAATCCGGCTGATAGCTATCTATCACTTCAATTAGTTTTCCTTTCCACATCGCAAGGAACTTCTCACGCGGCATGTAGCCGAACATAATCGCATTATTTGGGTCTTCAAGCAGAGATGGAAAGTCCCTCTTGACGAACTCGTAGTGGCCTGTCCAGACCATCTGGCCTTTTCTATCAATCTGATAAAGGTTGTTTCTTTCATGATGAAATGTAGTAACGAATCTCATGCCTCTACTTTTAATTGCTTTAGCCAGATCGCCTGCGATGTCGCGCTTAGGTCCCGTGTCTTTGGCATTCCATGGCGTCAGCTTGCTTGCCCACATTGAATAGCCATCATGGTGCTCTGCCACCGGCCCGGCAAAGCGAGCTCCTGCTTTCTTGAAAAGCTCCGCCCATTCATCGGCATTGAACTTCTCGGCCTTGAACATCGGCACGAAATCAGCGTAGCCAAACTTATTTGGGTCGCCGTACGTTTCTACATGATGCCTGTATTCCCGGCTATTGCCCTTCTTATTGTACATATTGCGTGGGTACCACTCGCTGCCGAACGCCGGCACGGAATAAACTCCCCAGTGAAAGTAAATGCCGAACTTGGCGTCACGGAACCAATCGGGCGCTGGATTACGTTTCTTCAGAGATTCCCAGTCAGGTGTGTATTTGGTTGTAGTTTTTACTCTCTCTGCCGCTTGAATTTGGCTGCCGCACAAAAGGACTAAGATGAGTAAAACATAGGAGTTTATTTTTGACATTTTTTATGCCTCCTTTCAAACAAGACTATGCTACTCTGCGAAGCGCTGCGTAGCACGAACAAACTTTATATGGCTGGCCATTATATCAGCCGGCATAGCAGCATTCAACAAAAAAAACCGTCGCATTAAAATCTCAAATAGATACCTATGCCTTTACAAGCATGGGTATTCTAACGTCATATAATATGCAAAAAATTCACGCAAAACACTTGCATAAATAAAATTGAACTGGTAGAATAAAGATTGCAAAGGAAGCGGCGGTTCTAATCATTCAATAGAACCGCTTAACGCCTTTTAGCCTAATGATTTATAATTATTATTTCGTGCTTGAACAAGGGCGGTAACAATGCGAGGAAAAGGATTCGCCCTGTCAGAAATGAAGATTACAGGCTCCAAGAACCGAAAAATTCTAACGGGTTTTACGGTAATTGAGCTGTTAGTCGTAATCGCCATTCTCGCTGCGCTGATGTCGATTCTTATGCCAACCCTAAAAAGAGCCAGAGAGCAAGGCCAGCGCACAGTCTGCAAGGCAAATCTCAAAAACTACGCTTATGCAATGCTGATGTACACGTCGGACAACAACGATAAGTTTTGCGACCCACGCAGTTGTTACTTTTCCAAAACAGAACCTTATGGCGTGGAAGAGGGGCTCAGAAATCCCATTCATGTTCGCTGGTGCAATGGAGAATTGTATCTCAAAGACCATCCGGAATACGCCGGCAATTTTTTCACTTACATACAGGATGCAAAAGCATTTATTTGTCCGACTTTCTCCGTCTTGGTCAGGCAGTCCTCGGATGATCCTTTTTATCGAATCGACGCCAAAAATATCAGGAATTATAAGCCGTGGTACAACTACACTATGAACGCATATCTGGGCAATCCCAACAGCGAAGTTAAAACATCGAGCGCAATGAAGCTATCCCAAATCAGACATCCCGGAGAAATATATTCGTTCACCGAAGAAAGCGCTTTGGTGGATATCCGCTATAACGTCTCCGGCCTAAATGATACGTATATGATTCCCGGCTCAGATAAAATGATCGAAGATTGGCTGGACAATCCTATCGTCATGAGCGATTATCACAATATAAGGCCCGGCCCCGACGGCGTGGGACAATTTTGGGACGTTATAGCCGGCTTCCATTATGCTCCTAGCGGCGACCCGATGGGGGGAAAAGGTAATTGTGCCTTCTTAGACGGACACGTTGACGGCCATACCCGCCTGGAAACGTTTCCATTATCATGGCCGCGATAATTCGGGCGGCCAATACATCATCCTTACAAAACCGCAGCTATAAAGCAGTCAGTTTTGATAAAGCAATCGTATATAATTCGTCAATTCGATGTCTGATATGACCTGAAAAATTAGCCAATAAAAAAGGTTTGCGAACACCTCCATTTTTCGTCCGCAAACCTCTAAATTCTTTTTCGCCGTTGTTCTGCAAGCTGTAGAGTTCAGAACGCCTTCTATTTCTTAAATAAGCTTTTAAGCTCGTCGGCGTCTTCCAATTCCCGCCAATGCGACACCCAGGCCGAGCAGCAATAACGTGGCCGGCTCAGGAATAGTCTGGATAGTCAGCGTGATACCGTCGTTCCAGTAGTGACAATCCGGATCAAAGCCAACGCCGAACACCCCGTCCTCAGCAAAAGCGCCGAGCATTGCAAGGTCTTCGACTGTAAAGTTATATGTCAAATCTTGCGGCCCGTCAGGAAGATCTTGAAACGTCACTAAAGGTAAGCCCGTGAAGTTAGCTAAGACATCGTCACCGTAAGATTCGTTGTCGGTGCCTGTGAAAACTTCACCCGCGAAGGAGAGGTCGTCGCCGCTCAAAAGACTAATATATAAGGAGTTTGGCTGGCTGTTCCAGTTTTCAATGTTGTCAAAAAACAGACTGGCTCCAACGATAATCTCATTACTGGACAGATTTAACTGGCTTGGGGTAATCTTCCACGCATAATACTGACTGTAATCAAGGTCCCAGAGGTCATGATTGGGCGATGGAGGCGGCTGTAACGTGTAAATGTCGGCCTTGGCGGAACCTATCATCGCTAAAATCAGAATAAGACTTGAAGTGACAATTATTTTCATTTTGTGCCCCCCTCTATAGTTTGTAAAAACCACAATTCGCCAATGTTGTATCAATGAAGACAGGTTTCTAAAACGTTCTCTATCTGTTTTGACCCCCTGTATCAGTTTACAAAAGCAATTCTACCTTATTTTTTGTCCGAAATCAAGATTTTTTAGTGTTGATGTGGTGAAATGTTCTTATGTTTTTTCCAATATACACCAGACCAGCTCAAAACATAAAGATTACAGGACTTCGTCAAGTATTAAATTATAAAAAATAGGGGATTTTTTAATTTGTGATTAGCGATGTTTAACTAAGCTTCTTATAGACTTCTTTTCGATGGCCAATCTTAACCACCAGCACGAGAAGCTGCTGTTGACGTATTTGATATACGATGCGATAATCACCAGAGCGGATTCGACAAAGAGATTTATTCTGCTGCAACACCTTAAAACCAGAAGGACGTGGATTTAATGCCAGCTTGTCTATTTTATCTGCGATTTGCCTGCGTATTTTTGGAGGAAGCTTTGCTAAAAAAGTTAAAGCTTCTTCGTCAATAACGATTTTATATGTCATAATTTACAAGCCGAGTTTTTTCTTGGCCTGCTTCCAGGAGGTGAATTTATTTCGGCTGAGAGCTTTTTGGGCTTCTTCAATATCTATAATATCTTCCAAAGCTTCCAGAAGATTCATATCTTCGACGCTTACCATAGCAAAGGTAAGTTTGCCGTTACGTTTTACACAAAGTCGTTCACCCTTAAAGGCGACTCTATCTGCGTAATCTGCCAAATGCTCTCTCGCCTCAGTTATGCTCAAAACAGTCATTATTCAGCTCCACTTAAAAGTATTGTTAGAATCTTACAAAATGTACATTTCTTACAATATTATTATCGTAAATAAGGTCTATTTGTTCAAGCAGAATATTTGAAAAATTTTTGAGAGCAGCGAAGGATATTACTTTGCATTTTACGTTTCTCGCTTTTATCCACCAAAGGCGGATTGCACTTTTAGTTTCCTTCTCACCATAATTGCACCAAAGTACGAGTGCTATGTTACACATGTTTTGATGACTTGTCACTCCGCACTTGATGCGGAATCCATATACCATCAAGGGATGTAGATTCCTGCTTCCGCAGGAATGACACCGCTGCAATAACTGGGATCAGCTCTGGAGGACTTCGAGTTTGTCGGGGTGGAGGCGCTGGAGGTCGGGAAGTTGGTTTTGGCCGAGCTTGGCTTCAATCAAAACAAGGCCGTCTAAATATTGCTCATTTACGATTTGGCCGTGCGCATGCAGGAAACTTTGAACCTTGCCGTCCGATTGGCTGGCACTTACCCGCACTAAAAGCTCGCCGCCTTTGTACGTCTCGGTTATTTTTTCCGCAAGTTTATCCAGGCCGAAGCCGGTCTTGGCTGATACAGCGATTGCATCACTAAATAAGGTTTGCAGCATCTCAAGCTGGCTGAGCGATTGTAGGCAATCAACCTTATTTAGCAGATTTAGAATAGGCTTTCCTCCGCAGCCAATCTCTTCCAAAACGGTTTTCACAGAATCGATCTGCTTCAAGGCTTCAGGGTTGGAGACATCGATTATATGCAGGAGCAAATCGGCGTTGATTGCTTCTTCCAGCGTGGCCTTGAAAGAGGCGACCAATTGATGAGGCAGCTTCTTTA
>CAZRNB010000103.1:0-11210 GCA_964601355.1 uncultured Pirellulales bacterium
GTGATAATAGGCAATAGAATAACCTGTCTTTACCTATAAATGTGACATGCACCCAGCCCAACGTGTGTGACCAGATTTTGTGGCAGAACAACACAGGCTTGTCATGCTGAACGGAGCAAAGCAGAGTGAAGCTTCTAAACATCGGAGGAGAAACCGACAAGCCATCGGGTACATGTCCACATCGGTGCCCAGATTTTTCGCTGTGCTCAAGATAACAAAATGGGTGTAAAGTGTGACTTGAACCGGATTTAACAAAGTCACGATGGCAAACGGAAAAATTAAATCCTGCTACGACGAATGCAAATTTCTCATTTTTAAGTTATAGATGATGATTTATTCGTTGCTCGCTTCTATTATTTCAACAACCGGCCTAAAAAACCTAACATATCTTAATTGTCTTAACATGGTGTCTATATTATATTCGGAGAAAATCCTCGAATACAACGTTCTCTATGAATTCTATTAATAAGGGCAAAACCAAAAAAAATAGAGTTGTCTTTAATTCTGGAGTGCTTAAATATACCTTCCAGCTCCATTTATCACTTTGCCTTTTAAACGGCCAATTTCGAAATGAAGGAATAAAGGCTGGAACCTTAGACCTGTACAGGCTCCACTCTTGGCCGAATCGCTTCTGTAACGATCTTTCTTCGAATAAAATCGCTGCTCCATAAAACAATATAAACAAAGTGATCATCACAACCCAGTTTAGCCAGTCATTAAGTTGAAAGAGCACACCTAATACTACGAATAATGAGCCAAGATATAGAGGATGTCTAACGATTGCGTAAGGTCCGGTATTAAACAGTCGTCCTTTAACGAAGTGCCCTCTCGCCCATATTCTTACGGCTGCGCCAATAATCACCAATGTGGCGCCAATAACAGCCCACATTGAAAGTGTCTCTTGTTCCCATAAACACAATTCATGGGGCTTGTTGCCGGTCAGGATGTTTTCAACTATTAGGACAGGAAAAGCTATCTTCAGAGATAACGTCCTATATTTTCTCAGTGAGTTCAGAATACCATCAAAACGACTAAACGAATTTCTTAAGCTGATTTCTTTCATACTCATAATTCTAATAATGATAAAATAATAAAAGTACAAAAGTGTACTTTTTCTTATTTTCGGCATTTTTACAGTTGCTCTATAAATTTATCTGCCATAATTTTACATATCTCCAAAAGTGCCGGACTGTCTTGGGAAATGTCGAAGATTGTTTTGCCCTGCAAAGAGCTATCAAACACAGTTTTATCGTAAGGAATACAACCAAGCACGTCTATTCCATCAAGCAATCTGCTGCTTTCAGTTTTGTTCCAAATAACACCGATTTGTTTTACAGCAATTGGCAGCCGTTTAGCAATTTCAAAAATTCTCCGGGCAGTAAGGACACCTAACGGACTCGGCTCAGCCACTATACACAATAAATCAACATTGTTGGTAGTTCGCCTGGATAAATGCTCCATTCCGGCCTCATTATCTATGACGACAAATTTATACTGTGAGCTTAGCTGGTCGATAAATTTTCGCAGCATATTATTCACAGCACAATAGCAGGATGGACCTTCAGGCCGACCCATCGTTAGCAAGTCAAATCCAGCCGACTCAAAAATCGCCTGCTGTATGCCATATTCGAGCGTCCTTAGACGATCCGTACCGGCGGCATTTTGCGGCCCAGCGCGGGCGTCTTCTCGCAGCTCTGCAATAGTGACATTCGGCCGAACTCCAAGCGTCAAACCCAGACAGGAATTGGGATCTGCATCCACCGCAAGTAAAGCCCCCCTGCCGCTACCGGTCAGCAGGTGTCTAATAATCAATGCAGCTATGGTAGTCTTACCAGAGCCGCCTTTACCACTTATAGCGATAGTTGTTGCCATTCTCGTAATCTAAGTGCCTAAAGTTTGAAGTGACTAAAGTGACTAAAGTTATGAACTTTAATTTTAGCTAACTTTAGGCACTTTAGCTCACTTTACTCCACTTTACTTCTTTCCAACGGACGTAA
This sequence comes from uncultured Pirellulales bacterium, assembly GCA_964601355.1. Classification (GTDB taxonomy): domain Bacteria; phylum Planctomycetota; class Phycisphaerae; order Sedimentisphaerales; family Anaerobacaceae; genus CAZRNB01. The sequence continues at coordinate 1,998 of CAZRNB010000103.1, forward strand.
AAATAGCAAGGAATTCCCCGCACTCTTTATAGTCGTACTTCACTTTCTCCCAAGCAAGACATTTAAGCTTTACTATTACTTCCAGCCAGTATTGTGTCTCACTGGCTTCGCTTTCACAAATCCTAATCTTGTTTTTGAAATCTGCTTTGCTTCTGGCACGGTTGGCTTCTCGATAATTTGCACCAATAGACGTTCCAGATTTTGTTATCTGAGTTCTTATTACCCTTCCTTCGGGTGTATTTGGTAAAGTGCAGGATAAACGAATTATACGTAATGCGAATTCCCGCGTACGATTTTCAAGCTCTTTGGCAAATTCTTTATTACTCTTAACTTTAGTCACTTTAGGCACTTTAGCTCACTTTAGGCACTCATATCGGGTACCGAATCAAGAACTGCACCCAACAATCTTAACTGTTGGAAACAGTGTCAAATCCGTGTGCGGCAAAAATTTTGCCCTCATAAACTCTTCCATATAACCCGGATGGCTCATCAAATCAAAATAGGTCATGCTGCCCGCAATTTTTTCGGCAGTTTCAAGAGCTTTGCGGCTCAATAAGGCCATCTTCGCCCCTGCGATGGATGTATTTCCCACAAAGAAAATCTTCTCAGACGGCACATCCGGCAGCATCCCAATATTAACAGCCTGGCGAACGTCGAGGAAATTTCCAAATCCACCTGCCAAATAAATCGCATTGATGTCTTGCAATCTTGTTTGTGTTGACTCCATAAGCACACGGATAGCAGCAAAAACGCCGGCTTTGGAGCGAATCAGATTATCAATATCCGCCTGTGTGATAACAATCTCCTTTTGTCCACCAGCCGGCGAAACCAACTGGAGCTGCAAACCATCATCACCCTCCGTCAAACGCGAACATAAATATTTAGCCCCGCAATTTATTGCGGGGTTGAACCTGCCAGTTCGGTCTATAATTCCGTTGACAAATAATTCTGCGATTGTATCTAAAAGTCCTGTGCCGCAGATGCCTGCGGGAGTAACACCACCAATAGTTTTAAACTCAATAGAACCATTATCAAGAATTTTCAATCTTTCAATGGCTCCTGCTGTGGCTCTCATGCCGCACTGAACTCCGCTTCCCTCAAAGGCAGGTCCTGCCGAGCTTGAAGCGCAAACCAGCCAGTCGCGATTGCCGAGCACTACTTCGCCGTTTGTCCCTAAATCAACGAAAATCGAAAGACCATCTTTTGCGTAGATACCGGTAGCAAGCACACCAGCCACGATGTCACCACCTACATAAGCGGCTACACTTGGCAGACAGTATAATAAAGCTCTCTTATTAATCTTTATGCCGATTTTTGCTGCTCGCACGGGCGGCACAAAATTGGCAGAGGCAATATAAGGCTCTCTGCGTATGCGTGTCGGGTCAAGGCCCAAGAGAAAATGCACCATGGTTGTATTGCCGGAGCAGATAACGGCGGTTATATCGTTCAAATCAATTTTTTGTTTGTCCGCAAGAGTCACTATAAGATTATTTACATCCTGCACAATATGGTTTTGCATCTGATTGAAGGCGTTATTTTCCTCAGCATAAATAATCCTGCGGATATAATCTTCGCCGAAATTTATTTGGCTGTTATATGCAGCTTCGATATCAACAGTTGCTCTGCCAGTCATGTCAAGAAGATGAGCTACAACAGTGGTAGTACCAATATCTATCGCCACAGCAAAATTTTTAATCTGTTGTAACAATTTTTCAACATCGATAACTTCCGTCGTTCCACCTCGCCGGCCAATTGTCGCCGATATATTATAGTTTGATTCGCGAAGCACTCCGGAAAGTTTTTGCAGAATGCCAAAGCCTGTTCGTATTATAGGAGCATCAATTTTCCCGCGTATGGCTAAATATAAACGCTCAAGGTCTGCGGTATGGTCCTGCACCGTCGGCGGTGACATCTCAAGCTCAAGTCTGCGAACCAGTGGATCGAATTCAAAGACCTCTTCTTCGGGTCCGCTTGTTTGTTGTGCAGCTTTATCCATCAGTATCTGAGAGCCTTTCAGCGTATGTGATGTTGGAACCGTCACAATCATATCGGAAAGTACTTCAGCCCGGCAGGCTAATACAACATTTCTATTTAATTCATCCGCTGTAAGTAATGTGGAAGGCTTGTTTTTGAACTGACCATGTTCAATGATTACCTTGCATTTGCCGCAAAAGCCGTCACCGCCGCAGGTGCTGCTTAAATAAACACCCGCTTTACGAGCCGCCTCAAGCAGAGTCGTACCGCTTTGAACCTCGGCTTTTAAACCGGTTAGCTCAAAACAAACGGTAAATTTTGAATTATTACTCTCTTGCATCCTCGATATTCCCCATCAAAGTGCCTAAAGTTATGAGTGACTAAAGTGCCTAAAGTTATGAATTATTTTTTACTTTAGCTCACTTTAGGCACTTTAGTTCACTTTAGACACTTTTAATTCCAAATCTCCCGCAGATATTTCGGCAGCATGGAGCTTTCTCGAGGGCCTACCATAATCTGCCAGCTTGTGGCTTCTTCGAGCTTGCCGCTCATCACCGCCACGTAGCCCGGTATTATCAATTTTCGGTGCTTGACTAACTTATCTACGTTATATTTTGTCATCGCCTCCGCTACAATCTTTTCGTTGAGCTTGTCCCCTGAATAAGCAGTCAGCACGCTGGTACCCTCAGTATCCACCACGAGGATATAGCTCGGGACGCGGCTGGCTTCGACGTCAGATTCCACAGTGTAATAGGTCAGAGAAAAGTTTGTAGTGAACATCAGCGGGGACTTCTCATCCGGTTCGCCGATAGCATAAACCTTTGGCTCGACCTGCACAGGCTTTTGTGGGTCTGTAAAGATATTCATTACAGCGGTAAGCAAAGGTAAAATAACGTAAGGCTCGATAGTATCAACCACCACGATGCTCGAATATTTACAAATCAGACTCGCTGCAGCAGCCAATTCTTGATTCTCGCTACGAGTATCAAGCATCGAGCATCGTGTGAACGAGATAGTTGGATAGCCTAAAGGCCGAAAGATTTTCTTCAGTGACAGAGCCCGCATCCGCGTCAAGCTGTACAATTCATCGCGCAGGCTCAAAGTTTGCGGACAAAGAACAATATCTTCAACACCACAGGCTTTGATCTTTTCGCTAAGGTCGGCAAGTGCCTCTATTGATTCAGCTTTTACTGCGAGTGGACAATTATTATCTTTAGCAACTTTCGCCATTGCCTGTGCCGTATCAGCTTTTGCCGATGCCAGTAAAGGCCGGGCATTTTTGATTTGACCGACCGCTGACGCCATTGCTTCAGGCGAATCAGTCACCAGAATTGGAGCAAGGCTGCTTGCCTCTTTTGCCGCTGCCGCAGCCCGCGCGAAAGCATCAGCTTTGCCGCTTTCGTTGACTATGGCTATGGCTCTAACGCCTATCTTTGTCCCCACCCGCTCGAACGAAAGCCGATTTATGGCCTCGATGCGTTTATTCAAATCCTGGCCGGTGAGTTTATCTGAGACCGTTACAGCCAATATCGTTGGGTTATGAAATTTCTCTTCGTGCCGAAAAAGCACCGTCTCCTGGCCGACCTGCACCTGATTGTCACCGATACCGAATGTAATCTTGCGCATTGGAGGAGCCGCTGCCGCTGCGAGCTTGTTTTTGGCCTCTTGTGAGACATCAGGACAATCATCGAGCTTGACGCGTTTCTGAGCAAGCGCCATGGCAAAGGCCAAACAAGTAGGCAGACCACATTTTTTGCAGTTGGTCTTCGGCAATAGCTTAAAAATCTCCAAACCGGTCAAAGCCATGAAAAACTTCCTTTCTCGTATTGCGTATTGCGTCGTGCGTTGTGTGAAGCACGCAATACGCCATACGCACGACGCACGACAAACTAAAACATTGGTTGCATATTGGTCACAGGGTGGGCAGCCTTTGTAATAAACTCAAAGACTTCTTCCTCGGTACCGGCAATGGTTTCATCGGCAATCTTTGCAAGGAATTCCTCACCACCCAGACCTAGCTCTTCAGCTCTTTTAACAAAAGAATCTTTAATCTCTTCCTTGAGCATTGTCGGCATCCATACGATTCGCATGATTCCGCCTTCCGCGGCAATAAACTTCTTTGAGCCGATGTAATGCTTCGAGTGCCCGATGAAGCCGGGCGTCTGCTGTCCGCCGCCGACGGTGCCGGCAATGGTCGAAAACTTCATTCCGCAAGGCGTCATCTCGATAAATTCGCGATTGACAATCATAATTCCGCCGGTGGATGGCAGCACCGCCGCGATGCACTCAAAGCAGCCGCAGGACGTCATCGGGTCGATGATCATACTATATTGGCTCATCCGCTCGATTTTGCCGTGACTTTCCTTTAGAACAAATGCGTTTATCCTGTCCCACTGGCCAATGGTCGGCTCAATACAGGCGCCTTTTGAAATAGGCTGATTGGGCCCGGAGGGAGTTATTTCATAAGCCGCGCGACAATCCAGCCAGCTATAAGCCCCGCACAAGCCGGGCCGCTCCGGCGAAACCACGCAGACGTGGCTCGGCGCAAAACTTTGACACAAAGTGCAGGAATAAAATGTATCTACATCCTCATCTTGCATACCCGCAAGGCGGATGTCGCGCTGTGTGAATACCTTTCGGGCCTTTTCACGCAGGCTTATAACCTGTTCCTCATCGGTGAAAATCTTGACCTGAACCTTATCTATAATGCTCGAATACTCATCATGATATTTAGCATGTAAAATCAGGCCGATGTGCTTGAGTCTAAAGCCTGCCTTGAAGGCATCATTTGAGATTCGTACCCAGCTTATGTCACGCTGGCCCATGTGCCATACTCCCTGAGCCTCATTTAAAAATGTGTGAATATGGCGTTCGAGCACAGGCTCAAAATCGCTCTGCATCTTTCTGCCGGCTACCTCTACGACAATGCCTAACGGCAGTTTTCCTCCAGGCTCAACTGAATCGTTATCCTGCCCTTTTACTTCTATTTTGCCGTCTTCGACCTCATTCATATCGAGCATTCTGAGCCACTCAAACGCCGGCGTTCTCTGGCCGCCGAATTCACAGTGCATATCCTCCTTGCGAATGCGCTCGCCTTCAAACGCCGGGCTGTACGCAACCGGAATAGGAATTTTAGCGACCTTTACCTTCAGGCCGCGGACTTCGATTGCCTTTTCCACAATCTGGTTGTGGGGAATATTTGAGACCACGTGCTCATAAGTGCAGACGCCGGTCGGCAAAATCTGCGGGATATCGGAATCGGCAATTGTTGGAAAGCCGTAATTAATTGCGCCAGCCGCATTAGCATACCATTCATCGCTGACCTCACCCAATGCCATAACAAAGGCAAAGATTCTGTTTTTGTTGTAAAGCAGATTGCGGCGAAAATCGCCCGGCTGAACGCCGCCGAAGCTAAGAGCCGCCCTGCTGGCAAAACCAAGCGCATAAACCACAGAAGTAATGTCTCTTCCAAAAGGCACCAGGCGGGTTTCCCAGCCTAACTGGACGCCGCCTTCGATAAGCTGCTCAGCGAACGTAGTTCCGTTATGATGGGCGTGCATAAAAACATACAAACAGCGCTGCTGCAGCTTGCGTGCTATTTCGACCGCCGTTTTGACGTCCGGCGCCGCTCCGACTACCGCTGCAAAACCCGGCGCTGTACCGTCAACAAACTGGATGCCTCGCTCACGCAGGATTACGTCGTCCGCCGCTCCCAGCCATAAGTCATTCACAGGTTTTGGGCCAATTAGATATTTGCACGCCTCGATTATTTCTTCAGCAAAAAGCGTAGCCATACCTGCATCGAGGGCCTGACCCAGGTAAGGCACCCACAAATCATCATCCACCAATGGCGGCAGCAGCTCCTTTACTTCCTGCATCACCTCCTCAAAATCCGCAAGCTTCTCGACCGCTCGGCCGGTCATGGAATAAATGATCGGCATATAATAGCCGGTATTGGGAAACTCCACATGACAATCTCGGCCTTTTTCTTTTATGGCCCGCGCTAAAATATCTTCAGCCTGCCCGGCTATCTTATGAGCACCGCGTATCGCAGCAGATGCAATGATTTTCGACATACTATCTACCTTTTTTTGAACCTGCGGTAAAACCGCAGGCTAAATCCGCCGAAGGCGGATAAATATTTAGCCCCACGTTTCACGTGGGTTCTAAACTTTTTTATTCTACTGCCAAAGCACGTCTATCCGCCATATCGTAGAGCTTTCGCTCCTTCTCGACGTTTATTCCCAGAGAGTCACGTTTGCTCTCGATATGCTCGAACATCATTTCAGCAGCCTTTACCGGGTCAGATTCAACCGCCCATCGGCCGCCCAGGTCTTTCTCAATTCCGCTGAATAGATAATTGCTGACATTTTCACTGCCCAAAACCGGCAATAGCTCCTTTGCGAAAATTATTAGCACGCCGCTTGCAACAAAATACTGTCCGATGGTGACGGCCTTTTCGGTGATAGATTCGAGACAGGCCCCGGCCAGCGGAAGTTCAGAAATATCTTCGCCCAGGCCTCCTTCTCGCACAATCTCGCTGCATGCCACAAGCAAACGCGAGTTGTCAACGCAACTGCCGCATGTAAGAACGGGCGGCATACCTACCGCCTCGCAGACCTCACGAAGGCCCGGCCCAGCAAGACTCAGAGCCTCTTTGGGATTTGTAAGCCCTATTTTGCTGCAGGCAATCGTGGCACAGCCGGTAGTCACTACCAGGACATCCCGCTTGATTAGCTCTTTTGCCAAAGTAGTATGAGTGAAATCCTGAGGCACTTTGGGATTAGTGCAGCCCACAACGGCTGCGATGCCCCGTATCCGGCCGTTAATTATATTGTCGTTTAGCGGGCGATAGCTGGCACGGAATCGACCGCCTAACATATAGTTAATATATTCATGGCTGAAACCCACCACAGCTTTTTGCTTTTCTGCGGGGATAGTGACACTACCTCGATTTTTATAGTTCTCGATAGCCATCCTCACAACTTTTTTAGCAGTGCTCAGCGCAGTTTTTCCCTCCATCGGGACATGCTCAACTCCCAGAATTCTCGCCTTGTCGGATGTGGTAATCAGTTTGGTATGGAAACACTTTGCGACTTCAGCCAATCCTTCCATAACGCATTGCACATCAACCGCCATCAGCTCAACAGCACCGGTGGCAATTGCCAATTCCTGAGAAAGGAAATTGCCTGCGATGGGTACCCCATGCCGCATCAAAAGCTCGTTGGCCGTGCAGCATATCCCCGCTATGTTGATTCCCTTAGCACCGGCCTTTTCTGCCGCATCCAGCAGGTCTTTATCCTGCGAAGCGGCAACAATCATTTCCGACAGGATTGGCTCATGGCCGTGAACGATGATATTGACCTCATCTTCCTTCAGGACGCCGAGATTGACTTCGCCGCGACCGGCGTGAGGCGTTCCAAAAAGTATATCCTGCAGTTCCGAAGCCAGCATTGAGCCGCCCCATCCATCCGCAAGAGCCGTTCGACTGGCGTGCATTATCAGGCTCTTGTAATCCTGGTCAACGCCCATTGTTGTCCTGTGAAGGGCTTCAACAACCTCGCGGTCAACGGCACGAGGGGTGATGCCGAGCTTTTGCCAGATTACCTGGCGTGGTTTTGGCGCCCGGCGAGCCATTAATTGTGTTCCTTCGGGCTTACCAAACTCCGCCAATGCAATTTTTCCAATATCGACCGCAATATCATTCGTCTCTCGTCGTTCGTATCTCGTATCTCGTAGTTCGACGCCCAGCTCTTCGGCTAACTTGTGCAGCTTAACAGTGTCTTTGATTTGATAGTCCGGCGCTTCGCCTTTGGCGGCGGCAAGAAATACTTCCGCGACGCCTCGGCCGTGGTCACTATGCGCGCTACAGCCGGCCGCAACCGCCCTTAGAAAATTGCGCGCCACGATGGTATCTGCATCAGCTCCACAAACACCCACGGGAGATTTCTTGGAGATTCGGCAAGGCCCCATGGTGCAAATTCGGCAGCATAAGCCCGATTTGCCAAAGCCGCACTGCGGCAACTGAGCTTCGAGCCTGTCCCAGGTATTAGGCTGGCCGCGTTCAGCCATCTGCTCTATTATCTTCTGAGCCGCCGTATCGCTGCTTCGCTTTTTTACGTCCATAAACCACGCCTCATTTTCGTCTCTCGTCGTTCGTCTCTCGTCTCTCGTAACTCGCTGCTGGGGGCTAAATATATTTTATTTAAGAAATCAAATCAATCACGTCATTTTTTATCTTTTTAATTCGCTTTACAAACTCCGCATCGGCTGTAATTACCACCTTTCGCTGCAGGTCAGCCTGCTGGATAGACCTGCTGTACGGAATTACTCCCAGCAGGGTTATCTTGTTCAATTGAGCTTTAATTACACCGATTTCAGCAGGATCTATAATTTTATTACCGACGGCTGCAACGTTTTTTATCCCCAGCTCGACCGCCATTCTCGCAATATTCCTGGCCGTCTCAATGCTCCTTGCCCCCGGCTCAACAACTACAATCAGCGCATCAATCCCCTGCACGCTCGCCCGGCCTAAAAATTCAACGCCAGCCGCCAAATCAACCAGAACCAGCTCCTGCCGTTGTAAAATCGCATAAGTAAGAAGCGCTTTTAAAAACGCTCCTTCCGGACAGGCACAACCCCCGCCGGCCTGCGTAATAGCCCCCAAAACCAGCAATTTTAATCTATCAATTTTAAGCCAGTATTTTTCCGGCAAATCGCTGACCTTAGGATTCAGCCTGAAATAAGTCCCAACTGCGTCTTTTGTACTGCCGATCCGTTCAGCGATCATCTCTTTTATCTCGATAAGCGGTACAGGACTCTGCTCGGAAGGGATACCAAAAGCCGACGCAAGACTGGTATTTGGATCGGCATCAATGGCCAGAACATCAAATCCACTTTCAGCAAACTCTTGAGCTAATCCAGCACAGATTGTGGTTTTTCCTACGCCACCTTTGCCGCCAATCGCTATTTTAAACCCCTGCATTAAACTATTACTAATCCAACGAAAAAATGCGAACAAAAACCCCCGCTCTTGCTTCGCAAGAAGCTGCGGGGCTAAGCATTTATCAACACGTTAAAGGCATTATACTAATACCTGTATCTAATACCGTCAACAGCTACTCTTTACATTTTGTTTACCTGTACCGTATGGTGCAGGGATCCATTTATTTTATACGCTTGCTTAATACTACAGCGCAAATAAGGCTCAAGAAAAAGAGGTAACGATGTCGATAACTT
>CAZRNB010000104.1:0-10991 GCA_964601355.1 uncultured Pirellulales bacterium
GCCCAAAAATCGCCAGACTATGCTCTTTTCAGCCACAGTAACTCCGGAAATAAGCTCGCTGGCCGTGGGTGTCCAGAAATCGCCTGTAATGATTCAGATTGGCCGGCCGCGCAACCCCATCGAAACAATCACGCAAAATATATATCTTGTCGAGAGGGAGCAGAAAATTGACCTTCTGTTGCACCTGCTCCGGGAGGGCCAATTGTTCAGCGTGCTGGTCTTTTCCCGCACTAAGCGGGGAGCGGACAAGATCAACCGGCAGCTCGAACGGGCCGGCCTTGAATCGGTGGCGATACATTCAGGTCGAACACAGGCACAGCGAGAACGCGCAATGGATGGCTTCAAAGCGGGAAAATACCAAATCATGGTTGCAACCGATATCGCCGCTCGCGGCATCGATGTCACGGGTATTTCACATGTCATCAATTTCGATGTCCCAGCCGTTCCCGAAGACTACATTCATCGCATTGGCCGGACCGGCCGGGCAGAAGCCACAGGAGACGCGATTACCTTTGTCGCCCACGATGAGCACAAACAGCTTCGGCTGATTGAAAAATTCATCGGACGCCAGTTTACTCCCGTGGAATGTGCCGGCTTCACTTACACCAAACACGATAAGCCAAAATCCCTCTTGGGATTGCACAGAGGCAGGCTTTCAACTGCCGGCAGAGGGTCGCGTTTTACTTCTCGGCGTCGCCGACCACGCCTGAGACGTTAAACGCCAAACAGTTGCCTGCCCTGTCCAAAGTCGAAGGGCGGCAATCTCTCCTTAACTCAAAACTAAACACTCAAAACTCAAAACTATTCCCGCCTGTCCTGAGCGAAGCGGACTTGTCTTGAGCGTAGTCGAAAGAGTCGAAGGGGCTGACCTTCTATGCCCCCTAACAAATTGAAGCAGATTTTCTTGTTCATTGTTCAGAGTTCGTTGTTTATTGTTACAACTCAAAACTAAGAACTTAAAACTTAGAACTAAAAAAATGGTGTCCCCAGATTTCAGATTGAGGATTGCCTCTGCGGAAAGTAGAGTGTTGAAAAAGTCCTACAATCTTTCGGACAGTTATCTATGTGGGGCTTGACTTGCTCTTATGTTCTGTTATAGTTATCCTTGAGGTGTTGCCGATGTAGTATTTAGGGATTAAGAGTCCAATTTTAGAAGGTCGAAAAATGGGTTTCTCCTCCAAACGATGTCCGGCTTATTCGAAGTTAGCGAAGCGGTTGGCACCAGATTACGCCCAAACGAGCTTTGAGATGGAGCCAGATTTGATCGTTTATTTGTTCTCCCTGCATAAACCCAGAGACAATGTAACCGGCTTTGGTTTTTGCGGGAATATTACCATACTACGGCGATGATAGGCTGACTTTCAAGAAGATAGAGGGCCAGTTCTTGTCGCTGGCCTTTTTTGTTGCGCGTCTGGTTGGGCAAAATTAAAAAGAAGTTGAAACCAAAAAACCGGATTTCTGTCGGGTGGCCCCGTTGGGCGCATCTCAAGAATATTAAACACCTCAAATATAGGGCCGACTTATTGCCTCTGATTTGCAATAATATCAGCCACTTTGTTGCGAACGAATAAATTTTGTAAGGGAAGAAACCATGGAAAAGCAAGGCATTTTCATTACTGATTTTGACTTGAAAAGATTAAAAGAAGTACTCCAATCAGCAAGATATTTTGGAAAGGAGGACAAGTCGATTCTGGACAAGTTAGAGGATAAGATACAACATGCCATTGTCACTTCGCAGAAAAGCATTCCGCCATACGTTGTAACAATGAACTCTCAGGTACGTCTAAGAGACCTTAAAAATAAGGATGCGACTTTTTGGCTGGTGTTTCCACACGAGGCGCATTTGAAGGAGGAAAACGTTTCTATATTGACACCTATTGGAACTGCCATGTTTGGTCGCAAATCCGGCGATATGATTGAATATCAATCTACTACAGGATTAAAACAGCTCAGGATAGCAAGGATTCTTTATCAGCCTGAAGCATCCGGTCATTTTGGCCTGTAAGGTTAAAAAGAAAATGATGGACCAAGAAAAAAGCAGCCTTAAAAGCGAATGAAGTCACAATCATAAAACAGTTATGGGATCAATCCTGGATGTGAAACTTGTTATGAAATGGTTTTGCAGGACCCAGAAAAACAGAAAGGGTGCAACCATGAAAAATAAAGGGATTCAAATTACTGATTACGACTTTGAACGGTTAAGAGAATTGCTTCGGACATCTAAACTTGCTGGTAAAAGTGATGATGCTTTTCTCAAATTGGAGAAAGAATTGGAGCGTGCCGAAGTCGTTTCTTCCAGAAAGATTTCCGCGGATGTAGTTACTATGAATTCCATAGTACGTATTAAAGATTTGGATACAAACGAAGAAATGATACTGCAACTTGTATTTCCCAGCGACTCAAACCTGGACGAGTGCAAAATTTCCATCTTGGCTCCTGTTGGAACAGCAATACTTGGTTATAAGGTCGGAGATACCGTCGAATGGCAGGTACCGGCAGGAATTAGAAGGTTAAGAATCGAAGAGGTACTGTATCAACCGGAGGCAGCAGGTGATTTTCTCTTGTAGTTAAAAACGATGGAAAGGAAAAATCATGACTGAGAGGAAAGATATTTACATTACGAATTTCGACCTCCAACGCTTGCTGGAATTAATTAACAGCGACAAAGAGTTTGCTGAGGAAGAACGAGCAATGTTGGTTAAGCTCGACGGCAAATTAGACTGTGCTAAGGTAGTTTATTGGAGGGACATTCCCCCCAATGTCATTACGATGAATTCAAAAGTGTGTCTCAAAGACTTATTTACGAATGAGAAAATCGTACTTGACTTGGTTTTCCCATCCGATGCAAATCCTGAGCGGAACAAGTTCTCTATCTTAACTCCCATTGGAACCACTGTGCTCGGATGCCAGATTGGGGACATTATCGACCGCCAGGTCATAGAAGGAGAATATGGAAGGTTGGTAGTCGAGGAAATTCTTTATCAGCCGGAAGCAACCAGTAATTTCAACTTGTAGTCAGAAAGGAAGGTGAACAGCAATGTCAAGTATCTTGGGGTCGCATCTTAAATATTAACTATTTAATTCCGGGTACATCATACATATTTCTATTTTCGATAGGTCTTGTTTAGTCGAAAGACCGGCCATTCATATTATCAAATTGCCCCACAAACAATCCCGACCGTCGCCGCTACTGCGACGGCTAAACATAAACAACAAATCAACATCGTTTTAATTGGAGGTTTTATCGAGGCTGTGGATTTACGCCGCTGTCAGTTTTATTATTGTCGAGATTGTCTGAAAAGGCAAGAAAAAAAGTGCATAAGTGCATAAGTGCATAAGTGCACAAGAGCATAAGGGCAAAAAGGCAAAAAACAAAAGTAAAAAGGTTAAATGTAAAATGCCGACCCCACAGGTGGGTCGGCTAAACTATCTTCTGTCCTCTGTTTTCTGCCTTCTGTCATCTGTTCTTTGTATTACAAAGAACTATTGCATTTCAATTCCGTATAAATTATATTGGCAAAGTTTAAGTTGGCAATGTGTGCCGGCCCGTTTATAATAATTAAAACTCGTCTCGGTGAAGGCTTTCTTAGCCGGAGCGGGAAAGGATTAATAGTATTAGAATGGAGTTGGCAGGATTATAAAAAATAAATAAAAAAGGCCAATACAATTGTCATTCGATTGGCTGATTAATAACTTTGTTATCTTCATATCAGGGCAGCGGGGGAAAAACTGCTAAACTCATCGTGTAAAAAGGCCGATTTTGCCTTCGGGTGAATTCTATCTTTGTGATAGAAACAACTGGATTTTTTTTGACAAGATTTTAGGTAAGCCGATAATTGGTGCAAATGGCTTTATTATCGGGCTACGGCAGGCTCTCAGGCTCGGCGTAGGCCTTCGCCGGAGCGGGCCGCCCTGACGAGTCGGATGTTGAAGCTTTAGACAAGGCCAAAAATGGCTCCGCTTAACGCGTACAATTAGCTTATTTAAGACCTGTCTCTCCACAGTGGCGAAAGTCACACTGCGTGGATGCCTTATGGCAGAATCGGGCCTGTCCCGAGCCATGTCGAGGGGTCGAGAGAGATAAATGAAGGACGAAACAAGTTACGATACGTTATTTGGCAGGATGGCAGTAGAGTATGGTCTCTGCACAAAGGAGGAGGTGCGGCGTGCAATTGAGGAGATGAAAATCCGCCGCGAAACCAATCCCATCGCACTGGCGAACCTGATGGTTGACCTGGGTTATATTACGCGGAACCAGGCGTCAAGATTAAGGATCCGACTAAAAGAAACTAAAACTGAGCCGCACCAGATTCCGGGCTACAAAATACAGGGCAGGATCGGCGCCGGCGCGATGGCGGTCGTTTATAAAGCCACGCAGCTGAGTCTGAACAGAACCGTAGCGATAAAGATTTTGCCGAAGCGATTCAGCGAGAATCCGGAGTATGTGCAGCGGTTCTATAAAGAAGGCCAGGCAGCCGGCAAGCTCAATCACAATAATATTGTCCAGGCCATCGACGTCGGCGAGGCGGGAGGCTACCACTATTTTGTAATGGAGTACGTTGAAGGCAGGACCGTGGCCGACGACATAGCGGCCGGCAAAATCTTCGATGAAAAAGAAGCGCTGGACATAATCATTCAGGTTGCTCACGCCTTGGCGCACGCCCATGCAAACGGCCTTATCCACCGCGACGTTAAGCCGAAGAATATAATGATTAGTAACGACAGCGTGGTGAAGCTCGCGGATATGGGTCTGGCACGCGAGATGACGGACATTAAGCTGGCCGAGAACGAGGCGGGCAAAGCTTATGGCACGCCTTTCTATATTGCACCTGAGCAAATTCGCGGCAAAATCGACATTGACGGCAGGGCGGACATCTACGGCCTCGGGGCCACTTTCTACAATATGGTGACGGGCCGGGTCCCGTTCATGGCGGATGACTCAATGGAGGTTATGAAAAAGCATTTGCGGGAAAAGTTAATACCACCCGACCATATAAACACTTCGCTGACAGCCGGCGCGTCCGAGGTAATTGAAATTATGATGGCTAAGCGAAGAGAAGACCGCTACGATAACGTTGAGGAGCTGCTGATGGACCTGGAGGCCCTTCGTAACGGCCAGCCGCCGATGCGTGCGCACAAAAGGTTCGATGTTTCCGTGCTTGAGCAGCTTGAAAAAGGAGAGGCCATCGATGCCGAAGAAGTCATCTATGCGGAGGAGACCATCGCTCGTTATCGAATGGCGGTGCTTATCCTGAGCGCTATTACGGCTATATTCTTTGTGATCATGGTTCTTCAATTTATACTTTAGCTGCCTGAATCGTGTCCCATCGTTTGTTGCCCGTCACTTGTACCCTGCTATTGTGAGAAGTCATTTTTGAAATACAATTTTGCCGCTTGATTCCTGGATATGAATATCGATGAAGCCCTGCGCGGTTATTCGCCTCTGTGCATCGAGGATATTGCCGCAGTAATGCAGAGAACCAATGGCTGTACCATCAGTAAAACTATTGGATAAAGCCGGCAGTCTCCAGGACCGCGGGAAAATGAGATGCCCTGGTTATTCCCCTGTTGATTTCGGCAGTGAGCAGACATATTGGTAAGGCTGTAATTGTTATAAGGCTTATCAATAGGACATAAGCAGGAACGGCTGCCACGATAACCAATATTCGTAAGATATCCATAAGAGCTGATGTGTCAGGCTCAATCTTGGCTTTTTGTAATTTTGCTTTCATAAGAGCTCGTCCATAAAATATTTTGATTATTTGCATTTTGCTCCTTTCATCTATAAGTAAGTTACAGCGGCTTCCCGTATCGTAACGCAACAAAATGGCGTAAGCCATGCTGTGCGGAGCAGGTGGCTAAGCCACAGGTCGAGAAAAGAGCTGGATCGCCGTGGTGGGATTTATGTTCCGGCTTACATTTGAAGCGGGCATAGAAGGGTGCCATACCGTA
This sequence comes from uncultured Pirellulales bacterium, assembly GCA_964601355.1. GTDB lineage: Bacteria > Planctomycetota > Phycisphaerae > Sedimentisphaerales > Anaerobacaceae > CAZRNB01. The sequence goes on from CAZRNB010000104.1 coordinate 5,953, forward strand.
TCTTCTTAATGCCCGTCGGACTGTGAATGTATCATTGTTGGTGATTACATCAGAATTGATGTCTTGATATTCTTTGAGCAATAGATACTATTTATACAAATTATACAAACCAGAAAGGAGATTTTGAAATGGTTAAGAAATGTGCTTTATCTATTGCGATGGCTTTGTTGCTAACCTCAGCAGGATTAGCTAATGTTGGGCAGGTTCAGGGTCAAGTTGTTTTTGCACCCCAAATGGCATTTGGTCCCGGGTTCGTTGGCTCACAGACAAATTGTTATATGGGTACGATGATCCAGAGCCAATTGGTGGGTCAATGCTTTGGGCCGTTTCCTTTTCATCACTACGTTGGTAATTGGTTCGGCTTTGCACCGTGGTTACCAATAGGGGGGCCTTGCCGGCCATGGTTACCGATAGGTTGTCCCTATCTGCCGCCTTCGGGTCCAGGCTGTCATTTCCCACCGGTACACTGCGGCATAGGCTCGGTGGCACAGTTCCAGTGCCAGGTGATTAACAGTTGCGGCGGCTCAGTTTTTGCTGCGCAAAATCAGGTGTGCACAATTGGTCCGTAGAATCAAATGTTCGGCCGACTCCGACGGCTATTTTACTGATACGCTATTTGTGAGTGAGTTCCTAAACTAAATGTCATTGCGAGGAGCAAAGCGACGAAGCAATCTCAAACATAATAGATGAGATTGCTACGGCCCTTCGGGCCTCGCAATGACAGTCATTATTTGTTAATATATTTAAATACACAAGAAATGATGTACTACGGCTGATTGTTTTACAAATATTAACGTATGGTCACAATTTCTATATTTGTCGTGCGCCGTTTTATGGACTGACGAATCACATCCTTCGAATTCGCGCTGAACAAGTCTTTTTCCTGATATCCTGATTTCACAACTTGGATTAGTGCTGCCATATCCCGGCAAAATTGATATTCTTGACATGGATTATGGCTGCTCGTATGATTTGAGCCGATGATAGTTTGTTTTTGGAGCAGATTAAATGTCCAATATAAAGAAAAGCTGGGAGAAGCGTCTGGCAGGGCAGCCGAATGAGATGACGGTTGACTTTGTAGAATCGCTGTCTTACGACAAACGCCTTTATAAGTATGATATTGTCGGCTCAATCGCCCATGCGCAAATGCTGGCTGAGCAGAAGCTGATTACCAAAGATGAATTCAAGCAAATTAAAGACGGCCTTATCGAAATAAGCGAGGAGATTGCACAAGGGCGATTCAAATTCGATAAAAAGTGTGAAGATATTCACATGGCTGTCGAGGCCGCTCTTATTGCAAAGATCGGCAAGGCCGGCGAAAAACTACATACCGGCAGAAGCCGCAACGACCAGGTGGCTGCCGATGTTCGCCTTTGGATGCGGGATGAAATAGAGGCTTTGCAGTACAAAATAAGCTCACTACAAAAAGCCTTCGTTGAATTAGCGGAAAAGCACGCCGGGGATATAATGCCGGCTTATACCCATCTTCAGCGAGCTCAGCCGATAGTAATCGCATCCTATTTATTAAGTTTTGTCGAGCAGCTGGAACGTGATTTTATCCGGCTGAAAAACTGCAGAAGCCTGCTTAATATTTCGCCGTTAGGCAGCGGCGCCGTGGCCGGCTCGACCCTGCCTTTAGACAGGAAAAGTACAGCCGAGCATCTGGGTTTTTCAGACATCAGCTATAACAGTATCGATGCGGTAAGCGACAGGGACTTTTGTGCCGAGTTTATTTTCGATTGTGCGCTGATAGCGACGCATCTATCGCGATTGGCTGAGGACTGGATAATCTTCTGCTCGAATGAGTTTGATTTTGTGCGGCTTGATGACAGCTTCTGCACGTCTTCGAGCATGATGCCGCAGAAGCGCAATTCCGATTGCCTGGAGCTGATTCGCGCAAAAACCGGCTCGGTCTATGGCTCATTAATGGCGATATTAACGATTCTTAAAGGCCAGCCGTCCGGCTATAACCGCGACCTGCAGGAGGATAAGATTCATATTTTTGCCGCAGGTGACACCGTTGAGGCATCATTGGCAATGGCCGAGGCAATCGTTTCGCATACGAAGTTCAATACAAAGAAAATTTCAGCCGGTCTTGAAAAAGGATTTTTGGATGCCACCGCTTTGGCTGAATACTTAGTTAAAAAGGGTGTCCCTTTCCGAGAGGCTCACGGCATAGTTGGGACATTAGTTGCTGATTGTGAAAAACAGGGCAAAAAATTAGCTGATCTTGTCTTAGATGATTTTAAAAAATATTCGGCATTTATTGAAAAAGATATTTACGAATATCTTGGTGCGGAAAATGTAGTCGGAAAATATGTTACCGAAGGTGCTGCAGGACCCGAACAGGCAAAAAAACAAATAGCGTACTGGAAAAGTGATCTCGATACTCGATGCTTGATGCTCGATACTCGTAAAGGGAGAAAATGAGTGGCATACCAAAGTTATAGGGATTTGGATATTTACAAAAAGGCACACAAATTAGCCATAGAAATTCATCAGATGAGTTTAAAGCTGCCAAAATTTGAGATGTACGAAGAGGGCAGCCAGATAAGAAAATCAAGTAAGTCTGTAAAGAATACTATTGTTGAGGGTTTTGGACGACGTAGATACAAGCAGGAATTCATAAAATTCCTCACGTATTCTTTAGCATCCTGCGATGAAACTACATCTCAATTAGATACATTGTATGAGACTAAGTCACTTGATGACGAAAAGAAGTATAAATACTTCTGTGAAGAATATGACCATCTTGGCAGAATGATACAAAATTTCATCAAGTCTGTAGATGACGGCCATAAATCGGGAGTCGAGCATCGAGAATCGAGTATCGAGGATCGGAATGTGTGAGGACAAGATTACCGCATGGTTTGCACGCCGGAGAAAATTATCGCAGGAAGATTTCCCCATCGGCATCGGCGATGATATGGCCGAAATACAATTGGCCGATGGTGTTTCCGTTCTTATCACAACCGATATGCTGTTAGATGGCGTCCATTTCGACCTGCGACAAGCGAGCCTAAAGCAGGTCGGCTATAAAGCTATGGCGGCCAGCCTTAGCGATTGCGCAGCTATGGCGACAGTGCCGGTCGCTGCTGTTGTATCAGTAGCTCTGCCGAGAGGTTTTGGTCAGAAGGAATTAAAGCAGCTTCATTCGGGAATTGTCATGGCCGGCGATAGATTTAATTGTCCCCTTGTTGGTGGTGACATTACCGCCTGGAGAAAAAAAGAGCCGTTTGCAGTCAACGTGGCAATGCTCAGCAGACCCGCCGGCAATAAACCTGTAAGACGCTGCGGAGCAAAAGTCGGTGACAGTATATGTGTGACAGATACATTGGGCGGTGCCGTTTATGGCAAACATCTGAATTTTGAGCCGAGAGTTAAAGAGGCAATTAAAATCGTCGGTATGGTCACGATAAATTCAATGATGGATTTAAGCGATGGGCTGAGCAGCGACCTAAATCGTATCTGCCGAGCAAGCGGCGTAGGAGCTTTTATAATTGCGGAAAAGATTCCAATATCAAAGCAGGCACGAAAAACAAGAGACCCGTTAAATTCTGCACTAAACGACGGCGAAGATTTCGAGCTGCTTTTTACTCTCGCGCCGGACGATTGTGAAAGATTATTAAAGAGATGGGATTGGCCGGTTCAAATTACGCAAATCGGTACAATTACCGATACAAAAAAGATGCAGATAAAGATGCCCGACGGGAAAATCGCTGATTTGCAGGCGAAGGGATACGACCATTTCCGAAGATAAAATCAAATATCAAAATTACATTGCAAAATGTAAAAAATATTTTTGAATTTGCTATGTAGAAACCTTGTGTTTTTTGTCATTGCGAGGCCCGAAGGGCCGTGGCAATCTCACTGATTGATAGGCGAAAGAAGCACCGAAACATTTGAGATTGCTTCGCTTCGCTCGCAAGGACAATCTATGTTTTCTACAAAGCATTTTGAATTTTGATTTGTAATTTTGATTTTTGCATTTTAATTTTTTATTTTTCTGTTGAGTTTTGAATTTCGGATTTATTTTAACTATGGTTGCAAATTATAGTATTACTTCCAATTCGCCGGAGCAAACTATCGAGCTTGGTCAAAGAATCGGCTCACAATTAAAAGGCGGCGAGGTTATCGCTGTTTGTGGTCCATTGGGCAGCGGCAAGACGCACCTGATTAAAGGTGTCGCAGCCGGTGCAGGCGCCACAGGCAATAAAGATGTCACAAGCCCTACGTTCGTTATAGTTAATGAATATTCAGGTCGGCTGGATATTTATCATATCGACGCCTATCGGCTCAATTCCATCGCCGAGTTTGAGATGTTAGGTTTTGATGATTTCTGCTATCCGCAATCGGTTGTCCTGATTGAATGGGCCGATAAGATTGAATCAGTACTGAAGAATATAGACTACATTCGCATAGAAATTTCACACGCAGGTAAAACCAAAAGAAATATACATATCGAAAATGCACCCATCTATATGAACTTATAATACGAAGCACAAGAGCAAATCAAGAATTGATGAGTAGGATTCGGGGTTCAGGGGTCTGGGGTCAGTAAAAACCTTATCTCCCAATCCTGATCCCTTGATTTTTGATTTTACTCCGTAGAAAAGACCCTCTGTCATTTCGACCGAAGTCCCGATTCATCGGGACGAAGTGGAGAAATCTGCTTTAGATCCTTCGACTTCGCTCAGGACGCCTTACGGCGGATTTCTCGACTCGCCTTCGGCTCGCTCGAAATGACGTTATGACCTGTTTTCTACAAAGCAATTTGATTTTTGATATTTAATATTTTTGGCAGGTGGGCATTTCTTTCTCATACTTTAACTGGAAAGTAATACATAGTCCCTCAAGGCGGCTCTGCGGTGTTTTCGGACGTAGAGTTCGAGTGCGATTTGTGATGTTTTTTTGTGGCCATTTTTCGTTCTTTCTTAATTTCGGAGGTGCACGACAAGACAATATTTGGGCAATTAAGTTGCGGGTTAATTAGGCCGATACCTTAAATTGTAAAAGTTATTGGCCAAAAGTAGTGTATT
>CAZRNB010000105.1:0-10769 GCA_964601355.1 uncultured Pirellulales bacterium
GATGCATATAAACGTAATAAAGCTTTACCAATATCATGAGGTAGTACCAGATTTTTTCTTTTCAACTTAAAATTAACTTGACTATTTGGCCAATTTTGACTAAACAATCAAGCCAAAAGTTAAAATACATGAAAAACTAAAGAAAAAATTGATAGAAGAGAAAGGTTAAAATAACCAAAAAACCGGAAGAAACTGCTTCGAATATCCTAAGCAACAAAAACCTTGATTCAAAGTGGCTGAAGATTTGAAGTGAATAAAATAGGGATACTTGATTCCTGATCCTCTACCTCCGCAGGGGCAAGCCTGTCTCCCGGTTCCAGATAAATTAAAATTCTTTGTGGACAATAAAATTTGTATGAGTGAACAGCCAAAAAAGAAAACAAAACTAACTCCGGCAGAAATCAAAAAGTTCCAGTTGCTGCTTATGGAAAAACGCAATATCCTGCTCGGCAACGTATCCAGCATGGAAACTGATGCCCTGCACGAGCAGAGAAGCGAATTGTCGAACACGCCTATTCACATGGCAGACTTAGGTACAGACAGTTTTGAGCAGGAATTCACTTTAGAATTGATGGACAGCGAGAGAAAACTTATATCTGAGATAGATGACGCACTCAAGCGAGTCGAAAATGGCACGTATGGTATTTGTGAGGTCGGCGGAGAACCAATTCCAAAGCAGCGGTTGTACGCAATCCCGTGGGCCAGATGTTGTATCCACTGTGCAAACCTTTTAGAAAAAGGACTATTAAAGAAAGAAGAATCTTCCAATAAATATAATTTCGCCAGTGGAATCGACGATGAAATTACGGATTTAGATGACGAAACGGATTCATAGGACGTGGAATTACATAAACCTGATAAATAAAGATAACTTTCTGCGGGCGTAATTCAGCGGTAGAATGTCAGCTTCCCAAGCTGAAAGTCGTGGGTCCGAATCCCATCGCCCGCTGTTTTATTTATATGCCGGCGAGGCACGAATTGTCTTCCGTAAGCCATTAATTCCGTAGATTTGATTTTGCTATTTCCTGCCGGCTTCCCTGTACGGCTTATGGTCAACATATAGCCGCAATCGTGTTAAGCAGATTTCGATCTCCTCCTGATTGGTCAACTGCGAAATGGCCTGTTGTTGTGCTTTTACAGCCAGATCAAATTGGCCCGCTTCAGCGTGAGCAGCAGCCAAAGTATCCAGACATTGAGGATTTCTGCGTTTGGTGATCTCCACAGCCTTTTCCGCCAGCTCGACGGAGCGAAGCCCGTTTCTGACCTGATCGTCCTGACACGTGCTCAGAATCCAGGCAAGCTCATTTAAAAGCTGGGGATCATCCGGCTTGAATTCAGATGCTTTGGCCAGATCAGCTACTGCCGATTTATAGTCTCCGGTATATTTATACAGCAACGCTCGATTGTAATAATACGAAGGGTTATTCGGATCAAGCCCAATAAGCTCCGAGAACTTCTCTGTTGCGCCATTATAATCTCCACTTTTGACGTGAACATCTATCAGGTTTTTCAGCGTAACGGACAGGAGCTGTTTATTTCCCACGTCGCGGCTTATGTTAGCAGCTTTATTTGCCAGTGCCTTTGCCAGAGGATAGTTTTTATTATCAGCCTCGATCTCGGAAAGTCTTCTTAAAATATCCGCCAGGACTACCTGACGTGATGGCATAGCGGCCTCTGTACCGTTAAGCTGTTCGATGATTCCCAGCGCCCTTGCCAAAAGCTGCTTGGCTTCCAGAGGCCTTCCCAGGTCCCATACAACCGCACCAAGCCAATAAAGTGACTGTCCCAGCCGATGGTCCTGCTGACCAAACTTCTCTGCTTCCGACATAGAATCCTTAAATAATTGCTCTGCCTCTTCATATCGGCCGGCATTGTATGCCTTGCGTCCTTCATCCACATAAGCTTCCCAGAGCGTCGTTTGCGCCAAATCATCCGTTTTATCCTTGATTAATGGGTAGCGCTGGTCTGATCTTGTTTCGCTATGCTTACAGCCAGTGCTGCACACTGCAAGTAAAAAACCTAAAAACCACACCACGAAAACAAAGTGAAAAGAAAAAAATGGCAAAATACATCTTCGGACTCCGATTTTACGAAATCCAAAAGAGCGCCTACACCCGGAAATGGCCGTATATATAGTCTTCCACTCCTCCAATATCATAACTGTTCCTCCTCTAAACTACGGTTATTGTTCCTCACTCCACAAATGGTGCGAACCTCGGTGGAAATACTCTAACTTCCTTAATAAAATAAGTAGATAGTATATTTAGTTGAATCAGTCAAGAAAATTTTGTAGTTTTGTCAACAAAAGCGCGGCTGCAACCTTATTTTTTGTTTTTTAGTTTAGAGCTTTGGCTGTTTATCATTAAGTATAAAGAAAAAACAGTCGAGAAAATATAGTAGTGAATAATCTAAAAATTTGCTGTTTCACGACAAAATCAGCGTATCTGAATGATAGCAGAGGAACTGACAAATATCGAGCAATCTTTACCCGGCAACGATACGGATTTACGCTACAACAACAATGAATTAAAGATGCCGGAGGTAATCGGAATCCTGCCGATTCGAAATGTCGTCGCCTATCCAGGCACGGTAATGCCTTTGGCAATAGGCCGGGAAAGAAGCAAAGCCCTGCTTGCGGTAACAAAGCCTAATGAATCCGTCATCGGCCTTGTTACACAACGCAATCCACAAACCGATAAGCCGACCTTCGACGACCTCTATTCGGTCGGAACCACCGCCTCGATCTTAAAGGTCATCAAAATGCCGCAGAGCTCCGTCAACATTGTAGTACACGGAATAGTGCGTTTCAGAATTGTGGAACGCATCGCAACCGAGCCGTATCTAAAGGCGAAAATCAAGCCGCTCAGCGTCACAGTGAGTATCACAAAAAAGCTCGCGGCGCTGATTGTTAGTGTCCGCCGATCCGCCAATCGTGTTATCGCATTAAGCCCCAATGTGCCGGAAGAAGCTGTAGTTCTTTTGGAGAATATTGAAGAGCCATCCGCTCTGGCTGATTTCCTGGCCGCCAATCTTAGTCTTAACATCGCAAAGAAACAGGAATTGCTCGAGGAGCTTGACCCTGCCAAACGCCTCAATCAGTTGTCTGTCATACTCGCCAATCAACTGGAGGTTCTCGAATTAAGTCACAAAATTCAGGGACGGGTCAGAGAATCAATCGACAAGAGCCAAAGAGAATATTTCCTGCAGGAGCAGCTAAAGGCCATTCAATCCGAGCTCGGCCAGCAGGACATCAGAACTGAAGAGCTAAAGCAGCTCAAAGAAAACATCGCCAAAGCAAAAATGCCTGAAAAGGTCGAGCAGGAGGCCATGCGTGAATTAGATAGGTTAAGCAAGATTCCCCCTGCCTCACCGGAATACACCGTCATTCGCACATACTTAGACTGGGTCTGCGAGCTGCCCTGGTCCGCTCAGACCGAAGACAGACTCGATATTAATCAAGCCGAACGAATACTGAACCGTGATCATTATAACCTGACCAAAGTAAAGAAACGCATCCTTGAATTTCTCGCTGTCCGCAAGCTGAATCCAACCGGCAAAAGTCCCATACTTTGCTTTATCGGCCCGCCCGGCGTAGGCAAAACATCACTCGGCAAATCCATCGCAGGCGCTATGGGAAGAAAATTTATTCGTATATCGCTCGGCGGAATGAGAGACGAAGCCGACATCCGGGGACATCGAAGAACCTATATCGGCGCACTGCCCGGAAGGATTTTACAGGAGCTAAGAAAGTGTGGAAGCAGAAATCCCGTGTTTATGTTAGATGAATTGGACAAAATCGGAGCAGATTTTAGAGGAGACCCGGCCGCCGCACTTCTGGAAGTCCTCGACCCGGAGCAAAACTTCAGCTTTACCGACCATTATATCGATCAGCCCTTCGATTTATCCGGCGTTATGTTTATCGGCACCGCAAATTATACCGAGCCTATACCGCCGGCCTTACACGACCGAATGGAGATTATCGACCTGCCCGGCTATACGGAAACCGAAAAACTTAACATCGCAAAGAAATACCTTGTCCCTCGTCAGCTCAAAGAGCACGGCCTAAATAAAAACCGGCTGGCTATCAAAGATGAGGCGATACTTACCATAATCCGCAGTTACACACGCGAAGCAGGCGTGCGAAACTTGGAAAGAAACATAGCCGCTATATGCAGAGCCATCGCCACTGAGATAGCGAAGAATAAGAAGCGTCGGGCAACTATCGGCCAAAAAGACCTTGCTAAAATCTTAGGACCTGCGCAGTTCGAATCGGAGCTGGCGCTGCGGTCCGGAATACCAGGCGTCGCAACGGCATTAGCCTTTACGCCGGTCGGAGGAGAGCTGCTTTTTATCGAGTCAGCATCTATGCCCGGCAAAGGCCAATTGCAATTGACCGGCCATATCGGCGATGTTATGAAGGAAAGTGCACAGACCGCATTTTCCGTTGTAAAGGCAAATGCCCGGAAACTAAAAATCGAGACTGTCAGATTCGGTAAATTCGATTATCACATTCACGTCCCGGCCGGTGCAATTCCAAAGGACGGCCCAAGCGCGGGTGTGGCAATGTTCACCTCTTTGGTCAGCTTACTGCTGCAAAAGCCGACTCGTCCGGACGTTGCCATGACCGGCGAGATAACCTTACGCGGCCTGGTCCTGCCGGTTGGCGGCCTAAAGGAAAAAATCCTGGCTGCGAAGCAGGCCGGCATAAAAACCGTCATCCTCCCGCAGAGAAACAAAAAAGACCTTCCTGAAGTCCCCAAAGAGGCCAAAAAAGGGCTACGGTTCAAGTTCGTCAAAAATACTAACGACGTCCTGAAAAACGCGCTGGATGAAAAAAAGAACAACCCTCAGTCAGCCGGTTCATCTGAGCCGTAAAAATAAGTGCCAAGTCTCTTTTGTCTCGGCTCGATAAATGCGTCTTCGCCATATCTGATATAAATGGATATTCAGCTTGTCAATCCTTCGACCTTGCTCAGAGCCTGCCCTGAACGCAGTTGAAGGGATAAGTTCGTTGAAGGATTAATCCTCTATTTCAATTACGATTGGGTGCATGTCATAATTGCCCGCCGGATAGGCTGTCCTCCATCGTCTGTCATCTGCTCTCTGTCCCGCCACAGGCGGGTAAACCTCTGTTTTCCGAAACTTGTCCGCCTATGGCGGATTGGCTTTGTTTTTCCGTTGCCCGAAAACGGAAAATTTCTCATATTCTTTTTATATCAAAGAGCTTATGTTAATCTGAACCTTACAGAAATTGGCTTTGTTTTGCATAAAACATGGCCGTTTTGTAGAGACCTCTCGACAATTGTAGAATGCTGCTTGCCACAGGTGAACCGATGGTGTTGCATCTGGATTTCGTACGGAAAAAATCTCCATAAATTACGGCCTGTTAAGCAGATAGGCTCCGATTTTTGATTTTTACGTTGTGGCTTTGCGTTTTGCATTTTGACTTTTGATTTGCGTCTGCCTCCCACTATCCCCCATGCTAAATACTATATACTATATACTATATGCTATATACTATATGCTAAATTCAATGTTACATTATACCCAAAAACGGCAAAAAAACAAGCAAAATCCGCATCTTTACCCAAAATTGTCCTTTACTCGCCCGCGTTGAGAGATGCAGAGGCTGGACAACAAATTTTTCATTCCACCATTTTTCATTTTATATTTTAATTTTTACACTGTTGATGGCTTAACTGTTGTCGATTGCGATTACATAATTATAAAGTTTTCAGCACGAAAACTATGTACGTTTTTCTTAACCTCCATATCTCGTTTGCGATTATCCAACCATCTTTCTTTCCAATAACTTACTAAATCACCCAATGGATTGTCGTAGTATCTCAGTCTACGATGATCCCCTTTCAAGAATTCCCTGAAATTACGTGCCAAGGGAACTGCGTATATTTCCCGCTGAAAAGAGTGTCTGAGGAGAAAATCTGCATCAAAACCCAAGATATCTGCGGCTGTCCGCATAACACGCATACGCCATATAGGACCGTCACCAAACCGATTACCCACTAAAATACTTCTCGCCTTTAATAAATCGCGCATAGATTCGAAAGTCTCGTCTGTTAGGTGGAGTGTCCCATATCCTTTAGTCTTCCCAATAGGAATATATAGCAGGCGGCCATCATATTTTACACGATTGTATTGTGAGCTCTTTCCATACAAACTTGTCGTAAAAATACAGGCCAACCTATTGGCAGTTCGTTCGGAAATATTGGTAACTATTCCCTTATATTTATGTTCAAAAATATTTCTCACCTCATTAGACGCGATAATGTATGAAATCAACTTTCCTCCTAAAAGGTAATTGTAAGGCGGCAAGGCACCTATAACATACGCATCCATTGCATACACCAGGTTCTTGGTACGTGTCTTCGTATCCCATCCAATCCATTTATCTCGATCAGGTATATGAACTATAGAACTACCAAGGGCTGCTATGCCAATTACGGGTTTTTGAGGTAAAGCATTATCGCGGACCAAAAGCTTTATTCTGCGGCCAACATATTCACTATAGGGCGACGACCAATAGAATCGCAAAATCCGAAAAAGTTCTAACTGCTTAGGTGATTCACAGACTTCTACAACAGGGTCAATTCTTGATTTCCAAACCTTGGCACCATCCGCAAGATTTTTGCTTGCTATGGGCAGATGTTCCTTAATCCACTCAGAACTTTTTGCAATTGATTCTTCTCGCTTAATTTGCATGGAATCCTTGATTACTTTTTTATCGTAATAAGTGGGCGGATTGATAATTACTCTATTACCCTGAAAATCCATCTCCCAACCAAGACGCAACAAGTCGCGCACTATCAATAACCTGACTTTTTCCTCAGGGGAGCGAGTGCAGACAGGGAAATCCTCTCTTTGATGAGCAATTAATCTGTGGATGGCACTATTAGGTCTGAATCGAATATCTAACATTTCTATTCGGGAAATATAGAATCCTTGTAGACCATGTTTTTCACCAACTTTTCGAACTCGCTAACTCTCACAGGCAAAGCAAATGCTTGGTCGGATGACACCATGTAAAGATTACCGGGTATCGTCTCACGCTGAACGAAATTCGCAATAACTCCATCGAAGTTAACGTTAGATTTGATAAGAGCCCGGATGTCGTCCGAGTTGCCCATGTGAAAGGCAAAGAAATTCTCTGCTTGCGTACGTATTTCTTCGGAAATAGCAGACGGGCGCTGAGTAATTGCTACTAATCCTAATCCGAACTTACGTCCTTCTTTAGCTACTCTGACAAAGGGATTCGTATTGGACTTAACAAACTCCTCAGACAGAACATTCTGGGCTTCTTCCACAAAGATGACAGCATTGACCACTTCACCTGGTTTATTAGAAGTGAATTTAGCCTTGTTATTATCAAAGAGCTTACGAACAAGTATCGTTGAGATGATACTTGCATCCAGATTGTCTTTGAGTGAAAGATCAACTATGACCGTTTTACCCTTTTTTAGATATTCGAAAACTTTCTCTACCAAAGTAGATGAGGCAGAATGCAATCCTTTCCCTTCATCTATTAAGTGCCTGATGCGTTTCCTGATAGCAGCGATTGTTGTACGGGCGCGCGCGTCTTTGTTCCTTTCAAAAAAATCTGGAAAGGCTTGGTGTAAAAGTTGAGGATCAGAAACATAATCATCGATCTTTGCTATGAAATCTTCCACGCCTTCTTCATCAAGATAGTACAAAAACGACTTCATCACTTCCGAAAAACCGGCACCAAAACTCAAAATGTCACCCACTGTCAAGTGCTTATGCATGTTCAAAAGTACCTTGCCCGCATAATTGAACCGCTTGGAATCTTGGTATTCCTTTGGGAGTTCCTTATCTGTGTAGACAATCAGATTTCTGCTTATGTTCTGGTCCTCTATATCCCCCAGTCCATAGGTGGATGTGCCGCGAAGAAAATACTCTCCATTCAGGTCGAAAATCAATTTCCCGTATGACGGGTCTGCTATCATGTAGTTAAGAAGAACCTTGACGAGATTCGTCTTCCCAAAACCAGACTGAGCAAAAATCATCGTACGCTTATCTCGCAACCTGTCGATTTTGAATAAGATTTGCCCTTTGTCTTCAAACACGGTCTCGCCAACGCACAGATAACCTATTGGGGCGCCGTTTTCGTTAGCCCTATTCAAGATTGATTCGATTTCTCTCTTATTAAGGTGCCGGGCAATATATGAAACTATTGGCAGTTTTCTAACGGCAGTAGTAAACGCTATAGACGTGCCATTGTCGGAAAATGTGCCCAAAATTCTTACCTTGTACGTATAACTGAACATTTTTTGCTTATCACGCTCAGACAACTCACGTTCAGCGATTCTGGCATAATGAACAGCGATAAGGGTTTTATCTTGTGACTTGAAAATAGGGTCTTCGTCGTAAATCTCAGCTTCAACACGCGCCAAGTATTTTGTGCTGCCTTCATCTTTGGGTGTCAACACAATAAAATCACCCGTTTGCGGACTCGCTTTAGCGTCTTCATAAGAAGAATAGATTAAAAGCGCATCTTCCGTGGTCTTCTGGCCATAGAGCACACCGAAATCAGCTTTTTTCGTTGTCATAGGCAAATCTCCCATTAGAACCTGTCGTGAGTATCCAAGAACAGGTTTTCAATATCAACATGGTCCATCCATTGATCTTTGTACAACGAATACTTCAAACGATTTATGATTTCTTGCTTGAAATCTTTCTTTAGCGAAACGAAGTTATGAACCTCGGCCAAAGGGTATGGATAACCCAAAATGTAGTGTTCTTGGGTCAGCCGAGTCAATTCCCCAAATATTTTAGCCAAGGTACCCCTATCTCTATCTAACTTACCCGCCTCAATGCCGGGTATGGCATCGAAGATGTTTAAGTCTGCAATTACCCAATCATAATTTTGCAGTTTCTCAACGTAGTCTAAACGAGCTGCGAAAAACAAACCAAACCCTCGCCCGCCATGAATATCCTTTTTGACAAACATATCACCCCGATAAGCCTCTTTGAGTGCAGGGACAGGCACTTCAAACCAGCAACAGAGCTTCTTACGATTAGGGTCTGTCTGGGTGAACGGATACTCATGCTTGAGTTGGTCTTGCAAGTAAGCATCTATTTGCTTAAAGGTATAAGACAACTCCATCTTTATCGGAGATTGCTTAGTTATAGCTATTAGATTTATACCCTTATCATGTAGATATTTGCCCAATTGCACCAAATACGATTGCTTAACTTGGAGCGGCCGCAGGTTTCCATCCCTGAGAATAAAATCGCCGGCCTTAGTTTCCGGCAATTCTGCTACTTCCAAAATGAGAGATATTTCAAGAATTTCCTGACAAAACGATAGAAGAGTCGATAAATTCACACATACTTTATCTCTATCATATGCGAAGATATTTTCCGGTTTTGTTTCCCAAAACTTGAGCAACCGATCAACGGGCTGGAGGGTTAAAACCTCATCATATATCGCAAGTTGATGATCCTGATTGGTCACAATGATGTTTTCAGGATAGTATTCTTGTCCCAGAATAATAGGGTCATCTATTGTATTCAGCCTTACTTGTTTTCCATTGTAATAACAAATATATCCAGCAGCATACATGGCAACGGCTAATCCGTTATAGAACTGCTCGCTATTGTAACTGCCATCTATAGCATAGAACCGATTATTTGTATTATCAATCTGATCGAAAGGGATGATTTCGAAGATTTGAGGCGTTTCGATATTATCCACGTGCCCAATAGGATTTATGCCGTAGTTTTTGTTACTACGAGTATTGATGTGTCGAGCCACAGCTTCTATTGCGCTATCAGGTATCTCTTTTCGCGACATAGTTTCTTGATATTTTTATAGTCGATCTTTTTACAATTATTATAGGTGCATATCAGAATATCCGGGGAAACCATACCTATTTCGGTTTTTTTTCTTTCTATCGGACTTATTTCGCCGCTGCAATGGGAATTGTTATTGGAATTGTCTAAAAAAGCAAGAGAAAAGTAAAAAAGTTCAAAAGTGCATAAAGGGAAAAAGTGGTCAGGAGCATTGACGTAAGGCATGGCCAAGACCACTCGTCTCGGCGAAGGCATTATATTAGCCAAAGAAGGAACAGGGACGCCGATCCGTAACCGGGTTTGGGGATGGTTTTAGTCCGCTGGGGGATGCCTTACGGCACTGGATTGGTGCGATTTATCATATCCTACCGACTCTGTATTATATCGGAATTATATCGGACGCACAAAGCTTATATTAGCCCTGATAAAAAGAAAAACAAGCAGATTTTACCCACCAAAAAATGAAAAAATGCAGAGAGATATTGGTAAATGGTAATTGGTTAAATAGAAATTGGATTCCCGCTGGAGTTTATCCCGTACCACGATACGGGGCGGGAATGACAATCGTCGAAATGCACTTCACGAGTGATTAATCCTCCTTAATACCTGCTACGCCGCAGCGGGCACGGCAAGTAAATATAACACGCACCCCACGTCAATTTGCTATTTCTCGCCCCAGACTTCGGCGATTTTGTGCTACTCTGCGAAGTAGCGATGCTTCTTCGCTACGAAGCACGAGTCCTTTATTTTTTGCTCAAAGATTCCGATGAGTTTTTTATTTTCCTTTTGATAGTTGGGCAACTACTGTATAAGTATATGCGTATATGCTTATGGACTTTTGTTTGGCAGCGTTTATGTGTTATGTGAAATGTTGTGTTGTGTAAAATGTATAGTTATGTGAAATTGTGAAATAAGGAGTGAGCCGTTATGGTTGATGT
>CAZRNB010000106.1:0-10525 GCA_964601355.1 uncultured Pirellulales bacterium
GTGTGTAGTCGCTGCCATGGACACGGATACCACAGTCAATCTGTAAATCTGTGCCAGCCTGTGAATCGAGTATCTCGAAGGAGACAGGCCTTTCGTATTCAATCCCTCGATGGATGGGATTGTTGTAGCTGCCCTGGCCGCCGGAGTGCCATACTCCACTGCCGTCATAATAACCGCCCACGATGGCCATGATGCCAGCAGGCTCAAAGAAGGTTGTATGCTCATCGCCGACGAGGGAAATTACAGGTAGTGATTTTATGGTTTCCGAGGCATTAAATATATAGGTATGAGTGGCTGTTTTCGAAGGAATCCAGCCGGTCTTTATCGCCTTAGCCCGGATGCAGGTAGTTTTTACGACCTGAATCGGCCCGGTGTTAACCATGCCCGCCGGTAACTGTCCGTCCGCCTGGTATGGCTCACTGCCGTCAAGTGTATAATATATGACGGCGCCTGCCGTTTTATTACTGATGGTGACAGAAAACGGCGAATCGTAAAAACCCCGCTGGTGACTAAACTGCGGCTCAGCTATTACTCCTGAATACCCACTGCTATTTGCACTGCCCGGAGTCGGTGGCGTCATAAACTGCAACGTATCACTACCATCCGGGTATCGCCCATAAGAGACATCGGAGCTCTGTGCGTCAAACAAAACAGAATCAATCAAACTGATTCCGTCTCTGTCAAACAAACCAGCCTCATCACCATCTGCATCGAGCTTGAAGTTTGCGTGAAGGCCTGGGTCAGCAGTATCGTTATCCGCCCAAATCAATAAATAGCCGCGTGCCGGTATCGTAGTAGCATTTGGAATCCGCCATTTGGTGGGTGTAGATAGATTATCCGTAAGGTACATGCCGCCTGCATCAATAGCGGTGCTCCCAGAGTTGTAAATTTCTATCCAGTCATCGTGCCGGCCCTGCGGGTCCTGAATAGTGCTGCTGTTAGATGCCATCAATTCGTTAATTACCAGAGGTACGTTTCCCTGAAGCTCGTTTTGAGCCGCTAAGGCGAAATTAGCAAAACAAGCCAGCGATATTGCCATTACCAGGTTGAAAAGTAAAATTTTTATAAAGGAAGACATCTTTCTTATTTTAACATTTTAAGAACGATGACTCAATCACTTTTCAGGCGATTACCCATTTTATAAGGCAGAGGACGGAAGGCAGAGGACGGAAGATAGACGATGGACGATGGACGAGGGACGAAGGACGCAGATGAGCCGTTTTTATTGGGATAAAGGACAGAATTCAGAGCCACCGCCGTAAGGCGTCTCCGCAGGACACCTTTCGGCGCTGTGGAGAGCGTCAGCGAGTGGGTAATCACAGAAAACATCAGAAGACAAAAGAGAAAGGCAGCAGAACGTAAAAAAAAAGAGCGAAAATTTTTTACTTGAAAAGCTGTAAAGATAACGCTAAATTAAGGAACGATAGAATATTGACGATATAAAAGTGTTCCGCTGCAGTTGGATTAGTATATTGAATTTTTTGAATGTAATGGCATAAGCCATGCTGGGCAAAGGAGATTTGTGTGATAAAAGTTAAATCGCGTTCGGGCGAATCGGTTCAGCAGATGATAAAGCGCTTTAAGAAACTCTGCGAAAAAGAAGGCTTAATCAAGGATATGAAACGCAACGCCTACTATGAAAAGCCTTCCGAAAAGAACCGCCGACGCATGCGCAAAAGCCAGCGAATGATTGGATTCTGATACAGATTCTCTCTGCAAATTATTCCATATCTTTACCATCAATCCGAGCAGGCAATTAGTTTATAAAGCTTGCTCTTATTCTTTTGGGACAGGCCAGAAAACGGAATCGCCGTTATCCGCCCATAATCTTCTTGGCTCGCCTCTTGAGTCCTTTCCGAACTGGCCGCCATCATCGATGAAATTATAGCCTAAGCTGTAGAGAATGAAGTCGCCGTTTGCACGTTTATAAATCAATTCTTTATCGCTAAACGGGTCCATCGGTAATTCTTTCAAGTAGTCTTTCGCAATCAGCTCGTTCAGACTTGACGGGTATTCTTTGTTCTCCAGCCAATACCGCATAAGAGCCAAAATCGTTATTGTTGCCTCATGCGAGGCTTTACTGCGATATACCACATCAGATGCCCGTTCCAAAGCAGGTGCAAAGGCATGTATTAAAAAGTATCTGTAACGAGGCAGAGCAAAGAGCATTATATCGGAGCTTTCAATCTTGCGAACATGCCTTTCATACGGGGTCATTTTCGCAATCTTGATACTTCTGTCATAGAACTCATTAGCCTTAACCAGCGTCTCATCCCGTCCTACATGAATCATACTTGCCGCCGTAGAAAGAGGCGTAAATAGCCCGAGTTTTCTCCACATTTCAAAATCATTTTCATTGTTCATCCACCGACTCCATCTATCGGGAACCAGATGCCCGCCGCCGGGGCCTCCGTCGGTGAATACATGCTGGACTATATCCAGAAACACCAATCTTTCGCCTTCCATATTCATCGGTGGATAACCTTCTGAGTAAATCTGTGACAATCGTTGCTGGAGCTGCTTTAAGTCGGCAGCCGAAAGATTTTGTGTTGCTACAATATCCAACAATTCATAATGTGCAAGAGCGCTGATGGCTATTCCCACCAACTGTTCTATAATTGTTCCTTTTCCCTGCCAATGTCGGCCGGCACGTGCAACGGCAAGGCGGTCTTCAAGTCCCTCGTGCGTTTTTCCTTCTCTTAGGCATACCCGTGAGTGCAGGATGCCGAATCTTGCCAGATCTTTAAGGGTGCTTAGGTGCGGCAAAAGGACGTCAAACAGAGACCTGGGTTCTTGGTTAGGCTCGTATGAATATTCTTTATAGCAATATGATTTTGAGCTGCCTTTAACAAATTCCTGCCAGGGGAGCTCATTTTCTTTGATCCATGAGCCGAGATACTCAAATTCGGTATCTGTGAGAGCAGCTTGAGGGGATTTTGGCAGATCCTTATAGCGCTTCATCCATTCATTAAGAACCGCAACCGAAACAGCCGTGAGGAAATTAGGCGGAACTTTGTTTTCTTTTACCCAATCCGTAAGCTGGGCATCTGGGAAGCCGGCTTGTTCTCCGATCGGAACTTGGGTGTAAATAGAATCTGTTACCGGCTCATTTTGCTTGATGGTTTCAACAACATGGTTTGCCATTGATTCAAATGGGGTGTATAGCGGTGCTGCCGTTCCTTTGAAGATGGGAACCAAATTGTACTGGAAACATTTGAGAGCTACCACCTGCTGTTCAGCAGTGAGATTATCCCAGTACTTCTGATTGTCTTTAATCCATTGAAGAATCTTCATCTGCTCATCTATGTTTAAATCTTCAAACGGCTGCACTTTCTTCGGCTTGCTTGGGCTATTTCTATATGAAAGAAGCTCCTCTACAACTCCGCCTTTGACAGGCTCTACGTATAAATTAATGGCTTTTTGATAGTATGGCCAGGCATTATCTTCGCCCCGAAGCTGTGGGCGGCTCATTTGATTAAATAAAGCGAGGTAATCAACGTTGATGGCAGGCTTACCGCTTATAAACCAGACGGTATAAAAAACAAGGCACAAAATCAGGATGCCGATAGTCTGGAATGTCCTTGCAACGACTGTTCGCCAAAGCGGCCGGCAGCGTTTTTTAGCTCGGCGTAATAAAACCGCCAGCAGCTTCACGTCACCAAAATCTGAGATTAATATTCGTGCCTTTTGCTCTTTCTCTTCGTTACCGGCGCAGCTTTTCAATTCATCTTCAAAATGCGCTGCCAGCTCTGCCTGCACATCGTGCCTGACTTTTTTGCGATACCGCATCTTACTTATGACTAATTTTATGAAATCTTTTACGCCGGGCGGAAGCTGATTGAGTTTTGTTTCTGTTTCTTTCCGCGTTCCCATATTTTTATGTCCTATTTACTTGTTTAATTCTGATTTTAGCACGGGCCACAAAATCGCATCGCCGTTATCCGCCCATAATTTTGGTTTTCCTTTGTCATCTTTGCCGGATTGACCGCCATCATCAACGCAGTTAGGCCCGACACTATATAAGATAAAATCATCTCCACTTTTTTTATAAACCAGCGGCTTGTCACTGAAGGAATCAATTGGTAATTCCTGAATGTAACCGGATGTTACCAGTTCCTTGAGATTCTCCGGGTAGGCCCCTTTGTTCTGCCTGTATCTCGATATCGCTATTATCGTTAATGTTGCTTCGACATCTGTTTTACATCGAAAGCTAATCTCGATGATTCTTTGAAAAGCAGGAGCGAGGAGCTCGAGTAATAGGTTGCCTTTTGTGATACGTTCAAACTCTTTATTTAAATCGGGATGCTCTGTGCGTATTTTAGCTGGAGTTTGAGTTGTCATCTCCTGAGCGTAATCATAAAATTTATTCCCCGATTCTAAAGTTTGCTCTTTATTCGGATGCGTAAATAAGGCACGTAAAAGAATTGGCCAGAACTTTTCATTAAAAGGTTCAGGTTTGCCTCCGTCGATAAAACTTGCTACTCTTTGAAGATAAAGATGACCACCACCTATCCTATCAGCGGTAAAACACCTTTGGACCTCATCGAGGATAAACAGTTTTTCGGTTTTTAAGCTTACTACAAAATTTTCGCCGGCAATAAGCTGCTCAAAATCTTTCTGTAACGCAGCCAGTATAGATGCGTCTATCTGATATTGGCTCAAAATGTCCCGGATAGTCTGAACAGCTAAAGCTTCAATAGCAATACCTACAAGCTGTTCGATAAGAGTTTTATCGCCTCTTAGATGCTGGCCGAGGCGGTAGCAGGATTTTATATCACTGAAAGCGTCTTGGTATTGACCTTTTTCTGCACAAAGGTACGCTCGCCAGCGTAAAGAATGAGCCAATCTGCGAAACTCGGCAAGGTGAGGCAGAAGCACTCCTATCATGCCGTCCGTTTCATTTTTATTATTATACTCGAACCAATTATATGGCTTCTGTGAGCCGGTTATTACAAGCCCAATGGTCTCTTTGTTGTCAGTCAGCCATTTTTCTATAATCTGTTTTTGCTCTGCCATCACTTCATTAGGCTTTTTTGACAAAAGCCCGAAGGTTTCTTTATTATCTTCAGATAATTTCTCATAACGAATTGCTGCCTCTTTATAAAAAGGTGCGGCGTTTAAGTTTTCATCAGCTACAGGCCGAACCATTCGGTTAAGCTCGGCGATGTAATTGGTGGTAATGACCGGCTTGCCGGTGAAGAACCATACCACATAAATGATAAAGCACAGGATTAATGCACCAACGGTTTGAAATGTTCTTGCGATAGCTGTTCGCCAGAATGGTCGGCAGCGTTTCTTAGCTAGGCGTAATAAAACTGCTAATAGTTTTACATCGCCAAACTCTGCGATTATCTGTTGTGCCTTTTGCTCTTTCTCCTGGTCGCTGACGCAGCCTTTTAGTTCATCTTCAAAATGTGCCGTTAATTCCGCTTGAACGTCCTGCCGGACTTTTCTGCGATACCGCATCTTTTTAATCAGGAGTTTTATAAATTCAGAGGCACGGGCAGGAAGATTTAGCAAATCATCTTTTTTATTTTCCTTTGCCATAAAGACCTCGGATATTCAATCACGTTACTTTGAACCCCCAGTGAAACTGGGGGCTAAATATTGTTGTTTAAACCGGCGTGAGGGCGCCGCCGAAGACAAAATTTAGGCCGGCTGTCAGCTCTTTCAATTGTGCCTTTTGTCTTGCCAGCTCATCTTTGCCGGTGCTGGTGATTGAGTAGTACCTTCTTTTTCTGCCGGATTCTGCTTCTTCCCACTTGCCTTTGACAAGCTTTCTGGCTTCGAGATTATAAAGAAGCGGATAGAGCGTTCCCTTGCCGAGGGTCAGGACTTCGCCGCTTCGCTGCTCGATGGCCTGGCTAAGCTCATAGCCGTACATTGAACCGCGTGAGAGAATTTCCAAAACAACCACGGGAGCGATGCCTTTTAACAACTGACTTTCAAACTTCATAGACACCTCCAATTATTTAGTTTTTAGTTCATTGTTCATTGTTATTTTACCTATTTGGCTATACACATTATGTAATGCAAACTATGCAATGTCAACTAAAAAATGAAAATTTTTTAAATTTTTTTTGTTTAAACAGAGCCGCGACCGTTAGGAAGCGGTAGGACGATGGACGATGGACGATGGACGATGGACGATAGACGAAGGACGATGGACGATAAACTACAGAGCCGCGACCGTTAGGGAGCGGTAAATAACAAAGACAGAAGACAGAAAACAAACTACAGAGCCGCGACTCCCCGCTTTTGCGGGGACAGGCTTGCCCCTGCGAAGGCAGGGGGGAGCGGTAATTGCTTTTAATTTACTTGTAAAATCGTGTTTGAATCGTAAAATAACTCAAGATTTGTTTTAGGCCTGTATTTATCGGCCCGGATATAGCCGGCGTTTGATGGCCTTAAAATTTGGAGCAGTGGCTGAGTGGTTTAAAGCGACGGTCTTGAAAACCGTTTTACCCTTTGGGTAACGGGGGTTCGAATCCCTCCTGCTCCGTTAGGAGTGGGGAGTCGAAGGGTTTGCGTTGTCCTTTGGACCGACAAACCCCTGGCCCGTAGGGGAATCCCTCCTGCTCCGTTAGGAGCAGAGCAGCACAACTGCTTGTGCTGCGTGGGGAGTCGAAGGGTTTGCGATGTCCTTTGGACCGACAAACCCCTGGCCCGTAGGGGAATCCCTCCTGCTCCGTTAATTTCGTCGCTCGTGACTCGTCGCTCGTCGTTCGTGGTGCTTACGTTGGGTGGCAGCCTCAAAGCCGAAGGCTTTGGGGATGGTTTTCCGATGGCAAAACAGAGCATTTGAGCATTTGAGCAGTCGAACAGGAGAGCTTACGCAAATGCGGTCGATTGTTCAACTTTCTACTGGTTTTGGATTCAAGGCCGAAGGCTGGAAGCCCGATGGCACACCCGATTTCGGCGAACCTGTCCCCGATGGAATGCTGCCACAATAGAAATATAGATTATGTTACGAGTAAAAGTGACATAGGAATGAAAGGACAAGATAATGAACATCCTTTCAGCTTTTGATTTGGATTGTAATCCTATTATCCCAGAATGTGGATTCAAATGTCCAAAATGCATACAAGAGATTGAATCCACTCTTACCAACATGCAGGGTGTTAGCAAGGTATACATCGAGAAGGAGGCAGAAGAGCAGAATCTTATCGTCGAGCATGATCCGATCGCGGTGACAGTGGAACAACTGATCGCTGTTTTCAAAGGTCTGCCTTCATTCTATAAAGGATTCTTCATTCCAACTTTTGTTGGAAATCCGGAGAAACAGGACTGATGGCTGTATCAGATGAATTCATAGACTATGTTATTGATCAGCTTGCGGCTTGGGGCGAGGTGTCTGCTCGCAGGATGTTCGGCGGCGCCGGCCTCTATTGTGACGGGACGATGTTTGGGCTTATCACGGATGACGTTGCTTATCTTAAAGTGGATGACTCCAATCGAGAGGATTTCGTTAAGGCTGGTTCATCGCCCTTCAATCCATATCCGGACAAGGCGAGGCCCGATGAAGCAGCTTCGGTTGCTAAGGTCAGACATCCACGGGTTCACACCCGTGGCTTTCTGCGAAGGCTGGTGAAAACAGCCGTCATGTCTTATTATGAAATTCCTGCGGATGTCCTTGAGAATCCGGATGAGCTGGCCAAATGGGCGGAACGTTCTTTGGCCATCGCACGAAAGAAAAAGTAGTTCTATTGAATGGGGCTTGCTACTCTGCGAAGTGCCTACTCCGCCGAAGCGGCTGTGAAGGCTGGAAGCACTTCGCTACGTAGCACAAGTTAGCCCATCAATAAAATTATAAATATATAGTTTACATCGCAAACATTAGCTAAAATACAGATAGAAGCCGAAAGCGAATGATCAATAAATAAATCCAACCGGCCTTGTTAAAAGCTGCCGGTAAATACGGCATTATGAGGCATATTGATGTATAAGATATCGTGTGTTGAAACAGATTCTAAATTACCTCTTGCGCTGGAAGTAGTAAAACTGATTTCAAATCTTAAATTTAACGTTACTATCGGAAAGAGCAACAGCCGGCAAATCACGTCTGATATCGACTTGATGATATCTAATAAAATAAAGGAAACGTACCAGCCAATAAAAAACGAGAACTATCTAGATGTATATGTAGAAAATGAATATATTGGCAAAGTAGATCTAGGGTTTATCGATAATGCAAATGAAATAATTTGTTATATCGAAATAGAAAAATCTAATAAGAAAAACTTGTGGTTCGATTATGTGAAATTAATCTCTAAGATAGAAAATGATCCTAATCGAATTGGTATTGTCATATGCCCTAAGAACTATGCACACAAACTTGGAATATGGAATTTATATGACGAAGCTATTTTATATAAGAAACATCTGGCTCGATTATCAAATAATAATGATTTGAACCGAATAGCAGCAATTGGTTATCTCCAGTTTGCAAATCTGAACGGAACCTGGGAGGAATTCAGTCCAGAGTTTATTCAAAGGTTGAAAGACTCATAAAATCTCGTTGAAAAGGGATAGCCTGAAACCCACCCCTTATCTCGACATTAGATGAATTAGGATATGTTTATGACACATTCACAAAAACAACTTCGTGCCATTTATGATAGAACTACAGGCTACTGCCACATATGTCACAAGAAACTTGCTTTCAAAAACTATGGCATAATTGGCAGCAAAGGTGAATGGGAAATCGAACATTCCAACCCCCAAGCAAAAGGTGGTACGAATCGTTTAAATAACCTCTATCCCGCATGTATTCAATGCAATCGATCTAAAGGTAAGAAATCTAATAAAGTCGTCAGAGTTCAGCATGGAGTCACAAGAGCTCCTTTATCAAAGCAAAAAAGAAAAAAGGCAAAGATAGGTAACGCTATCATTAATGGAATATTTGGTGGCGCTGCAGTTGGTTCTATTTGTGGCCCTGTCGGTGCGATTTTGGAAGGTCTTTTTGGAGCGAAACTTGGTTACGATAAGAATCCTGATAAAGATTAGATCATCTAGAATGTTATTCGAGCGGACAGCCTAAAGAACGCTGGCGAACTTGTTGTTGGGCTTTCCATAGGAATGTGGAGAAATGATATGAACAAATTATTTAAACTAATTCCAACTGTCCTTCATTTACTTCCTAACCAATTCACTACACATAAACTCATTAAGATTCTTGCTCAAAAATATCAACGGGAATACATAGATGCTCTCAGTGAGCACAAAAGATCGAAACGGCCATTTGGAACAGTCCATTCAAAGATTGGGAAGCACCTTAAAAAAGCTAATTATGTTCGCTTTATCCGGGCCGATGAAGTTGATGAAGACATATTTGGGCAACGATCAGAGGATGCTCTATGGGAAAAATTCATCTAACATGTGGCTGCGCTCGTAAAGTCCGCTGGTAAATTTATCGTCAAGCATATAAGGAAAATATCGATGAATACAAAGACGAGGATAGAAACGTATGGGCCATTGGAATTGATAGGGGTGACTTTGTACGGCAATCCGAGAAAATGCAGATTAAATCATGGTGGGGCTAGCCCCACCCTACAATTTCTTAAAGCACTCCATTTTCAGTAGAACTACTTATATCGCACCTATTTCACGTTTCTTTCTACAAAATTGTAATTTTTTGTATTTACTATACAATTTTGTTACGATATTGCTTTGTAGAAATGACAACCTTTTCTCTTTTCTACAAAGCATTATGATACGGCAGTTTTTTTGGGGAGAGCAGAAACCATGAAGGTAAAAGTTGCAAAAGAAGTCGAGCTTCTAAGCGATATATCAAAGGCCTTTGCTGAGTCACTCAATCTGGAAGAGACGTTGAAGTCTATTTTCAAATCACTGGATATGCACCTGAAACTACGCAGAGGTACAATCACTTTGCTCGACCAGGATATGGAGATGATTAATATCAAGGTAGCCCATGGCCTTAGCGAAAAATCAAAAAAATTAGGCAGCTACAAGGTCGGCGAAGGCATAACAGGAATGGTGGTGCAAAGCGGCAAAGAAATTGTTGTTCCTGATATTTCCAAAGATCCGAGGTTTCTGTACAAAACCGGTGCGAGAAGACAGGTAAAAGGCCAAAAAATAGCCTTTTTCTGCGTCCCCATCAAGCTGGAAGGTAAAACAGTCGGCGCATTAAGCGTTGATAAACAGACCGGCGGCAAAGATGATTTCCAGGATAGCGTCAGACTGCTGAACGTTATCGCGACAATGGTGGCGCAGGCGGTAAAACTAAATAAATTAGTTGAATTGGATCGCAAGCAGCTGCAGGATGAGAATGTGCGCCTGCGGCAGGAGCTAAAATCTCGATTCAACATACACAATATGGTTGGAAGCAGTAACGCGATGCAGGAGGTCTATCGGCTTATCGAGCAGGTCGCAGACAGCAATGCCACCGTGCTCATTCGCGGCGAAAGCGGAACGGGCAAAGACCTCGTCGCACATGCCATCCACTATAACAGCCTGCGTGCAGGCAAACCTTTTGTGAAGGTAAATTGTACCGCTCTGCCGGAGA
>CAZRNB010000107.1:0-10493 GCA_964601355.1 uncultured Pirellulales bacterium
CCATCGTTAATAAAAACAGCAGACATTTTAGCCAAAACTGCCTGAACGCTTACAACTAAAGTAATCTGGATACTCGATAATTCATACTCATTGCTTGTTGAGTATCGAGCATCGTGAAAGGAGAAAAATATGTCCCCGCAAGAAGCTATTGGGGTAGCGTTAATATTAGTTGCTTTGGCTGTTCCTGTGATTATTATCAGTCTTGTTATCTTTTTTGCGAATCGCTTCAAACACAAACAGATTATGGCCGCCATCGAAAAAGGAACACCACTATCGGAGCTTAGGGGATTTAGACCGCTGAGGCGCAATGGCATACCTTGGATAAGAAATATTACCATTGGTATTATAGTGGTTAGTCTCGCATTGGCATTTTTATTTGGAGGACCTGACTATACAAGGAGTCCGGTGCTCTTCGTAGCTATCTTTTTATTCGGTGTTGGTATTTCTTATATCATACGTGGCTTGTTGTATCGAAAATACCCGAGGACAGAAGACGGAGGACAGACAACAGAGCCGCGACCGTAAGGGAGCGGTAAGACGATGGACGATGGACGAATGACGAAGGGACACAGAGCCGCGACCGTAAGGGAGCGGTAATCTCTATGAAGCTGTATAACGGTTTGATTCGCTTTTATATTTTTTCAGAAATTCCACCCATTTAGTCCAGGCCTTTTTGTAGGTCTCGCCGGATACTAAAAAGCCGTCGTTATGGCTGCCGAAAATCTCTACGAATTCTTTCGGCTCATTTGCAAGCTCATACAGCTCCAGGCCGAACTCGAACGGCACAACCTCATCGTTCCTGCTATAAACAAACATCACGGGACAGGAAACGTTTTTGATATAGTCAATAGTTCTGTAGCTGAATCTTGCACACCAGCGCACAGGCATATAGGGGTAAAATTTCCTGCCGATGTCAACATAAGAGGTAAAAGAGCCTTCCACGACCAGGCCTGCCGTCTTGACATTGCTTGCCAGATAAGCTGCAATGCTTCCGCCAAGAGACCTGCCGAAGGCAATGATGTTATCCGCAGGTATTTTTTTTGTCCCGGTCAGCCATTCGTATGCAGCTTCTACATCGAGGTAAGTCCCTGCCTCGCCGGGTTTACCCTCGCTTTTGCCGTAGCCTCGATAATCGAAAATAAAGCAGCTCAGCCCCAGGTTATAAAGGATGTTTATTGTGTCCAAACTGTGGTAGATGTTCCCGCCGTTACCATGACAAAAAAGTACCGTAAACTCTGTTCCAGGGGCCGGGATGAACCAGCCGTTCAGGTTCAGGCCGTCATCGGTTTTGAAAAAGACCTCCTCGAAATCCAGACCTAAATCAGCCGGTGTATATAGAATTTCGCGCACGGGGCTGTATAAAAACTTAGGCTGCATAACATACAGTACCACGCCCCAGCCCCAATAGGCGATAAAAAGCACTATGCCGATATATATAAGCATCATTCTCATAATTACAAACGGCAAATCAGGATACCTGATTCTCGAATCTCGACGAGTATCAGGAATTGGCTGTATTTTAATTTGCCCATGGACATAAAACAAGCTACAATTTTCCATTCGTAGTATTTACTACGAAGGATAAATTTCGACGTGATTAAAAGAAGAAAAACTATTCTTGTCAAGGCCGGATTTGTAAAAATTGGCTCCGGCTCGCCGATTATCATCCAGTCGATGACCAAGGTGCCGACCGTCGATGTCACTCGTTGCGTAAGGCAGATAAATCAGCTTGTGCAAGCCGGCTGTCGGCTGGTCAGAGTTGCTGTCCCGACGCGGGGTGACACTGCTGCATTTGCAAAGATCGTCCAAAAAGTAAATGTGCCGTTAATTGCCGATGTTCACTTTAGCCCCGATAGAGCTATTGAAGTGATTGAGGCCGGCGCTGCTAAGGTCAGGCTCAATCCAGGCAATATAAAGGATCGCAGGAGCATTTATCGAATTATTGATGCAGCAAAAATGCACAAAACTGCTATACGTATCGGCGTCAACGAAGCCAGCATAAGAGACTTGAAAAAGGAAGATGTGCCGACAGAGAAGAGGGTTGCTTTGATGCTGGGTGAGATGAAGAAATATGTCCGGCTTTTCGAGAAGCGCAATTTCACTCAATTGGTTCTCAGCGCAAAAAGCAGCGATGCCCTGCGAACTATTGAAATCAATCGCAGGATTGCAGAAAATTTCAACTATCCGATACATCTTGGCCTGACCCATGCGGGCTTGCCTGAGGATGCGATGATACCTTCGGCTGTTACTTTAGGCACGTTGTTAGCGGAAGGTATTGGTGACACTATCCGGGTAAGCGCTGCCGGCGATCCTGTGGTTGAAGTTGAGATTGCAAAGCAGATTTTAGCCGCTCTTGGCCTTTATCAGTTTGAGAACCCCGCAATAAATTGCGGGGTTTTGGAGTTAATCGTTTGCCCGACATGTGCCCGTGCCGAAATGAACGTAGTCAGGCTGGCACGACAAGTTAAAAAAGCTATAGCAGATCAACAAATCGAAAATCGCGTCCGTATTGCTGTCATGGGCTGCATCGTCAACGGCCCGGGCGAGGCTGCCGATGCAGACTTGGCCGTATGTTGTGCCAGGAATAAGGCCTTTATTTACCGGCATGGTAAAAAAATCCTTGTAGTCCCGGAAGATAAAATTGTTGCCGCATTATTGAAGGAAGTAAAAAGGCTGTGGCAAAAGACAGGGATCAGGTATCTGGGTTCAGGGAACAGGATTTAGATAATTATGTGCTGATCCCCGACCACTGAACCCCGATCCCTAATTTTTGATATGTTCAAACGATTCATTATCGTAGTTATATTTGGCATTGCCTTTGGTTATATCGAGGCTGCTGTGGTTGTTTATCTACGAGAAATTTTTCATCTTAACGGCTTCACGTTTCCTATGAATTTCGCGATCGACCCTTCTTCGAGACGCTTTTTGTTAACCGAAATCGGCAGAGAAGCAGCAACGATAGTTTTAATCTTGACTGGCTCCTGGCTTTTCGGCAAAAATCGTCAGCAGCGATTCGCATACTTTCTAACCATCTTTGCAATCTGGGACATTTTCTATTATGTATGGCTCAAGGTAATTCTGGGTTGGCCGGAGTCGATTTTGGATTGGGACATATTATTTTTGATACCCGGTACGTGGGCTTCGCCGGTTTGGGCTCCGCTGATGGCCTCATTTATGATGCTGCTGTTTGCTGTGGTTGTGCTTTACAGGGACAGTATCGCAAGGCCTTTGAAAGTAACCTGGCCGGACCGGCTGGCCTTTATTGCTGCAAGCCTTATCGTGGTTGTCTCTTTTTGCATTGGTGGTACACACGTAGCTAAGCAGGATTTCAATTCTTACTTTTATTGGCCGTTATTTATATTTGGAAATATATTAGCTGCCGTTATTTTCATGAAGTGTTTTTTGAAGTCCGGATAATGAGTTTGTTCTGCGAACAGATGACAGATGACGGAAGACCGAGAACAGAGAACCGAGAAATCTGACTTCTGTCGTCTGAAAATTGGCTTTGATTGGCTTTGCTTTCCCTGCTGGCAGAAGCGTGGTTCATTTTCACAATCCTTTTGCAAATAATAATTTATATTCATTTTAGCTTTTTTGAAATTGGCTTTGTTTTGCATAATTTAGTGTCAATTTTCCCCTCTAATTTGCCTCATTTTGTTGTACCGGCTTTGCAATTTGGCAGATTTTTGCTCATTTTGCTGATTTATTCGCCGTAGGCGAATTGACGAAGACTTGTGATTCTGCGGCCATAAATAATCTCCCCCTAATTTACGATTGACTACGAACCATGAACAGTCCATTAGTTCGATACATATTATACCCGAAAACGGCAAAAAAACAAGCAAAATTACAGGAACATTGGACGGAAATTATCTCGACAATTTACTATTTCTAACTACAGACTTCGGAGATTTTGTTCTTGATTTTTTTCTCGAAGATTCCGATGAGTTTTTTGCTTTCCTGGCGTAAGCCATTCTGGCGATTTTGACAGTTGGGCAACGCTATATAAGTATATGCGTATATACTTATAGAGTGCTTCAATCATTACGTATTTTAGGTGATGGAGTTGATGATGCGGTGTCGAAGGGGATGTAGTTACTTTAACCAGAGGGAGGAGAGGCAATCGGAGATTTTGTTTTCTTTGACGATTTTCTGCTAGGCTTCGATTTGGGCGACGATTAGATTTTGAGCACGGATTACAGAGATTACGCGGATGGATTCGGCAAGCTCACCACAAGTTTGGTCACAAGAGTATATAAGTATATGCGTATATACTTATGGACTACTTTAAGAATCAAAAATCTACAAAAATTGAATCGCTGTGACTTGCACTCAGGCACGGATCAGTTATAATTTATCCTGCAATGTTGACGATTTATGCTTTGTTGTGACTTGCACTCAGGCACGGATCAGTTATAATTTATGTCAGATTTAGAAGCATTACATCGAGTTGTGACTTGCACTCAGGCACGGATCAGTTATAATACTAACAAGTCTCTTGACAATGCGATGATTGTTGTGACTTGCACTCAGGCACGGATCAGTTATAATGACTGGATATATAAAGGCAAACCATGTGAAGTTGTGACTTGCACTCAGGCACGGATCAGTTATAATCAAAAGGCCACCATCCACATAGTCCGGCTGTTGTGACTTGCTTTTTTAGTTCAACGATGGCACTCGGGTTGGTATAATGATGTTTATGAGAGAGACGTTTGCACAGTATATAGAGAAGTGGCTCAAACAGTCCACGGCACAGGGGCTGAACAACCCCCTCGTCAAAATGCCGGTGAAACGATTCCTGCTTTTGCAGACACCCGAATTCGACTCCATCGCAAATGGGGGCACGCTGCTTCTCGGCACGATGAACGAGCCAATCGCTCGCAATCTCTATAAGAATTTCCAGACCCGCATCCGCGAGCGCGGTGAACATTGTGCCTTCATCTGCTGTGGTGCCGTCGAGATGATCCTTGCTGGCGGAGTTGGCCAGCAACCGCGTGCAACCCTTTTTCCTGTTTGTCTCAAACGAGCCTCGCTTCAAACGAGCGGGGACAAAATCAAAGTGACGGTTTCCGATGACGAAACTTGGCAGTTCAATCCAGTTCTCAAAGCTCACTTGCGCGGATTCGGCATCGGAGTTTCATCAGGCTTGCCAGATAATCCAAATGAAGCCATCAACTGGGTGAAGGCCCAACTCGGAAATCGTGCGAAGGAGGTTGGGTCTGAAATCTACGTTGGGCTGTTCAGCAGCCAGCAGATGGTTGTCCAAGAGCGGATGACTGAGCCTTCGTTGCGGCAAGCCCTCGCGCGCAATCCCGTCGTTCAATCCAAGATTGAAGAAAGAAAAGTTGAAGCAATCGATTTGGGCGAGATTACCGACGACGGCCTTGAGGAACTTGGTTTGGTGCTGCCCTGCGACGACAGCCAGCTTCGCGTAGTGCAGCTTTCCGACAAAGGTCGTTGTTTGCAGGTAGAAGGCCCGCCCGGGACCGGCAAATCTCAGACTATCGCCAACATTATCAGCAACGCCCTATACCATGGGCGCAAGGCCCTGCTGGTCTGCGATAAGAAGGCAGCCATTGACCGAGTTGAGGAACGTCTTACTAACTGCGGACTCAAACCTGCGCTGCTAAACCTTCACGACGAGGATTTGGACAAGCGTGAATTCCTCAAGCAGGCGACTGAGAAGTTTCCGGCAGGCCCCGGCGCGTGGGTCTACCCTTTCAGCGAACTGCGGGAAACACGGAAGACGTTGAACGAACGAGTGAGGTTCGGTGAAGCCATTGCGCATCCCTCCTTGCAGGTGAAGAACCGACAGGCCCTCGCCGGAATGATTCAGTTGCGGAAGGAACTGAAGCACGTGCCAAACGTCTCCATCGCCAACTGGCAATCTCTGTCCAAGGAGCGGTTGGATAGGCTTCTCGATTCTGTGGCAGAATGGCCAGGACTCGCGGAAGTGCTGAACGACTCGGAAAACGTATGGAACAAGGTTCGGTTTGAGACTTTCGATGACAAACCCAATGCCAAGAACGAATTGGAGGGTTGTGTAAAGACCATTTTGAGTCAACTGGAATCTTTGGAGGAAATGCGGGAACGGACAGCGACAGTCGGAATCGAATCGCCGCTGAGATCAGATCGAGATGTGGAGGACGTTCTTGCGCTTGTCGAGACTGTCTTGGATAGGCCGGTGTGCCACCCTAAAATCGTAGGTAACTCTCAACTAAGTCTGGTGGAGTTGGAACGATTGCAGTTGGAGTGGGGGAAACGAGAGGATTTGCTGGCAGCACGCCATCCTGTGTCACTGACCGAGCTTTATCCAGAGGAGGCGGAGCGCAAAGCCAAAGACTTGCTGACTGCCGAAGTTGCAACATCTTGGCAAGATTTGTCCCGGCGGGAGATATATCACACCGAACACCACGCAGAGATTGAAAAAAGCCAAGACCGATACTTACGACTCTGCGACCAAATCGGTCTCGTCTATTCACCTTTGCTCAAGGTGAGGCGATCGCAACTCCAAGGTGTGGTAAGGTTGGGCCAGTTCGGCGGCCTTATTCCGCGTGACTGGTGGACTGCCGTTACGAATCCAGTTCTTCTGGTGAACGGATGGGTTGGCAAGCTGATGGACTGCATCAGCCACGCAAAAGGCGCACTACTTCCTTTGCACTTTGTCGCACTCGAGCGTGTGTCTTCTACGCACTGGGAACATGTAGAGGCGATGGCAGAGCATGGATTCAACTATGTGAGCTATTGCCTGAAGTTTGTGAATGACAGCAAGTGCAAATACGCGCTACGGCAGGCTTATCCGAGTATTCCTGTTCGAGGATTCAAGCAGTGGCGGGAAGTCACCCTCCACGCGGTCTCTGCGAAAGAGGCTGCTAAGTCGCTACGGACGGCTGCCGAGGTGCACGTCATTTTGAAGCAGTTGACTGAGAACTACCTAGCGGTTGCACACGAAGTTTGTGACAGTTGTGAGCAGTTTCTTGAGCATAAGGACGTGGAACGCCTCAAGGACGCTGCTGCTCTTGTCGAACAATGGCGTGCCCGTAATGATTTGTTCGAAGTTGAAAGCGTTCATTGGCAGACCTTTTGGGAATCACCAAATCCAAATCTTTTATCGCAAGTCGAATCTCTCCTTGCGGAACTCGATACACTCGATCTACCAGACAACCGTTCGGACAATCTGGAGGAGGCCCTCAAGTTTCTCGATCAGTCGCGCCAACGTATCCAGAGTTTTCTCAAAGATTACGAAAAGCAGGACGGCGATCGCACACAATCTGTCCTGGCGGCCTTCTTCGCACAGAAGGAATTCGCTCGTTGTCAAGAGCGACTTGTTCCACTCGCCAAATACGTAGAACTCCAAAGCGAAGGACAGTCCCTTCCCGATTGGCAATGGCTCTGCAGGACCATTGCGTGGCGTGACCTGTTTGAGCGGTTGCGTGGAAGGCAAAAGCTAGATGTGGATAGCCCCTTGTGGCCGAAGCTGCGAGACCGTCTGCAACACCACCGCACCTTTATGAAGGAAGCTTACGAGGAATTGGACAGTCTCTTTGAGAGTTACCTTTCAGAAATCGGCGATTATGAAGGTCTCAAGTCCCTTCTAAGCGAGACGCTTAACGAACTGACACGCCATCCGTTGTGGCTGGAAAAGAAGCGTTGGCAGAAGAAGATTCCAGCTTTTCCAGAACTCAAAGCACTTTGGGCCAAAATCCTCGAGGGCAATGTGCGGCCTGACCAAGCAGAGCGCCTTTTCTGCTTCAACCTGCTCCATCTCTGCGAACCGATTGCGAAGCCGCAGGGACCTGAACTTAAGCAAACACTCAATTCCTTTGTAAAGCAGGATGACAATCTCACGTCTTGGGTGCTTGACCACCTGAAATCCCGGCTGCGGAAATCCATGCAGGAAGCATCGGCCACTTCTGCGCATGGCGAAGCCGAACTCCGGCGGCTTTCAGGTATGCAGCGTATCCGGGGAACAGTTCGTGAACTGGTCAAGGCCCACCTCGATTATCTTCTCGCGGCCAAGCCTTGCTGGATGATGAGTCCTACGTCGCTCGCCAATTTACTTTGCGGCAAAAACGAAATTCACTCCGACATCGACATCTTTGAGGAATATGACGTGCCGTTCGACCTGGTGATCTTCGACGAGGCTTCGCAGATTCAGGTCCTCGATGGCCTCTTGTCGATGTCTTTTGGAAAGCAGGTCATCATCGTCGGCGATAAACATCAGCTTCCACCAACGGACTTCTGGCGTAGTTACGGCACCTTAGAACCTGATACAGAATCAGAAGACTTTGGCATCGCTGAAAGTTTGCTGAACGAGTTTGAGGGTGTTTTTGAAGACGACAAGACCCACGTGATGCTGATGTCGCATTACCGCAGTGAAACGCCCGACCTCATCCGCTTCTCCAATGACTGGTTTTACGGTGGCAATCTGGAGATGTATCCGCCAGCCCACATCAGCGGCATCGGCCGCGGACTGCACTATGTTCCAAACGCTGTTTTCGAAACAGGGAAAGGAATCAACCCGGTCGAAGCACAAGAGGTCGTCAATCTGATCGAATTGCACATACGCGAATGCGCAGACAAGTCATTAGGCATCGTCGTGATGAACATCCACCAGATGGAGTTCATAGACGAACTGCTTATGTCTGCGACTCAACAAGTACAGGCCTTCTGCGCCGACGAATCTAGGTTTTTCCTCAGAAACCTTGAAACGGTTCAGGGCGATGAAATGGACCGCATCATCCTCGGCCTGACCTACGGCAAGAATCCTTCAGGCCAGTTCAACGCTTCTGTTCTCGGACCGCTGACCAAAAGCGGTGGGGAACGCCGACTCAACGTGGCCATCACGCGCTCCCGCAGCGGCATGATAATCGTCTCATCCTTGAAAACGGCAGACCTGGAGGCTAGCGGAGCGCAAAGTGAAGGCTTCAAGTGTTTCAAGAAACTGCTCGGCGAATTGGAGAACACTGAGGAGACACGCAATTTCGGCATCGGCAGCAAACGTTTCGAAAGACGAAAAGACGGTGTGTCGAATGTCGTCTATTGCGACTCTCCGTTCGAGGAACAAGTGGTCGAGTTCCTTGAGAATGAAGGCTACGAAATCGAATGCCAATATGGTGCTGGCAAGTTCCGGATAGACATCGTGGTTAAGGAGCGAGGCAAGAACTTGCTCGCCATCGAATGCGACGGAGCCGGATACCATAGCTCGCTCGTTGCGCGCACACGCGACAGATCCAGACAGCGAAACTTGGAGAAGATGGGGTGGCGTGTTCACCGAGTATGGAGCACGAATTGGTGGTATTTCGAACAGGCGGAGAAGGAATCCATCATTGCCGCTATCATTGCGGCGCATGAGGCAGCCCAGGCACAAAGGCAGAGGTCAATATAAACAAGATTGACCTCTGCGGCAAACTCGACCAGAAGTGCGGGCAGGACGTATTTCTTGTCGCCCCAGATAAGGCGGTTATGTCAATGGTGCATTGACGCATCAAATAAAAACCCATCGCTACATTTCCAACCTCTCTTCATCCGTCAAGAAAAATGGGACCAATACCGACCCAAAACGTTTAAGGATTTGCACGCGGGGTTTGGAGTATCAGAGACATAATTGTGGTGTGTGGTAACATCTTCCCTTTTATCGCTCGCCTTGATGCAGGCACTGCCCCCACGTCTTTCTGTTAAAAGACAGATGTGGGGGCAAATCCTTTCTGGCTACGGCATGGCCTTCGCCATGACGAGTTTAATACGCTCCATAATACATGAAATTATTACCTCTACAAAGTAAAATTTATCCCGTGAGATAAGGCTATATTGTTCATCGGGACTATCTCATGGGATTCATCGGCACTCCCGAAGAACTCCATCATCTTAGATGGAAGTAAAAAGACAGCGATTAGCGTACAGCTTACAGCGTATAGGGGATGGGGGATAGTGGATAGTGGATAGGGTTAATGGATTAAAAAACAGGCAATGTTTTTTCACTAGGTGGTATTGCCATATAGTGCAATTCTATAACATAAGAAAAGTGTTGAATCAAATAATATTATATTTTCGTTTCACTATGTGGTATTGATAGGTAGTGCAACACTAAATCCACAAAAAGAGAATCCAATCTAACAGCGTTATCCTTCATTTCACTAGGTGGTATTGACAGGTAGTGGAATTTAACAGATCAACTTCAACACTTTATTAAAAAGCCTGGTAGCAGAAGTATTATATTATCAACGGCTCCGGCATCTTCAATCAGCCGCTTCTTTCACCTGCCGACCTATACGTTGACGATCAGATAAACCTCAAAGACTTCGCAGTCTTAGCAAGTCACTGGCTTGATGAATAATTCTAACCATAATCAGCAACTTAGCCTAAGCTAAACCAACTGCTATTCTGTCAGCTAAGGCCAATACAGTCTAATGTCATCAATATACAAATCACCCGAACCGCCAGGTTGCGTATTAGCCCTGTCGCCGACACCGATTATCAGCTTCGTAACA
>CAZRNB010000108.1:0-10412 GCA_964601355.1 uncultured Pirellulales bacterium
CGGTAGCCAATCGCAGGTTCGCTCTGCGGTTGTCTAAGCCGGAGCCATTTATGTGATCGATTACATGTCCTTCGGGGACATCAATAAATTGGCGGTGCATAAGGATGCGTGTGTATTTTCCGTTGGGCAGGCGAACGGAACGTTCTGCGTAGGTGACATTCTTACCTTTTGTCCTGCAGATACGCCATTTGTATTTAGCCAATCGTGGATAATCAGCCGGGTCAACGATAGCGAATTGACCTTGCGTGAGAGGAATTTTGCGAAAGGCGTACCCGAAGCGAATCCGCCGATATAAAAGCGCGATAAAAACTAAAGGCCGCTCCAGCCATATTGGGATGTCAAAGCGAACTTCGATGAGGCCAACCCCCGGCAGTAGTTAATTGGTTAGCTGGTTAATTTGTTAATTCAGCACTCACAAATCACTAATTAATCAATTAACTAATTCACTAACCTCCCTCTATAATTGGATTGAACCAGCGCGTTTGATGCGAAAAATCGTGAATTTAAGAACAGAGCCGGGAGCGTAAGCGACCGGCAGCAAAGGAATAAAAAATTTTTTAAAAATTGCGATTTTTGTTTGTAAGTACCGTCGCAAATGGTTGAAAAAAGAGGTATAAAGGCAAGTCCCACCCAGAGGTGGCAAAATGATAAGCCCCGGCCACGGGTGCCGGGAAGATAGACCCTGCCAAGGGTGGCAAAGCTAATCAAAATTTATCTTTGTCGATTTTTCTTTCTTGCTGAGAGTGACTTTCTTTGTCTTTCCGTTTGAGGTAATTATATAATCGCCGTAAAATGCACGTGTTTTGAATGTCCCATCATTGTCGGCTTTGCCGGATGTTTGAGTCCACCACTTGTTAAAAACAAGGTCGCGATAAGCTTCCGCCTGGGGCGTGGGCGTCCAATCTTTTTTCCACATAGCCGTTTGTGGCTGCCAGTGACCCACCTCCCAAAAGCCCCACATTAAAATGGCTTCAACTTTTGGGTGAGCAAAGCAAATCGGGAAAAACATTCGAAGCGCCTCGGCCTTACCCTGCTCATCGTCAGCGGCAAAAAGACACTCGGTGATTTTTATCGGTAAATTGAACTTGGCGAGCTTGTCGAGGGTCTTCTGAACGTGCTCAGGCGTCGTTGCAGCTCTGCCGGTAGAGTCGGCCTTGTCGGTAGTGACAAAATGGCCCTGGCAGCCAATCCCGCCGATGGGGACACCCATTGCCAGAAGGTTTTCGATTTGAGTTATATAAGTGTCGGCATTGAAACCTTTCTCGACAAGAATGCCATAATCATTTACATAGAGGGTGACATTCGGGTTGCCGGCTTTGGCCATATAGGCCATTTCATTGACGACACCGTAGCCGAGGCGGCGACGGAAAAAATCACCGTTAATCATTTCATTGTTCAAGTCAAACTCTTCAATGCGGCCCTTAAAATGTTTTGTGACGCTAACTGCACGACGCCCGACCGCTGCGCGAAGCTCCTCGTTATTCAACTGTTTTAACCAGGGCATAATGTATTTGTCTTTCTCCCAGAATATACAGTGGCCGCGCATCGGTATATTATAATCACGGCAAATCTCCCATATCCTGTCCGCTGTGGAGTAATCGACAACGTTGGGCTGTTTTTCGCAATCGTACCATTTTAAGGCGTTTTCGTGCACAGCGTAGTTGAAATTCTCCGAAAGGATTTTCAGAAACATTTTTCTGTCTTCCGGCGAAAGAGAGTTGCTGTCCTTTTCTGCAAGCTGATTTGTAATCGCGGTGCCGAATAAAAATTCGTGACGCGTCTGTTGGACCTTAACATCGGCGCCAGGCCTGGTTTTTACTATGATATCGCCCATCCGGATTTCTGCTATCCGGGCCTCTATCGCAGATGGCGTCAGCTTTGCTGCAATATCGTCCTGGGCAGAACAGACAGGGACAACAAGTGCGATTACAACTAGAATTAAAAAAAATCTTGACTTTGCCTTCATAATCCGCGCTCCTTTTTAAATATGACTATTATCTCTATTCGCCGACTGACTGATTATCCTAACGTACATATCGAAAAAAATAAAGTCAAATCGAGACCGTTCTCGATTGTTTAGCCCCCGAACTAGTGCCGTGGCTAACCTCTTGACTTTTACCCCCTCACAGGTTATGATAATACTGGTCGGATCATACATGAGTATTAACACTATGGCAGGAGTCGGCTCAATGAAGACACGGATTTTTTTCTTCGGATGTATGAT
The DNA here is from genome assembly GCA_964601355.1 of uncultured Pirellulales bacterium. GTDB lineage: Bacteria > Planctomycetota > Phycisphaerae > Sedimentisphaerales > Anaerobacaceae > CAZRNB01. The sequence continues at coordinate 2,225 of CAZRNB010000108.1, forward strand.
ACTATTTTGGGGGATCCATAGCGCGCAAGCGGTTAAGGTGGCCTGTATCGGAGACAGCATCACCGAGGGTGCCAATATTCCGAATCGGCAGAACAATTCTTATCCGGGGCAACTGGCAAGTCTGCTCCGGCAAATTGATGATACCCGCCAGTGGGAGACGCAAAACTACGGCGTCGGAGGCGCCACGCTTCTGCAAAAGGGCGACAAACCTTACGTAAAGCAGCCCGCATACAAGCAGGCCCTGGCGTGGCAGCCGGACATGGTTGTAATCATGCTGGGCACCAACGATTCCAAGCCTTATAACTGGGCCTACGGCACAGAGTTTGTTTCAGATTACTGTGACTTTATCGACAGTTTTGCCGGCCTGGCCAGTCGCCCACGTATATGGATATGCAAACCGGTTCCCGCGTTCTCACTCACATCTGACATCAGTAATAAGGTCATTCGATTTGATATCATCCCCTTGATTGATGAAATCGCGCATCAGAAGCATGTCGAGGTAATCGACCTGTACACCCCTCTGCTGGGTTCAGCAGCATTATTTCCAGATGGCATCCATCCGAATACCGCCGGTGCAGGTCGTATGGCACAAGTCGTTGCGCCAATACTGCTGGGCGTTAAAGATATGCCTGATTTCGATGGGGATGGTTTTATAAATTTTTTAGACTACGCAATGCTTGTTCGACACTACGATGCAAATGACATCATCCCAGAGCCCGTTGACGCCAATGAAAGTTCGGATAACCCCTTTGACGTGGCACCTGCTCCCAGCGGCGACGGCAGGGTCAATATGCGTGACCTGGCAGGCATGATCCAGTACTGGCTAAAGAGCCCGCTGTTCGTGGCCCACTGGAAGCTGGACGAGGCCGAAGGGAACCTCGCATCAAACAGCGTCGGTGACGTGCCCGGCCTCATCCACGGTGGCGCCCAGTGGCAGCCGGCCGCAGGACACGAGGACGGCGCCCTTGCGCTGGATGGCTTGGACGATTATCTTGAGACCGGTTTTGTATTAGACCCGGCCGGAGGACCCTTTACTGTCTCACTCTGGGTCCAGGGAAGCCGACCCAGCCAGGTACTGCTGTCTGGGGCGTTGGGTCAGATTTGGATCGGCATAGATAGTGTCACCGGCGGCTTGTGCACCAGTTTACTGGACGGCAATCGTGGTGCAACGCCCCTTATCAGTCATACGCCTGTTACAGGAGATGACCAGTGGCACTTTATACGACTGGCCTGGGACGGCTCGCACAGGCACCTTTACATGGACGACGTTGAAGCGGCCGTTGACGCACAACCGCTCCGCAAGCTGCTGTCCTCCCGCGCAGGACTTTACTTCGGAGCCGGCGCCGGATTAGATGCCGGCAGCTTCTGGGCAGGTGCGATCGACGACATTCGCATGTACAAACGGGCCATGCTCCCCAGATTTTGATATATTAACACCCGGACCCAGGCCGGGGCTAAACTTTTTGTGTTATTTCCTGCCTAACGTTTCTTGTGGATTTTGCGCCGATTTTTCGTTCCAATGGAGACTTATTAGTGAAAGTACAGAGCGGCTCTGTTCAACTTAATATGATGCGCATGACAGAACTTGAGGATCAGATACTCGTTCAACAGGCCTTACAAGGTGAGCCAAAAAGTTTCAGTGAGCTGTGCAGAAGGTATTATCCTTCATTGATAGCAATCGCCGATTCGATACTGCTGGACCATCATCTGGCTGAAGACGCTGCCCAGGAGGTGCTTGCCGCCGCCTGTCGTAATCTTAAGGCATTGAAAAGGCCGGAATCCTTCGGTGCCTGGGTGGGGACAATCTGCCGAAATGTGGCCAGAGACATGCTTCGGGAGCTGCCAAAGATTCGAGAGGTTGCTAAGGATTATTTGGTGAATGAACGAGATGGTGCCGAAGATGATCAAAAGGCGATTATGACAATGGCGGTGCAGCAGCTGCCGCGGCATCTCAGGGAAGTGATATACCTTCGGTTCTACAACGAGATGAGCTACGAGCAGATGGCGAAGATTCTTGGCGCTACACAACAGTCGATTGACGGCAGGCTTCGCAGAGCGAAGAAGAAAATTGCGGCGTATTTGGCGAAAAAAGGCTTCAGGAGGTAACAAATTAAATGAAGCAAACAAATGAAAATCAATGGCTGGAACCTCTGCTCGCAAGATATATGTACCATGAGCCGGTCACGTTCGATTTTCAACAGTGGGCACAAAGGTATCCAGAAGAAGCACAATTATTGGAACGAGGCTTTAAGGATACCGGCCAGAGTCACGAAACAAAAACTTATCATGTCTGGAGACTAATTATGGAAAGCAAGATTACAAGATATTCAGCAGCGGCAGTTGTCGCACTTGCAATAGCGTTGATTCTGCTGAGTCCGTTCTGGACGTTACAACGTGGCGGGGTTCTCCTTGCCGACGTGCAGAAAAAGGTGGCGCAAGTCGATACTATGGTTTTACGAGGCCAAAAGATATTTTCCTCTGTTGCAGAACCAAATATTTCATTCGAATTTGACATCGTTAAGTACATATCCAGGAAATATGGTTACACCGAGAAAGGTTATATCAAGGATGATTTAATTTACAGCATTACCTTCAATCTGCCTGAGAAACAAACTATTATTTTATTCCCGATATGGAATAAATTCCTGAAGTTTCCATGCACAGATGAGCAGCTCAAGATAATGGAAAAGCTTACTCCCAACGGTGTCATTGACCTTCTGATTCAAAGTGACTACGAAAAGCTGGGAACGAGTAATATCGATGGGGTAGAGGTTGAAGGATTCGCGTTTGAGGATGCAAATGTCATCAAGGGAGTATTTCCCAAAGCCATCTTCAATATTGAAAAGTGCAAGGGCAGCGCCTGGATTGATGTCAAAGAGCTTCTGCCCGTTCGAATGGAAGGAGACATTTCGATAGGAAAATGTCTATTCACGGCGTTCGCGGATTTTAATCTACGCGAGATAAATATTTTGGATGAGTACGACGTTGAGCTTGATGAAGGAATTTTTGACATTGAGATTCCCGAAGGTTACACGGAATTTAAGTTAAGCGATATTCTTCCCTTCATTCCGGTGAAAGCAAAAGTCGGCCTTGCCGGTTTGGGCGTTGTCCCAATCGGCCTGATTTTCTGGAAAAGATTTCGAAGAAAGAAAACAAAAACTACGCAGCAACAATAGAAACCATTCACGACAGGACTTAACCATTCTTAAAAAGATTAGCCCCAGGACCTGTGCCGGGGGCTTTTTTATGCCCTGCCCAAGGGTGGCGGGGACAAATAACCTAATGGGATTTTTGGCAGAGTATAGGCAAATTTTACTTGTATGAAGGCGGCAATTCGTTATATTAAAAACCTGAAAAGGGCGCTTTTGCCATAAGATAGCTTCACAAATAGTTGAAAGGAAAATACAATGGAATCTGTTTTCGTCACGCGTCAATGGGCGGATGTGGCCCCGATATTCCTATTGCTCCTGCTCGTGCTCATTTCTTTTACGGTTATAGTAGTAACTGCCATAAAGATACTGGTTTTCTGCAAGATATTTTCAAAGGCAGGCTATAGCTGGGCAATTGGACTATTGGTGCTGATACCAGTGGCAACGCTGATTATGGTTTTATTTCTGGCTTTCGCCGATTGGCCGGTCCGCAGGGAGCTGGGTAAGCTAAAACAACAAGTGGAAAAATCCAAGGTATAAGTAATAGTCGGCAGATGAAATCCGTGGCCCTGAACAGCCACGATATGGGCGTTGTTCCTGTCAGCCGCTTTACGTGTTGAGGATGTATTATGACTGCCGAGCAGCATAAAAGGATAAGTGTAATTGACCCTCTGGGCCCGGCTTTTGAAAGGGTATCAACAATCCTTTTTAGGCCGTTTGATCTGGGCAAATGGCTCGTTATCGGCTTTTGCGCCTGGCTGGCGTACCTCGGTAATGGTGGCGGAGGCGGAGGTGGAGGCGGAGGCAACGGCAGGGCACAGTGGAATATGAACGATGCCCGACATGCAATCGAAGAGGCCAAAGAATTTTTCCTGTACAATCTTTGGATTATTCCTGTGGGCATTATGGTCTTATTATTTGGGATAGGCCTTTGGATTTTCCTGACATGGCTTAGCAGCCGGGGACGATTTATGTTCCTGCACTGCGTCGCGGAGAACAAGGCTGAAGTTAAAATTCCGTGGGTCAAATTCCGTGAACGTGCCAACAGCCTTTTTCTTTTTAGAATCGTTGTGGGTTTTATATCCTTGGCGGTTTTTATTGTGCCTTGTGTTCTTGTTATTTTCTTTATCCTTGCATTAATATCCTGGCCGTTGTTCGTATTGGCTATACCTGGTCTTATTATGGCGAGTCTGGCCTTTCTCTTCTTAGTGATCGTATTTTGGCTTGTGCACAGGTTCACAATGGATTTTGTCCTGACGATTATGTTTTTACGAATACCTTTTATTGGTACAACAGCCGCCTGGCGGGAGTTCTGGACACTGCTTTCTGCGAACAAGGCTTACTTTGCTCTTTACGCCCTTTTTAGGATTGTGATAGCGATTGCTATTGGTGCGGTTATTGTTCTCGGTTTTTGTATCGGCTGCTGCTGTTGCTGTGCAAGTGTGCTTTTGCTGATACCTTATATCGGTACCGTCATACTTTTGCCCGTGTTTGTTTTCGAGCGTTCTTATTCTCTATACTACCTGCGCCAGTTCGGCCCACAGTTCGATGTTTTTGATATAACGGCGGTAGAAACCCTGCGATAAAATCGCAGGGCTAAACAATATGTTTAGCCCCCAAATTTATTTGGGGGTTCCTTTAATATTTATCAACGTAACGGCCTACTGCGAAGTTTCCCTCCAATCTTCCTGTCGAGTGCCGCGATAGGACCTGACGGTGTATTGGAACGTTTTTGTCGAGCGAGGCTGTAAATCAATCGCCAGCTTGACCGTATCCATGTCAACCTTATTAAACTGGTCGAAGTCTCCGCTTCTTTCTAGGTTCCAGTAGGTCGTATCAAAGTTTCGCTGGATTTCGATTTTGACGCCGATGTCACGAGTATTCCTAACTTCAATCTTAAACGTATGGATTTCGTCCCAGCCGATTATGTTACCATGATTGTCGAAGCGGTAATTATCCGTCTTGAAGTCCATAGGTGTCGGCTCGACAACGACGTCGGCCACCGGCCCAAGGTTAAGCTCCACGTCTTCATCAACAGGAATGTATTTAAACTCGGATTGACCTGTATAAGATAAATGACCATGACTATCGGCGGCTCTATAAACCTTCAGCTCCCCGCCCGGTATGGGTGTTTGGCCGAGCTTATGCTCTTTGTTATTTTTGAAGCTGAGGAACCGAACCACGCTCGGGCCGTATCTTTCTTCTTCATATTTATACAGGTTCACCACCGGCACCTCATCAACATCGAAGCTAATCAGCCTTTTCGACCAGCCGGTCAGAATCGTTTCTGTCCCTTCAATTGTATAAAGAAAGTATTCGCTAAGACCTTCCTTTGTAATTTCCTTTGGCTTAGCCAGTGCTTCTTCTGCTAGGGCACGCATTCTTACGCCGGCTCCTTTCAAAACGGGTGCTGCCGTAGGATGAAGTTGTTGTTCCAGAGGCACTACCTCTCCCGGCCTGCCATAAGGATATTGTCTGCGGGCAAGCTCGGCGATTTCATCGAGTATATGCACTACACCGACGATTAGCCGGGTCTGGGCGTTTTCGTAATCTTCGCCGCTATTGTTGGTGACGCGGACATAGCCTTGCAGCCGCATCGTTTTTTCATTGTTGGCCAGCGTCCCCATATAAAACGCCCGCCAGGATAGGCCGCTGGTTAGATATGTAATCTCTACCGGCACTTTGCCGCTTACGCCGCTTTCGATGTTCCATAGGCCGAGGTTCGTTACTCTCGGCGGATAGACAAGCTCGGCAATATTAATCTTGTCGGCGTTGGCCTTGGGCAGCATCTCAAGGCTGGTTGGGTCTATGAGCGTATTAGCCCAGGAAAATTGCAGGCTGTTTTTGCCCTCTTTCAGGGTTAAAGCTCTGCTTTCCCGCACTAAGGTCATGTCTGCTGAGTTATAAATCGTAAGCTGCACCGTGTCCCGCGAAGGAAGTGTCACCAGGTCAACCTTGGCGAATGACGCAGAGCTTATCGCAACGATTATAAATATTGTTGGTATTAAGCGTCTCATTTTATTGCTCCTATATTTTGTTTTCTGTTTTCTAATCCCCGACCCCCGACCCCTGATCCCTGTTATTTCACGGCCTAACGTTTCGCCGATGGTAGTGCATCTTAAGCTCTTTTACTGCCGGGCCTTTTTCTATTCTGGCCGGCATATCAATCTCGAACTCAAGTGAATAGGCATCTTTTCTTTTATACTTCATATTGCACTGCTCCATGTCCCACTGGCCCGGGATGTGCTGCAGCATAGTAAGGACGGCGGGACTATCCTTGAAATTCTCGATCTTAGCGACGATTTCTTCATCCGTATCGCACAAAACAATTTTTTCATCATCGTTCCTTCGTACATTAATTTGTACGTTCTTCATTTTTCGCTGTGTTATGACGATGTCTCTGCTGTCGCCGATATAAAGCTCCATTTTTTCGCCGACCGGCACTAATTTGGTCGTGTCTTCGCCCAAAAAGATGGTGCTGTTGTGGCCGTCGTCCTGAAAGATTCGTGCCTTTCCACCCCAAAGGGCAAATTTGCCCAGGCTGCTATTGGCGTCGTTGACAATTCGGTAGCTTACGGGAATGCCGATGTTTCTGTTTTCTAACTGTTCCTGGTCCCACGGCAGCTTTTCCGAATCGAATGTCCAAATCTTTGTGATAGGCACCTTATCCGCCTTTAGAAAAAGCATCTGCTTGGTCTCCTCGTGGTCGATGCCCTGCTCGAAGGCTTCGCCGTAGTCAAGCAGCACACGCGCCTTGTCGAAATCTTCGCCGGAGAAATTCCGCAGCACTAAAAAGCTCTTTATGTCGAGCTTTGACTCGGCTTTGTCGGCTATAGCCGTGTATGTAATCAGCCGGTCGATAAAGCTCAATAGATAGCTTATCCGCACAGTTTCTGCGAAGTTGTCGGTGCTGCAGATGTCCCAGACAAGGGCAGCCTCATCGGGCGGGTAGCTTACGCTAAGAAGTTTTACCTTATCCGGATGGTCGAGCACAGCCAGGCGAATCGAGTCGGCGTCGATGCTGACCCCCTTCCAGGAAAAGTCCACCTTGTTAATGCCCGTCTGCAACGTCAGCACGCGTTCTTCCTCAATCAGTGTCGCCTGCGGGTTATCCAGCCGAATCACCGTTGCCGCCCGTTCCGGCAGAGCCACTAATTTGATCCTTGCCTGAACGATTCCGCAGTTGATAAACAACAGCACAATTACCATTAGTTTGATTCTTTTACTTTTCATAACGTGGTCTCCTTAAAACTTACATCTAAATATCAAATATTATTTAGCCACCAGTTTTACTGGGGATTTTTATTCTACAGCATCGCCAGCCAGCCGCCATCTACATATATTATCTGTCCGGTGACAAAGTCACTTGCGCTTGAGGCCAGGAAAACTGCCGTCCCGACAATATCGTCCGGCTGACCCCATCTGCCGAGAGGTGTTTTTGAAATGACCCAGTTATTAAGATTTTGGTCGTTCTGCAACGGTGCGGTAAGCTCGGTAGCGATATAACCCGGCCCAATGGCATTGACGTTGATATGGTATTTTGCCCACTCAACGGCCAGTGACTTTGTCAGCATCAGCACGCCGCCTTTGCTGCACGCGTAAGCTGCGTTCGTAGGACGAACTGCCTGACACATCAGCGAGCCGATATTGATAATTTTACCCGCCGAACGTCTGGCGGGCTTTCCGCCGGCGCCAATTTGTTTTCGATGCTGACAAAAAGCCTGCGACATTGCCAGCACGGCGGTAAGATTTACGCCGATGACTTGTTTCCAGTCATTCAGATTAACATCCTCAGCCGGCGCTCGGCGAGTTATACCTGCGCAATTGACCAGGATATCAATGCCCTTTGTTTCTTTTATTATTTTCTGGAAAAGTGCTTCTATTTTATTTGTGTTTGCCAGGTCGAAAGGAAAGGTCCATATTTTTTTGTTTATGTCGGCTTGAATTTGCTTTTGGGCTTGTTTTAGCTGCTTTTCCGTGCGGGCGAGGATTGCAATTTTAGCGCCGTGCCGGGCCAGGCCTTTTGCTATTGCCAGGCC